>CAZWSE010000197.1:0-1537 GCA_964636575.1 uncultured Sulfitobacter sp. | reverse complement strand
TTCGCTGCACAAGCCCAGAACAAGCCGCAAGCGCCCATGCGTCGGCGACCCGCCTTATGGGTCGGCGATATGATGACCACAGCGCTTGGCTCAAACAAGAAATGTGCTTGGCAGGGATAACGTGAGAAGAACCAATGTTGCGTCGCAACCCCTCGGCCCGCCTGACGTCGCCCCCATTGACCCGCGCGTGGCGGCTTGTACTCTAAGTGAATGGCCTACCCCCAGAACACCCCCGACACCCGCCCCACAGATGCTGCCGCGGGGATCGAGATTACCGAAGATTTCACCCCCTTCACCCAGCGCAATGATGTCTTCACCCGCGCCATGTGGGATGAGGGCGTGCGCACCAAGCATACCGATGCCTTCTTTGCGTCTTACCGGATGGAGGCGATCCCGCGTCGTGGGGCCGGCTTTTCCCAGCGCGATTTTGCTCTGCGCAATGCGAGCTGGTTGATCTCGGACGTTATCACCAACCGCCATGCCGATGAAGGCCGCCGCGAGGGGTTTCAGGCGCCGATCAGTTATGACACGCCTGTTGCGCCTGATGCTGTTGAGGTCGATGACCCTGCGCAGATGGCCGTGGAGGTGAAACGAATTGCGTCGTTCTTTGGTGCGGACCTATGTGCTGTTACTGAAGTCGACGCGCGGTGGCATTATGCGTCCCGTGTGGACACCCGTGATCTGTCAGAGGTCCCTAATGATCTGCCTGAGGGTCTGACATCTGTTATCGTTCTGGGCCATGAGATGGATGAGGCCTTGGTCGCCACCTACCCCTCTGCTTTGGCCGGTGCTGCCACGGGCCGCGAATACAGCCATGAGGCCGCGATTGTGATGCAACTGGCCGCCTATATCCGCAACTTGGGCTATGAAGCTGTGGCGAGCATGAACGACACGGCCCTTGTGATCCCATATGCGGTCAAGGCGGGCTTGGGCGAATATGCCCGCAATCAAATGGTGATCACGCCCGAATTCGGCCCGCGTCTGCGGTTTTCCAAGATCTTCACCAATCTGCCTTTGGCCCATGACCTACCCCAACCCAAGGGCGTGAAAGCGTTTTGCGATGTTTGCACGAAATGCGCTGATGCCTGCCCTGTCAAAGCGCTGCCGTTTGGGCCGCCTGAGGTCGGCGGGGCCAATGTTTCGGCCATAAAGGGCGTGCGCAAATGGACGTCTGACGCTGAGAAGTGTTTCTCATTCTGGGCCAAGCAATCCACGGATTGTGCGATTTGCATGCGGGTCTGTCCGTTCAACCGTGATTTCAAAACGGCTTGGCATCGGCTGTGGTTGAAGCTGGCTCTGTCACGGTTTCGCAAAATTGCCTTGTGGTTGGACCGCAAGCGCGGGGGGCGTGTGAAGCCTGCGGAATGGTGGGCGCGTTAGACTGCCGCTCTGCGCAAATCTGCACAGATGCCGTTAAGCGCCTGCGATTGCGCACCTGCGGCCTGCGGCTATATCCCAAGGGAAAGCCGAAAGGAGACCTGAAATGTCGCTACGCCCAATCCTAGAGACCCGCGCCGCCCAACCCACGATGGAAGGC
>CAZWSE010000196.1:0-1568 GCA_964636575.1 uncultured Sulfitobacter sp. | reverse complement strand
AAAATGAAAAAGACACTTATCGCATGCGGGTTGGCCTTTGCATTTGCTACATCAGGCCCAGCTATGGCCTATGACATTACCTCAACAGCGTCGGTCAATGTCAGCTCGGCTCAGATTGCTCTGAAAAGCCATGACGCAGTCGCCTATTTCACAGAAGGCAAACCTGTTTTGGGGTCGGAAAAGTACTGGGTCGAATACGAAGGCGCCACGTACCGTTTTGCATCCGCTGAAAACCTAGAGACCTTCCAAGCCAGCCCCGCCAAGTTCGTGCCGCAACATGGTGGATACTGTCGGATGGGGGTCGCCTTGGGCAAGAAGCTTGATGGCGATCCGAACTTGTTCCGCATCGATAACGGCAAGCTGTCGTTCTATTCCTACCCTGCCGCGTTGAAGGGCTTTAGCGCTGATGTCGAAGGCAATGGCGCAAAGGCAGACGCGAACTGGACCGAGATCGAAAACATCGCTCCGAAAGATCTATAGATAACACGATGTCTGGCCCCGTCGTGAAAGCGACAGGGCCAGCACCCGCGACGCATGACTTGCATGGCAGGACCGTCCCGCCTAGAAGCGCCTGATACGTAGATCAGGAGAGCGCAGATGGGTTTCAAAATGGGTATCGTCGGGTTGCCGAATGTCGGGAAATCCACGCTTTTTAACGCTCTGACCCGCACCGCTGCCGCACAGGCCGCGAATTTTCCCTTTTGTACCATTGAACCCAACGTGGGCGAGGTTGGCGTGCCGGATGACCGTTTGGACAAGCTGGCCGCCATTGCTGGGTCCAAACAGATCATCCCGACACGCATGACTTTTGTAGACATCGCGGGGCTTGTTAAAGGTGCGTCCAAAGGCGAAGGCCTTGGCAACCAGTTTCTGGCCAACATCCGCGAAGTCGACGCCATCGCCCATGTCTTGCGCTGTTTTGAAGACGGGGACGTGACCCATGTGGAAGGCCGCGTGGACCCTGTGTCTGACGCGGATACCATTGAGACCGAGTTGATGCTGGCCGATATCGAAAGCATCGAAAAGCGCCTGCAAGGCTTGGTCCGCAAGGTCAAAGGCGGGGACAAAGAAGCGGTGCAACAGGAACGGTTGCTGAATGCGGCGCTCGCGGTGTTGAACGACGGCAAACCTGCCCGTGTGGTTGAGGTCGACGAGGACGACAGCCGCGCATGGAAGCTGCTGCAACTGCTGACGGCCAAGCCAGTTCTCTATGTCTGCAACGTCGGTGAAGCGGAAGCGTCTGAGGGCAATGCCCATTCTGCCAAGGTTGCTGAAATGGCGGCGGCGCAGGGCAATTCTGCGGTCATTATCTCAGCCCAGATTGAAGAAGAAATCAGCCAGCTTGAAGACGATGAGGCCGAGATGTTCCTGACTGAGATGGGGTTGGATGAAGCGGGTCTCGATCGGTTGATCAAAGCAGGCTACGCGTTGCTGCACTTGGAAACCTATTTCACCGTCGGCCCCAAAGAGGCGCGGGCCTGGACCATCAAAACCGGCACCTCAGCCCCCAAAGCGGCGGGCGTGATCCACGGCGATTTTGAGCGCGGCTTCATTCGGGCCGAAACGAT
>CAZWSE010000195.1:0-1693 GCA_964636575.1 uncultured Sulfitobacter sp. | reverse complement strand
TTCAACCTGATCGCAGATGTGCTTTACGGCATTCTAGACCCGAGGATCCGCTATGACTGAGCCCGTGCCAGCCACGCCCATCGGCGCCCTCAAAGACCTGGAACCCTCCAAGCCGCCACGCAGCCAGTGGAAGGACGTCTGGGACCAATTCAAGAAACACAAAGGCGCGCTCTTTGGCGGCGGGTTCTTGTTCTTCATCACGCTGGCCGTGCTGATCGGACCGCTGATCTGGACGGTCGACCCGCAAAAACTGGACATCCGCAACAAAGATTTGCGACCTATATACACGGCCCTCTGGGACAGCGAGGCCAAAGTCCTTTGGAGCCGCCCTTTGGGCACAGACAACCTGGGCCGCGATATGGTCGCACAAATGATGGCCGGCGGGCGCGCGTCGATGGCTGTGGGCTGGGCGGCAATGACGCTCGCACTGGTGATCGGCACCTTGATCGGCGTGGTCGCGGGCTACTTCAAAAAGCTCGACGGGCTGCTGATGCGGTTTACGGATCTGGTGCTGTCGCTGCCCATCCTGCCCCTCCTGCTGGTGGCAGTGACCCTGTTCCGACAGCCTTTACGGGCGCAGTTCGGGCCGGAAACAGGCATGTTCATTCTGATCGTCGGCGTCATCGGGATCACGTCTTGGATGCAAACCGCGCGGATCGTGCGGGGTGAAGTGCTGGCCTTGAAAGAACGCGAATTCATTCTGGCCGCGCGCTCCATCGGGACAACACCCTACAAGATCATCACCCGCCATTTGCTGCCCAATATCGTCTCACCCATCATGGTCTCGGCCACGCTGGGTCTGGCAACGGCAATCATCACCGAAAGTGCGCTGTCTTTCCTTGGGGTCGGCTTTCCATCGGACTTCCCCACATGGGGCAAGATGCTGTCCGATATGGTGCCACGCATGGAAGAGTTTCCGGAACGCGTGATCCTGCCCGGTTTGGCCATTTCACTGACGGTTCTGGGGGTCAACTATCTGGGCGACGGGCTGCGCGACGCGCTTGACCCGCGGATCAGAGGGCGCTGAACAAACACCTGTCCTTGTGACAGGCCGTGGTGATGTGAGTATTTGGCAAAGGGTAAAGGCAGGGTCTTTTTGCTCTATTCGATCCGGCGGCGCACGCGGCGGATCATCCACCAGACCAAAAGGATCACGGGCAGAGTGACCAGTGCAGTCAACATGCCTTTGCTGATCCCTGTCGCCTCTGTCATCGGGTAGACCAAATAAGAGGCCAGCGAGACCGCGTAATAGCTGATCGCGACCACAGACAGCCCTTCGACAGTACGCTGCAGCCGCAGTTGCAGATCTGATCGTTGGTCCATGCTTTCAAGCAGCTTCTGGTTCTGGGCAGAGCGTTCCACATCCACTCGCGTCCGCAACAAATCGCCCGCGCGAATGGCGCGATCCGCCAAGGCGCCAAGCCGCTTTTCAGCGGATTTCACCGTGCGCATCGCAGGCTCATACCGGCGCATCATGAATTCACCGAAGGTCTGACGGCCTGCATAGCGTTCTTCGCGCAGCGCCTCGACCCGCTGGTTCACAAGCGCCTCATAGGCCCCTGTCGCCCCAAAGCGAAACGAGGACTGTGCCGCCATAGTCTCAAGCTGCGCCGAGATAGACAGCAACCCTTCCAAGGTCTGCTCTGCCGCAGCGCCGCCGGTGGTCATATCCCCCATCAACGCCGTCAGCTTG
>CAZWSE010000194.1:0-1731 GCA_964636575.1 uncultured Sulfitobacter sp. | reverse complement strand
TCAAGATGCGCCCCCACCTGTGCCCGCAGATAGATCAGATAGTCGCGCGTGTAGCGCCGTACCTGATCCATGTTGGTCGGATGCCCGTGCCCGGGGATCACATAGGTCGCGTTCAAGGCTTCAAATTCGGTTTCCCATGTTTCGATCCAGTCGGCGGTCATAGTGTGCTCAAAGATCGGCAACATGCGTTCGTGGAAGGCCATGTCACCTGCGATCACAAGGCTCTTTTGAGGGAGCCAAACCACGATGTCGCCAGGGCTGTGGGCCGGCCCTAGATAGCGGGCTTCGATCTGCACACCGCCGAGTTCGACAACGTAGCTGTCGGTAAAGGTCTCGGTCGGCTGGGCGAGGGCGGTCTTTTCCGCACGGTCTTTGACACGTGCTTGCGCCGCCCTGAGAGAGTTCGGTCCGTATTCCTCAAACTCTGCCGCTGCCTCTTCGTGCGCGACAACTTTAACGCCTTGGTCCACCCAATAAGAATTCCCCAACATGGCATGGCCTTGGCCGTTTTCTGTAAACACAAGGACCACCGGTTGATCGGTGACGGCCTTGATCTCCGTATGGAGTGCTTCGGCCAATTCAAAAGACGCGCCGCTGTTGACAACGACGACGCCTTCGTCTGTTACGATGAAGCTTAGGTTATTGTTGTGGCCTGCGTTTTCATAGGTGGGCGGGGCGGTCGCACCAATGGCGGAATACACGCCCGGAACGAATTCGACCGGTTTAGAATACAGCACGGACCCTTCGTATTGATCCGCGATGTCTTCGCTGGCGAGTGCTGGCGCGGCCAAAAGCGCGCAAAGGGCTGCGACATGTTTCATGCTTTGTCCTCCGGCACGAATGCGTATCCGTCTGCTGTTTTGTCGACAAACCCAACCCCGTTTCCAGCCAAGTGAAACCCGATGACACGCATTTTCTCGGACGCGAGTTGGTCCAACAGTGAGACCCGCGTTTTGGCGGCTTGATCCTGATCTTGATCGGACCCGGAAGCCCATTCTGGTTTCTCAAAAGCGACATGGTGGTTGCCGATGCAATCGCCAAGGATCATCACGCTGTCAGACCCGTCTCGCACCTCTAGTGCCATGTGGCCTGGGGTGTGGCCGAAGGTGGCGCGCGCTGCGACGCCGGGCAGAATTTCGTCCCCGTCGTTGAAGAAAGTCATCTGGTCTTCAATCATCGCCAGTCGTCGTGCTGCCCCCACCGCAAAGGACGCGCGGGCCTCGCCTATGGTGTCGACTGTGTTGGGGTTCATCCAATAGTCCCATTCGGCCTGCCCGATCATGTAGGAGGCTTCGGTGAACAGGGGGTCATCAAAGTCATCCAGCAACCCCCAAAGATGATCGGGATGGGCGTGGGTGAAAACCACATCAGTCACGTGCTCGGGCGCGACCTCAAGCGCGTCCAAAGCGTCCAGCAATGTGCCGGAGTTCGGCGCAAAGTCAGGGCCGGACCCCACATCAAACAGAATTGTCCTGTCCCCTTGCCGCATCAGCGTCACGTTGCAAGGCGGGGTTAGCACATCCGCAGACAGGTCGTACTTTTGCAAGATCGGCGCCAGTTCATCTTTTGGCATCGGGTCAAAAATGAACCCACCGGGCAGGGTCAGTGAACCATCACTGACAACATCCAGTTGGATATCGCCAAGCATAACCTGAGCCGGAGCCAGCGTTGGTATGATGCCCAGTCCAAGCCCAGCCGATACACCTGCACCACCTGTCAAAAACCCGCGTC
>CAZWSE010000193.1:0-1828 GCA_964636575.1 uncultured Sulfitobacter sp. | reverse complement strand
GGTTTCGCCGCGAAACCGCTTGCCAGCTTCCCCCGATGACCCTATAGAGCACCTCTGTCGCGCGTCCGGCCAAAACGGCATGCCGAGTCGCGCAAATGACCGACCCAAAAGATAGGAGACGGAAATGCCAAAGATGAAGACCAAATCGAGCTGCAAAAAGCGGTTCAAAGTAACGGCCTCCGGTCGTGTTGTGGCCGCCCAAGCGGGCAAGCGTCACGGCATGATCAAACGCTCGAACAAGTTCCTGCGCAACGCCCGCGGAACAGTCACCCTTAGCAAAGCTGACGAAGGTATCATCAAACCGATGATGCCCTACGCACGCTGATTTTTTAGGAGGGTATAGACATGTCGAGAACAAAAGGCGGTACCGTCACGCACGCACGCCACAAGAAGGTCATCAAGGCCGCCAAAGGCTACTACGGCCGTCGCAAAAGCACCTTCAAGGTCGCGGCACAGGCGGTAGACAAAGCCAACCAATACGCGACCCGCGACCGCCACAACCGCAAGCGCAACTTCCGCGCGTTGTGGATCCAGCGGATCAACGCAGGTGTCCGTGCATTGGACGAAACCATGACATACAGCCGTTTCATCAACGGTCTGACACTGGCCGGCATCGAAGTCGACCGTAAGGTTCTGGCCGATCTGGCCGTGCACGAACCTGCCGCGTTTGAGGCGATTGTCGCCCAAGCCAAATCGGCGCTGCCAGCCTAAAGCAGGTCACCGCAGATAGAATTTGGAAAGGGCGCTCTGATCACAGGGCGCCTTTTTTCGTCGGGGCACCACGCCGCCAGCTTTGTGCATACCATCGGTGTACAGGTTGTGTACGGATTGTGTACGGGTTGTGCGGCCCAAAATCATAGCGCTTCTTGCGTTTCGGGGTCCGCGTGGTAACACCGTGCCTACGCAGAATTAAGGGGACGATCATGGACGATCTGAAAGCCAAATATCTGGATCTGATCGCCGGTGCGCCGGACGAGGCGGCACTGGAAGACATCCGTGTTCAAGCCGTTGGCAAGAAGGGCGAAGTGGCCTTGAAAATGCGCGAGCTGGGCAAGATGACCCCCGAAGAGCGCCAGACCGCTGGCCCTGCTTTGAACGCCCTTAAAGACGAGATTAACTCGGCGCTCGCAGCCAAGAAATCGGCCCTTGGCGATGCGGCCTTGGACGCGCGTTTGCGCACTGAATGGCTCGATGTGACGTTGCCATCGCGGGACCGAAAGCAAGGCTCCATCCACCCGATTTCCCAAGTCACAGAAGAGGTTACGGCGATTTTTGCGGACATGGGGTTCTCGGTTGCCGAAGGGCCGCGCATTGATACGGACTGGTACAATTTTGATGCGTTGAACATCCCCGGCCACCACCCCGCGCGGGCTGAAATGGACACATTCTATATGCACCGCGCGGAAGGCGACAACCGCCCGCCGCATGTGCTGCGCACCCATACCTCGCCCGTGCAAATCCGGTCGATGGAAGCCATGGGCGCGCCCCTGCGGATCATCTGCCCCGGCGGTGTGTATCGCGCTGACTACGACCAAACGCACACGCCGATGTTCCACCAGGTCGAAGGGCTGGCGCTGGACAAAGATATCTCGATGGCGAACCTGAAATGGGTGCTGGAAGAATTCGTGCGGTCTTTCTTTGAAGTCGACGACGTAGAACTCCGCTTCCGCGCCTCCCACTTCCCCTTCACCGAGCCTTCGGCCGAGGTCGATATCCGCTGTTCATGGGAAGGCGGCACGCTGAAAGTGGGCGAGGGCGACGACTGGCTGGAGATCCTTGGCAGCGGCATGGTCCACCCCAAAGTGATCGCCGCTGGCGGCATTGATCC
>CAZWSE010000192.1:0-2076 GCA_964636575.1 uncultured Sulfitobacter sp. | reverse complement strand
TCATGTTGAAAAAGCGTTCAACGGGGGGCTTGTCAAAGCCGAACTCTTTTTCAAGCTCTTCGATATATTCAGGCGGCAGGCCACGAGCGCCGACATACTGGCTGTCGCTATTGGATTCCGTCAAGGTCGTATCGCCTTCGCCACCCGCAAAGCCGCTAAAGACATCGCCACCACCCTGCAACCGCGCGATCGCCTGTTCCACGGGGCCGCCTGGCACAAACTGCGTCAGGGTGAAATTCACGATCATGATACCCAAAAGCGTTGGAATGATCAGCAGTAACCGTCTGAAAATATAGGCGCCCATAGCAGTGCCGTTACCTCAACACGCCAGACGATTTAAGCGCTGCGGCCTTGTCCTCGTTGTACCACCAGAAATCCAGCGTGCCCAAAGCATAGGGGGGCATAGTCTCAGGACGCTCGTACATATCAAAATAGGCCACCCAGTGTTTCGTGCGAGCACCGGTCGGGATCATGATAAATTCATAGCGAAGGGCGCGGTCGAGGGCGCGGATCATCATGTCTTCTTCGGCCTGACTTTCGCTTAGCAAAGAAGCTTCGATAATCGCATCAACCATCGGACTGGCCAGACCGGCGGGGTTGAACAGGCTGAATTCAGCAGCCTCGGACCCAAGGCGTTGCTTCAATCCGGTGCCGGTACCCAGCAAGGCAGGGTAGCCGTCAAAAACAAGATCATAGTCACGATCACGCTCGCGGTTGGTGTATTGGGCTGCATCCACAGCTTCGACGTTGACGTTAACACCCAGCGTTTTGAGATTGCTGGCAAAGTTTTCGGCAATAGCCCGGTTTGTTGCGGAACCACTGGCGTTGAGCAGAATATCAATGGTCAGGATCTCACCTGTAGCATTGCGGCGGATGCCGTCAGACCCGACAGGCCAATCGGCCTCATCGAGAAGTTTCATAGCGTTGCGGATGTTCCGACGGCTTATCAGCCGATCCGCATCCGAAGTATGCGGCACGTAGACGTCCGTAGAAAACACAGCTTCGGGCACGACATCGCCCAGTGATTTGAGAAACGCTAGCTCATCACTTTCAGGAACCCCTTGCGCCATCAAGGGTGACCCGTCCGAGAATGACTGTTGCTGCGTAAACAACCCATAGAGCAATGACTTGTTTGTCCATTCAAAGTTGAAAGCCAAAGCTATGGCCTCTCGAACGCGCTTGTCTTTCAAAGTTTCACGACCAAGATTGAACACCAAACCCTCCATCGCGGGGGGGACACCATCGCGCAGTTCTTCGATCATGACACTGCCGTTTTGAACGGTTGGAAAGGTATATTCGGAGGCCCAGATTTTCGGATCACGCTCGGTCCGCAAGGTCACCTCACCGGCCTTGAAGGCCTCAAAGGCCGCGGTCTGGTCGGCAAAATACTCTATTCGTATGCGGTCAAAGTTGTGACGGCCCTTGTTTATGGGCAAATGCCGGCCCCAATAATCAGGGTTGCGCTTGTAGACTACGCGTCGGTTCACATCGACGGTATCGATCATATAAGGGCTAGAGCCGGGCGCGACCTCAAGACGGCTTTCATCAAGTCCGGCGCCAGTTTCCTCGTACCACTTTTGCGACCACACCGGCACAGCTCCCACCTGATCGATCAGGCTGCGGCGCGATATGCCTTCGGTGAAGTAGAATTTGATGCTGTGATCCGACAGGACTTCGGCTTTCGGGATACGTTTGCGCACGGCGTCACCGTAAGATTTCAATCCTTCATCAAGCAGTAGATTGTGGCTGAACAAAACATCATGAGCCGTCACAGGTGTGCCGTCCGAGAATCTGGCTTCAGGGCGCATATGGAAAATCACCCAGTCTTTTGTTACCGGATATTCCAACCGCTCACACAGAAGGCAATACATGCCATTCAGGTCGTCAGCAGGCATTGCCGAGCGCCCAGCCAGAGCCTGGCCCAACAGGCTTTCATACATGACCGATGATAAGGCCGCAGCACGGCCTTTGCGGCTGTAAGGGTTCATGCTGTCGAAAGTGCCACCTGTCGCGAGCGAAACCTCACCGCCCTTTGGCGCATCAGGGTTCACGTAGGAGAAATGGGGGTAATCAGCC
>CAZWSE010000191.1:0-2175 GCA_964636575.1 uncultured Sulfitobacter sp. | reverse complement strand
TCAGAAAAGCTAACTCAGCCCTTCTCCTCGATGATCTCAACCATGTGAGAGATCGAGTTGACCATGCCGCGCACGGAAGGGGTATCTTCCAGCTCACGGGTGCGGTTCATTTTGTTCAGACCCAAGCCGATCAAAGTCGCGCGCTGTTTGGCGGGGCGACGGATGGGGGAGCCTGTCTGTTTGACAACGATAGTCTTAGCCATGGTTTAAGCCTCCTCAGCCACTTGGTCGGATGATGCAGATACATCATCACGCTTTGGCAGAATGTCAGCGACTTTCTTGCCGCGACGCTGGGCCACGGAACGGGGGCTGCTTTCTTTCAGCAGGCCGTTCATGGTGGCGCGGATCATGTTGTACGGGTTGGCAGAGCCGATGGATTTGGACACAACGTCCTTCACACCCAACATTTCAAACACAGCACGCATCGGACCACCGGCAATAATACCAGTACCTTCCGGCGCCGTGCGCATAACGACTTTACCAGCGCCGTGACGTCCTTCGACATCGTGGTGCAGGGTGCGGCCTTCGCGCAGCTGAACGCGGATCATCTGGCGCTTGGCTTGCTCGGTGGCTTTGCGAATGGCCTCAGGGACCTCTTTCGCTTTACCTTTACCGAAACCAACGCGGCCTTTTTGATCGCCAACAACAACGAGTGCAGCAAAACCAAAGCGCTTACCGCCTTTTACAGTTTTGGACACACGGTTGATCGCAACCAAGCGGTCTGTGAATTCTGGGTTCTCGTCGCGACCGCGACCGCCCCGGTTATTGTCTCTGGCCATATTGGCCTCCTTGATTGCGGGCGTCTGGCCCTGTCTGGTTCAATCCAAGTGAACAAAACGTTCCCGGATCATCGAGAGGGCCACAGGCAGCGGCCCCCTACGCTTTAGATTTTCAGACCGCCTTCGCGGGCTGCATCGGCCAAAGCTTTAACCTTGCCGTGGAACAGGAAAACGCCCCGGTCAAAGTATGCTTCGGTTACGCCAGCTTTCTTTGCGCGTTTGGCGATCTCGGCACCGACTTTTGTCGAGGCTTCAACGTTGTTCTTGCCAACCACACCCAGAGATTTCTCGAGCGAAGAAGCGGACGCCAATGTGCGGCCGTTTACGTCGTCGATCAGCTGGACGCTGATGTTTTTGTTGCTGCGGTGTACCGACAGGCGCATGCGGCCTGCGTTTACGCGGCGAAGTTTGTTCCGAACGCGCATACGGCGTTTCAAAAACAACTGTCTTTTGCTGTTTGCCATGATTTGCGTCCTTACTTCTTCTTGCCTTCTTTGCGGAAGACATATTCGCCTTTGTAACGGATACCTTTGCCCTTGTAGGGCTCAGGCTTACGCCACTTGCGGATTTCGGCAGCCACTTGGCCGACCACTTGTTCGTCGATACCTTCAACGATCACTTCGGTCTGCTTCGGGGCGGTGACGGTCACGCCTTCGGGTGGAGTGTAATCCACGTCGTGGCTGAGGCCGAGGTTCAGTTTCAACGTGTTACCCTGCATTGTGGCACGGTAACCAACACCCTGAATTTCCAGCTCTTTCTTGAAGCCGTCCGTAACGCCGGTAACCAAGTTGGCCACCATTGTGCGGGACATACCCCATTGCTGGCGCGCGCGCTTAGATTTGCCGCGCGGGGTGACGGTGATCACATTGTCTTCGACTGCGATCGACACATCGTCGGTTGCGCTGAAGCTGCGGGTGCCTTTCGGCCCCTTCACTTCAACAGTTTGACCCGACACGCTGGCGGTCACGCCAGAGGGCAGATCGACTGGTTTTTTACCAATACGAGACATCAAATTCTCCTTAGAATACGGTGCAAAGCACTTCGCCGCCGATATTGGCTGCGCGCGCGTTTGCGTCCGACATCACACCCTGCGGGGTGGAGACAATCGACACACCCAGGCCCTGACGAACCGATGGGATGTCCTTGACGCCCATGTAAACGCGGCGACCGGGTTTAGAGACCCGCTTAAGCTCACGAATAACAGGAGTGCCCTCGTAATATTTCAGGCTGATTTCGATGGCCGGATGACCATCTTCGCCCGTGGTTTTTTCATAGCCGCGGATGTAGCCTTCGTCGGCCAGCACATCCAAAACCCATGCGCGCAACTTGGACGCAGGGGTCATTACAGTGGACTTGCCGCGCATCTGGCTGTTGCGGATACGGGTCAGCATGTCTG
>CAZWSE010000190.1:0-2267 GCA_964636575.1 uncultured Sulfitobacter sp. | reverse complement strand
GCTGGCTTCCCGCAATGGAGCAGTTCGGTGAAGGGCTGTTCTTCAATTTCGACATCGCGTTGATTCGAGAAAGGGTGAAGGCCCTTGGGGCAGACAATTCACTAGAAGACCTTAAGAACCGATATGACGAATGGTATCAAAAGGATATGCTTCGGCGGAAGCCTTTTCCCGGTTATGAGTACGTTTTCGTACATTCGCTATCTCATTTGCTGATTGAACAGATTTCATTGGACGCCGGATATCCTTCTACTTCGCTATCGGAGCGGATCTATGCGCTGCAAAGCGATGGATCCTCTCAAACATCAAAATTGGGCTTGCTCCTTTATGCCGCGGGTGGTGGCTCTCAAGGCACGCTAGGTGGCCTTTTGGAACAAGCTAACAACATCCCACTAACGATAAAGCGTGGCATTGCTCGAAACACTGTATGTGGGAATGACCCGATCTGCACATCGGGTTCAAAAAGTCTTACGTCAGATATCGATATGATAAACGGTGCCGCTTGTCATGGATGCTTGTTCACCGCTGAAACAAGTTGCGAAAGGAGAAATACGCTGCTGGACCGTCAATCCCTTCTCAAAATTCTTGAAGGCTAAAGATAGTGACCTTGACCAAGCGGCGGGCATAAATCGCCATTCATTTGGGCCATAAAACTCCGGAATATTTAACATAAACTTCATTATGCGAAAAAGAACAAAAAGTGAACAAATCCCCTGCGTCCGACGAAAGCCGAACACTAAACAACCGCCCCCCAAAATGAAGTCTTCTTCCCATGAGACTGTTTCAAGCCATCGAGATAAGCCGCATGGGTTTCAAACTGTGCAAAGTCGTCAATTCGAGCCGCCAGGTTCTTGCACTCTCGCAAGTGTCGCGCTGCATGGCGATAACGTTTGACACGCGATTTTTGCAGCGCAAAATCGATCAGGCCGCGTTTCAAAAGTGTGGCAGCCAATGGATGGCGGTCTTCGAGGGCATCGGACGTCGGCCCCAAAAGTTCATAGTGATGTCCATCAATCTCCCCGGCGCGGTTTGTAACCAGAACTGCAGCCTGCTCAATCGCGGGCCAGGTCATCAGAAAATGGAGTGCTGTCGTGAAGCTCTCAAAACTTAGCGCGTGCTCCATGGCGCGGGTCTCGGCTTCAACATCTTCGAAATCTGGTAGCCCGCCAAGCCATGCGCGCAGATGATCTGGATTGAGGCTGCAGGCATAACACGTCCACATGAAATCCCGTGCCGCTTCGGCTTGCCCCATCGCTTGCATTACACTGATCCGTGTCGCTTCCCACTCATAGGGTATCCATCCGCGATCTTTCTCGTCTGGCGCATTTATGGCGACCCAAGCGTCCTCAACCCGCCCTGCTTCGAGAAGACGGCGCGCAATTTCAGCGGCAACCTGTGGTGCCTTTCGTGCCAGATCACTTTGCTGGGCAATGTAGGCATCTGCATCGCCTTCAACATCCGCAATCTGTTCGAGCGCCATGCGAAGCGCGTAGTTGTCCGACAAATCAAATTCCGAAGCGGTGATCCCCGCCTTGAGGTGCTGTAAACCCTCTGAACCTAGGATCGGAGCAAGACCCGATATCAAAGTTGGGTAATGCCCGCAATCATCATCGGTCAGGACCTCTAGCAACTGGTCTGCAAGTGCGAGCGGATCCGGTTCGGCTTCCTCGGCCAGATCAATCAGGTCTTCGCAGGCTTCGTGAAACACTGATTGGACCCGTCCTGTGCTGTCGTCGCAACGCTCGTAGACGCCATTCGCAAGGGCTACAAACCTCCAGATCAGCTCAAAGGCCGCAGCTGGGTCCTCCGTTCCAACTTGCGAGACGATGGCGCGTCTTTGCATATCCAGATCGGCCGCAAAAGCGTTGCGCCCCTGCCAGTCAATAAACGACTTTGACCTAGCGATTGTCGTGAGCCGCTTGCGGATCTCACGCGCCACATCGCCAGAGCCAGCTTCGCTTGCCAGCTCGAGCCTAAGGCGTCGCTTAGCCCCTGCATTGCCCTTTGCTAAATCAAGAACAAGATCGGCCAATCGATCTGCGCCGAGAGCTGCAAGGTTTCCTGCATTCAATGTTGTCTTCGATGTCATACGAAATTCTATGGCATTAACTTCACCAATTTCCAGCCCCTTCCCCCGCGACCAACACGGATCTTTGTGCGGATGTGGAAACGCGATGTACTGCCGTTCGCTGCGATATGCATTAACTGACACAACGCGGACAAAACCGACCTTCGTTTTTCAGCCCTCGCTGACGCAGCATCTGTTCGCG
>CAZWSE010000189.1:0-2269 GCA_964636575.1 uncultured Sulfitobacter sp. | reverse complement strand
CCACAGGTAAGACACGTTTTACCGCGTTGGCTTCTGGCGAAATCGACATGCTGGCACGTAACACCACATGGACATTTTCCCGCGACGTTGACCTGAAGTTCGATTTCGTTGGCGTAAACTACTATGACGGCCAAGGCTTCATGGTTCCAAAAGATCTGGGCGTTTCGTCCGCGAAAGATCTGGATGGCGCGACCGTTTGTATCCAAACCGGTACAACAACAGAGCTGAACCTTGCAGACTACTTCCGTTCAAACAACATCTCGTATCAGCCGGTTCCGATTGAGACCAACGCTGAAGCACAGCAGCAGTACCTTGCTGGCGCATGCGACGTGTACACAACGGACGCATCCGGTCTGGCCGCGACACGCGCGACTTTTGAAGCGCCTGGCGACCACGTTCTGCTGCCTGAGATCGTATCCAAAGAGCCACTCGGCCCGCTGGTACGTCACGGCGACAACGACTGGGGTGACGTGGTCCGTTGGACTTTGAACGCTCTGATCACAGCTGAAGAGCTGGGTGTAACTTCCGCAAACATCGCTGAGATGTCCGGCGGCACAAACAACCCAGAAATCAACCGCCTGCTGGGTACCGAAGGTACACTTGGCGAGATGCTGGGTCTGGACGCCGAATGGTCCAAGCGCGCAATCGCGGCTGAGGGCAACTACGGTGAGATCTTTGCCAAGAACATCGGCGAAAGCACACCAATTGCTCTGTCCCGCGGCCTGAACGCCCAGTGGACAAACGGCGGCCTGCTGTACTCGCCTCCGTTCCGCTAAATATCCTAATGAAGGGCGCAGGGTCATTCCTGCGCCCTTTCATTTTCGACCACCTTCTCGACACTTGCCGACCAAACGACGACCGCACCTGCATCAGGCCCCAGAGCCGAATAAACAGCAGGGCGAAACGGGGATATTTCTATGACGTCTATGACCGACCCTGAACGGGGAGGGTTCCGCCTGTCGATGCTTCTCAACGACACGCGTTACCGTTCATACACATTCCAATTTATCGCTTTAGTCTTGCTGATATCAGCCATCGCCTTTCTAGGGCGCAACCTGATGAGCAACCTTGCTGCCGCCGGCCTCAACATTGACTACGGGTTTCTGGGCGACACGGCGAACTACGATATCAACCAACGTCTGATTGAGTACACAAGTCAGTCCACCCACGCACGGGCGGCTTTCGTTGGTATTTTCAACACGCTTCTGGTTGCCTTTCTGGCTTGTGTCACTGCAACCTTTCTTGGGGTGATCGCAGGTGTTTTGCGATTGTCGAAGAACTGGCTGGTCTCAAAGATCATGTCCGTTTACGTCGAAATTTTCCGTAATATTCCGGTTCTGATCTGGTTGATCATCATCTTCACCATCATGACCGCTGTACTGCCGCAGCCTCGCGATTTCCGTGGGGACGAGCCTAAAGCCTCGATGATTGCGGACAGCTTTGCCTTCACCAACCGCGGCGTTTATACGCCCAAGCCCGTTTTCAACAACAGTCTTGGTGGAAATGAGACGGCCGAAAACGCTGATGGCGTTTCAAGCATCGTCGCCACAAGCACCGGTATGGACTGGATCGCTGTTCTTGTGGTCCTGTTCGGGTCTTGGTTCGCGGTCAATCGCTTGAAGGCCCGCGCCAACCGCGTTCAAGAAGAAACCGGTGAACGACCAAATACATTAATCCCCGGCTTGCTTATCTGGGTACTGCCCATTGTGGCCTTGCTGTGGTTCCTTGGGCTGTCGATGGATTATCCAGCGCTTAAAGGGTTCAACTTCCAAGGTGGTATTCAAATCGGTGGCCCGCTGATCGCTTTGTGGTTCGCCCTGTCGATCTACACAGGTGCCTTTATTGCAGAAAACGTGCGTGCGGGGATCCAAGCGATTTCCAAGGGCCAGACCGAGGCTGCGGCCTCACTAGGCCTGCGCCCGAACCGTGTGATGAACCTTGTGGTTCTGCCGCAGGCGCTGCGCGTGATTATTCCGCCGTTGATTTCGCAGTACTTGAACATCACCAAGAACAGCTCGCTCGCGATTGCGGTGGGCTACGCGGATGTGACAGCCACATTGGGCGGGATCACCCTGAACCAGACGGGCCGTGCGATTGAATGCATCCTTTTGCTGATGTTGTTCTATCTCACGATCTCATTGCTGATTTCGATGGTGATGAACGTCTACAACCGTTCCGTTACACTGAAGGAGCGCTGATATGACCGATACAAATCTTTCCTTCGTCCGAGACACAATGATCGATCAACAACTGCCGCCAACGGCGCAGG
>CAZWSE010000188.1:0-2283 GCA_964636575.1 uncultured Sulfitobacter sp. | reverse complement strand
AGATCGTGGGTGATGAACAGATACGCCACATCTTCGATCTTTTGCAGGTTGAGCAGCAGCTTCAAAATGCCGTCTGCCACCAGTGGATCAAGGGCGGATGTGACCTCATCGCAGATGATGACTTTGGGTTTGGCGGCCAAGGCCCGTGCGATGCAGACCCGTTGTTTCTGCCCGCCTGACAACTCGGCCGGATAGCGGTCTTGAAAGCCTTCGCCGAGCTCGATCTCGTCCAGCAATTCCTGAATGCGCTTTTGCTTTTCAGCGCCTTTAAGGCCGAAGTAAAACTCCAACGGGCGTCCGATGATCGTGCCAACTGTTTGGCGCGGGTTCATCGCGGTGTCGGCCATCTGGTAGATCATCTGCAACTCGCGCAGGTCGTCCTTGGGGCGACTTGGCTGGTCGGGTGTCAGGGCGCGGCCTTCGAAATTGATCGACCCTTCGGAGGGCGGCAAAAGCCCTGTGATGACCCGCGCCAGCGTCGACTTGCCAGAGCCTGATTCCCCCACAATCGCCAAAGTCTGGCCGGGGTGGAGCGCGACGTTCACATCCTTCAGCACGTCAAAATTGGTGCCCTTATAGCGGGCCGTGATATTCTTGGCCTCTAGCACAGGCGCATCGCCGGGTGTCTTTTCTTCGTGGTCAATCGACCGGACAGACACCAGCGCCTGCGTGTATTCTTCTTGCGGGTGATTGATGATCTGATCGGTGGTCCCGTATTCGACCATATCGCCCTGTTGCAGCACCATGATGTGATCGCTGACTTGGGCGACCACGGCCAGATCGTGGGTGATGTACAAAGCCGCCACACCGGTTTCACGGATCGCCCGTTTGATCGCGGCCAGAACGTCGATTTGTGTGGTCACATCTAGCGCCGTTGTTGGTTCATCAAAGACAACCAGATCAGGCTGCGGACACAGCGCCAGTGCCGTCATCGCCCGTTGCAACTGTCCGCCCGACACTTGGTGAGGGTAGCGGTCGCCAAAGGTTTCGGGATCAGGCAGTCCAAGCTGGCCGAACAGCTTTACAGCGCGCTCTTCGGCCTCGGGTTTGGAACATTTACCGTGGTGCAGTGTCGCCTCAACGATTTGTTCCATCAGCTTCTTGGCAGGGTTGAACGCAGCGGCTGCGGATTGGGCCACATAGGTCACCTCGGCGCCGCGCAGCTTGCGCAGACCTTTGATCCCGCCTTGCAAGATATCACGCCCGTTGACGAAGACCTCGCCGCCAGTGATCTCAACACCGCCGCGTCCGTAGCCCATTGCGGCCAGACCGATGGTAGATTTACCCGCACCGGATTCGCCGATCAGCCCAAGCACCTTGCCCGGTTCCAGATCAAAATCGACCCCGTGCACGATCTTGATGGCTTGGGGCTTTTCACCGGGGGGATAGGCGGTCGCGCCGATCTTGAGGCCGCGCACTTTCAACAAAGTATCGCTCATCCGCGACCCCCTTTCAGTGAGGTGGTTCGGTTCAAGACCCAGTCCGCCACAAGGTTGATCGAAATGCACAAGGCTGCGATTGCGAAAGCCGGATAGAGCGCCGCTGCGATGCCGTAGTTGATGCCGTCTTTGTTGTCTTTCACGATGCCGCCCCAGTCCGCCTGCGGGGGTTGCACCCCAAGGCCAAGGAACGACAGGGTAGACACGAAGAGCACCATAAAGATGAACCGCAGCCCCATTTCAGCCACCAGCGGGGACAGCGCATTGGGCAGGATTTCGCGGAAGATGATCCACATCAGTTTTTCGCCGCGCAGGCGGGCGGCTTCTACGTAGTCCATGACGGTGATGTCGACGGCCACGGCGCGGGCCAGTCGGTAGACCCGTGTCGCATCCAGAAGGCCCATCAACAGGATCAGAACGAAGATCGTGCGCGGCACAACCGACAGCACCACCAGCGCAAAGATCAGCGACGGGATCGACATGATCAAATCCACAAACCGCGACAGGGCTTGGTCGATCCATCCGCCTGAGACTGCTGCGATGAAGCCCAGAACCGAACCAGTGGCAAAGGACAAGATCGTGGCCATTGTCGCGATCCAGATGGTGGTTTGCCCGCCATAGATCATGCGGGTCAGCAGGTCACGGCCGATGTTGTCGGTGCCCAAGACGAACTTATCTGACGCGGGCTCCCACACGTCGCCCACGATTTCGGCCATGCCGTAAGGCGCGATCCACGGCGCGAAAATTGCCGCCAGAAAGAACAGGCCGGTGATGGTCAGGCCGATGATTGCGGAAAGAGGGATACGCATATCAGTGCTCCTCTGGGTGTTGGAGGAGGGGGGTG
>CAZWSE010000187.1:0-2283 GCA_964636575.1 uncultured Sulfitobacter sp. | reverse complement strand
AACGCAAAACGCCCCCCGCGCTTGATCCTGCCTAAGCGCGGGGGGCGTCTATGTTGGGCTACTCTCCTCCGCCCAACTGATGTACGTAAACCGCTACCGCGCGAATTTCAGCCTCGGATAGCCGCTCCGTCCAGGGCGGCATGACCCCGTAGCGGCTGTAAGTTACAGTCTCGATCAAACGGTCGGTATCCCCTCCATAAAGCCAGATGGCATCCGTCAGGTTTGGCGCACCCTGTTCGCGGTCGCCTTGGCCTTCTTCACCGTGGCACGCCGAACAGTTGTCCGCAAAAACCTCTGACCCAAGGGCGACAAGCGTCGCATCGGCTGGTGTTTCACCCGACAGCGTTTGGACGTAACTGACCACGGATGTGATTTCCTTGGGTTCCAGAATGTCGCCAAAGGCGGGCATTTCGGAATAGCGGGCGTCGTCGTCCTGTTCGTTGCGGATGCCGTGCGCGATCGTGGTGTGGATGGATTCAATGTCCCCGCCCCACAGCCAGTCATCGTCGAGCAAGTTCGGATAGCCAGAGGCCTGAACCCCTGCTGCCCCCGACCCGTGGCACTGGGCGCACCATGTTTTGAACACGGCTGATCCGGCCGATCTGGCATAGCCGTTCAGCTCGGGATCATCGCTGATCGACGCCAGCTCAACCGTGGCCAACTGGGTGTTGATGGCCTCATTCGCTTGATCGACGGCTGCAATATCGGCCACGACCTCGGCGCGGGTTGAATAACCAAGGACGCCCGCCGTCGCTGAGTTAAGCAAGGGCCATGCCGGATAGGCGATGGAGTAGCCGATGCCCCAGATGATTGTCAGATAGAACGTCCAAAGCCACCATCGCGGCATCGGGTTGTCGAATTCTTTGATGCCGTCCCATTCGTGACCGGTGGTATTGGGGTCGTCCTCATAGATCTTGGATTTGGTGTCGTCGCTCATTGCCCTGCCTCCTTGGTGGGTGCGGGTTTGTCGTCATGTCGAAAGGGAATGTCCGCCGTATCACGGTGGGTCGCGTTCGATCCGGGGCGAAACACCCAAACCACAACCGCAACAAAGACCGTGAACAAAAGCAACAACATCCAGCTGTCTGCGAATTCGCGCAAAAGGGAATAGGTTTCCATGTCGTGTCTCCCTGTTATCGGCTTGCGTCTGGGGTAAAGGTTGAGAAATCAACCAAGGTGCCCAGCATTTGCAGATATGCGATCAAGGCATCGGCCTCTGAGATGCCAGGCTGGCCGTCAAAGTTGCGGACCTGCGCACCGGGATAGCGTTCCAGCATATCGTCGTAGTCGCTGTCTGGGTCCGCCTGCGCAGTGAAGTCAGCGGCAGCCGCGTCGATCATGTCGTCTGTGTATGGAACACCGACGAATTTATGGGTCGCCAGAAGATCGCCGATGTAGTCAGGCTCGATCAGGGTTTCTTCCAAGAACGCATACTTTGGCATGACCGATTCAGGCACGACCGACTGAGGATCACGCAGGTGGTCGATGTGCCATTCGTCTGAATAGCGCCCACCGACGCGGGCCAGATCAGGGCCTGTCCGCTTTGACCCCCACTGGAACGGGTGATCGTACTTGGATTCCGCAGCCAGTGAATAGTGCCCGTAGCGTTCGACCTCGTCCCGCATGGGCCGGATCATCTGACTGTGGCAGACATAGCAGCCTTCGCGGACGTAGATATCACGCCCCGCCAGTTCCAAAGGCGAGTAAGGCCGCATCCCTTCGACGTCTTCGATGGTGTTTTCGAGCCAGAACAGCGGAGCAATCTGGACGATCCCCCCGATGGTCACGACCAGAAAACTGAACACCAGCAAAAGGGTTGCGTTGGTTTCGAGGATTTTGTGCTTATCAAGAATTGCCATCTTTCCAGGCCTCCTTATTCGGCCGGAACGGCTGTGGACAGGCTGGCCGATTTGGCCGGAGCGCGTCTGACAGTCATCCACAGGTTATAACACATGATCAGCGCACCCGCGAGGAACAGAACCCCGCCCAAGCCACGAACCACATACATCGGGAACTTCGCGGCAACGGTGTCGGCAAAGCTGTTCACAAGGAACCCGTTTGCATCAACCTCACGCCACATCAGGCCTTCCATGATACCGGTAACCCACATTGAAGCCGCGTAAAGAACGATCCCGATGGTGGCGAGCCAGAAGTGCCAGCTGACAAGGCTTAGGCTGTAAAGCCGTTCGCGCTTCCACAGCACTGGGGTCAGATAATAAAGTGCCCCAAAGGTGATCATACCGTTCCAGCCCAAAGCGCCGGAATGTACGTGACCAATGGTCC
>CAZWSE010000186.1:0-2323 GCA_964636575.1 uncultured Sulfitobacter sp. | reverse complement strand
TCAAACCCCATACACCAACCCCCACCGCTCAATCAGCGCTTGCTGCAAGGCCTTTGAACGACGGTTCCACACACCCGCCCCCTCAGGGCTTTCGCGCTGCGCCATAGGCACGCCAGCCCTCTTGTCCAAATCGGCGGTGAACACCGTAAACGCCAGCACACGGCCGTCCTCGGTCTCCATATACCCGCCCAAACCGGACACAAAATTCAACGTGCCCGTCTTGGCGTTGACCTTGATCGGATGATCATACTGCGGACGACCCTTGCGGTCGCGAATGGCGATCTGCTTCAGCATGGGGCGCAAAATGGTGCTGCGATAGGCGCGGACCAGGCCTTGGGTCATGTCCACAGCCGTCAAACGCGACGCATCCGACAGGCCCGAATGATCGACCAAAGCAGGGGCAACCATGCCCAACTCGGCCACAGACCATGCGTTCATCGCAGCAGCCGACGCGGCCAGATCAGGCGCATCAACGCCCCGCGCTCGGGTGGCAGCCATGCCCACCATCTCGGCGGTGATATTGGTCGAAAACTTCAACATATCCCGCAACACTTCGTGCAGCGGAGCAGAGCGATGTTGCGCCAAAACAGCCCCGCTTGGCAGGGCATCCACAACACTGACACCCGCAGCAACCTTTATCCCCTTGGCGGCACAGAGACTGCGAAAGACATCGCCAGCATAGTCCGCAGGCCAACGCACAGGCATCCAACGGGCACCGCCCCGACCAAGGGCAGACCGCGCGACAGACCACTCATCCCGCCGCGCACCGCGGGCATATTCAAACACAGGCGAAGCACGGTCGGAAATGGCAACGCTCGCCATACGCACAGCAGGGCGGTAGCGCTTGGTGCGGGCCTCTACGGTGACATTGTACTGCCCGTTCGCGCGCTTCCATTCAAAGTGTACACGGTTGAAATTCAACGCAATTCCAGATACGGCGGGGCTATACCCCACATGGGCAGGCTGGCCCGGATCAATCGTGATGACATGGGGCAAAGCACCGTCAAAAACGGTGATCCCGCCTGTGACAGATGTCACACCCTGCTCTGCCAAGGCGTCGACCAACGCGGCCAAACCATCCGTATCAAGGGTCGGATCACAGCCGCCCTCAAGCACCAGATCACCCTTCAAGACACCGCCCTCAACAGGGCCGGTGGCACGCGCGCGGGTGACAAAACGGTGCTCGGCCCCCAAAACATCCAGCGCGTACAATGCAGTCAAAGCCTTGGCGACACTGGCAGGCGGCGTGCCCACATCAGAATTACGTCCCTCAAGCCGCAGACCCGTAGACGCATCAGCAACCATGAAATAGGTCTCGCCACTGATACCCGCATCGGCAATCAGAAATTCAGGATCGCGGGCAGCTTTCTTGTGAAAATCGCCCGGCTTGGCACGCGGGAAAATCGACACCTCCGGCGCATTCGCCAAAGCAGGTGAAGCCCCAAAAGCGGCAAGCCCAGACAGTAACGCACGACGAGAAATGTAGCTTTGCATAGACCCGATCTAACCCGACTACGAAGGTAGGAACAAGCATAGCCTGCGCATAAGCTCTACACTTTTTCGAGGGATCATACCGCAGCCCTAGCCAGCAGCAACTTCCGCCTTATGTGCCGCAGCCAGCTCAGCCATAGTGTTGAAACAAAAGTCATATGTGGGCATCTCACCGGGGTTCATAGTTGCGCCAAAACCCTCTTCTGCGTGGCGGCGATAAATCCAGCAATTGGACAAGCCGTGTCGATTTGCAGGCCCGTGATCGTGGAACATGCTTTCGGCGGTGTGCAAAATGTCCGACTTCTGGACCCCCTGACGGGACAGCGTTTCCAACATATACTCAAAGTTGCGGTCAGCGGGCTTGTAACTGCCTACGTCCTCGGCCGTATAAACACCATCAAATTGGACACCCAATCGCGTGTTTGACCCTTGAAAGCTCTGATTGTCCGTATTGGTCAACACAACCAGTTTGTAGTGATGTTTCAGGTAGGCCAAAGCATCATGGCTGTCGGGGAAAGCAGGCCACTGCCGCACGGACAAGCCATAAGCCTGACAGTCCTCCCAAGTAACCGCGACACCCCATTCCTCCGCCAAACGACGATACACAGTGGCCAGCAAGTCGCTGTATTTTTTGGCAGGGGTCCACCGCTGAGATGTGGATTCGTGGAAGGCATGGGTCTCCAGAATATCATCGCGGCTCAACGTGCGGCTGACGCGATCCGTCAAAGGCTTCAACCCCGTGACCATGCCGCTTTCCCAGTCAATCAAGGTGCCATAAACGTCAAACGCAAGGACTTTGAAATCGCGTAGATTGGGCATGGGCAGGCTCCTG
>CAZWSE010000185.1:0-2425 GCA_964636575.1 uncultured Sulfitobacter sp. | reverse complement strand
AGTACTCTACGGGCAGCAAGTCTTCGGCCCGCGCCTCCATCCAATCGCGTGCCGCTGGTCCCTGGCACTTGGGGCAATGCCGGTTTTTGCAAGAGTTATAGGCAATGTGGTGGTGGCCGCACTTGGTGCATCCCGCCACATGCCCGCCAAGAGCTTCGGTTCGACAGGCTTCAATCCCCGACATCACCTTCAACTGGCCGAGACTGACGTGCCCAGCATTGGCCCGCCGATATGCGGGACCATGGTTCCGAAAGATATCTGCGATCTCCAGCCGTGGGCGAGGCAACCGCCTAGGCCGTTACTCCAGCCCCCGTCTGACGCTATGATCCTGCAGCTTCTCCAACATCTCATACGGGCTGACGGTGCCGCGAATGGTTTTGGTCGCAACATGCGTATAGCGCGCCGTCGTGCTGAGCTTAGAATGACCTAGGAGAACCTGGATCACCCGGACATCCGTTCCGGCCTCTAGGAGATGTGTTGCAAAGCTATGGCGCAAGGTGTGCAGGGTCGCGGGCTTATTGATCCCGGCCATATGCTTGGCGGACGTGAACGCGCGGTTCAGCTGACGCGGCGACAGGGCCATGATCTTGGGTTTGCCCGGAAACAGCCACCCCTCTGGTCGTGCTTCAAGCCAGTAATCGCGGAGCAGATCCAGTAGCGCGGGTGACAGCATGGCCTTGCGGTCTTTGTCGTTCTTGCCCTCGTCGACATGGATCAACATCCATTGCCCGGCAGGGTATTGCGTAGCAATGTCCCGAGAGGGAGGTCGCTATCGATGTCGCTGACCTTGAGGTTGCAGACTTCAGAGGCCCGCAGACCGGCACCATAAGAAATGCTCAGTGCTGCCCGGTACTTCAATCCCGGCCCCGGCGTGGCCATCAGTATGTCTGACACCTCCTGCACGCTGAACACAATCGGCAGCTTCTTGGGTTGGGTCTTAAATTGCATGAAGCGCTTCATGTCTTCGCGGCCGCAGGTCTGACCAAAGAAAAACCTCAGCGCGACAATCCGCGTGTTGAAGGTCGATGGCGTTACCTCGGTATCCGTCATGTGCAACTGATAGGCGCGCAGTTCTTCGGGCGTCGCTGTATCAGGTGAGTGGCCAAGGAACGCAGCGAAATCCTTGATCGCCCTGATGTGGGACTTTTGAGCTTTGTCGCCCATCCCCCGAATGCGCATATCTTCCATCATCCGCTCACGCAGCGGGCTCATCTTCTCCTGTGTCATGGGAACCTCCTAATTGACGATTGAGAAACCCCAATCGTCAGGCAGGTTAGGAAGATCGCAAAATGGGCGTCCCGCAGCGCGGCTCTCTACGTCAGAAACAGACGCCATTGCCGCGGCAGCGGCTTAGTCCATGGGCCGTCCTCGCCGATCAAACTGGAAACCCATGCTGAGGAATCGTCCCTTGGCTGCGACCTCCCCTATCTTGCCAACGGGCCTATTTTTGGATGTTTGCTTTGCCATCGTGGTCGAACCTTGCCGTGCTACGGCCTGCCACGCTTTTCAAACCAGCTTTGGCAAAACTTGATAAAATGACGTGTCGGATGTTTGGGCTCAATCTCTTCTTTGCCACACCATGCCCGCCATTCCTTTTCAAGCATTCGGGTGTCCCAACCTGGGGCAGCGGTGCGTGCATCGTGATATGCTTCGGGATCAAGCCGACCTTCGTATATCTCGACGATTGGCATCGGAACCGTGCCCTTGCTGCGAAACACAACGATGTTGCCTTCAAGCGAAGGGTCGTAATCGGGAAAATGATCGTGCTGTTCACTGTCGGCGATGATGTTGCTGATCAGGCGCTTGAACTCCTTGGCCGAAGAATGCGAGCCGCATTTCAACCGCAACTTCTCCAGCCCAATGCGCCACTCAGAAGACTTGCCGCAGTGCTTGCGCGCGATTTCGTACATCCTGCGCTCTAGAGGTTTTTTTAAGCGGAAATAGTCCCGACTGATTGTCAAAACCTCCTTGGCTTGAATCGCATTAAACACCCAATCAGACAGAGTAACCTGCACTTCTTGAAGCACGCCGTCATTGTCGCGCCGTATCGTCTTTGCGCTTTCAACAAGGCCAAAGACCTGCCACTGCCGCTCATCGCCTGTATGGATATTTGTCTTGATGGATGTCCCGCGTAATCGCTCCAAAGCATCTTCAGCCCGACCATACGCGCTTCCGCCAGCAGGCTTTCCCGTTGCGACAATGTAGTCGCTGACTTTGAAGCTAACGGTTTTCGAGATGTCCTTTTTTTCGTTCAACGCAGCGATCAACTGCGAGATGCAAAAGATGAGTATGTCGCGATCAAATACAGTCGCCCCCGCTTTGCAACATCTTTGGCGAGTTTACGGACATACTCGTTATTGATGTTATCCGATCTGAACGGGCGTTTTGCGAGACGCGCGGTCGCAGCGAAAAGCACCAAGGGCGG
>CAZWSE010000184.1:0-2434 GCA_964636575.1 uncultured Sulfitobacter sp. | reverse complement strand
AAACCCAACCTTCCCCAAACCACAAAACCCCGTTAAACGGTCGGAACGCGCATCATTCTCCGGGGCCCCATGACCGACATCCGCTTCATCAACGCCCGCCTGATCGATCCCGAAGCAGGCACCGAAACGCTCGGTTCGTTAACCGTATCCAAAGGTCTCATCGCAGAAATTTCCGCTCAAGACGCTGAAAACAAAGAGAATCAGTTTCGCGGCGAAACCATCGACTGCCAAGAAAAATGCCTCTCCCCCGGCCTCATCGACATAGGCGTCAAGGTCTGCGAACCCGGTGAACGGCACAAAGAATCCTTCAAATCCGCAGGCCTGGCAGCCGCTGCTGGCGGGGTCACCACCATGATCACCCGCCCCGATACCGACCCCGCAATCGACAGCCCCGAGACCCTAGAATTCGTCACCCGCCGCGCCAATGAGGCCGCCCCCGTGAACGTCATTCCCATGGCCGCCCTGACCAAAGGCAGGCAGGGAAAAGAGATGTCCGAAATCGGCTTTCTGATGGACGCCGGCGCCATTGCTTTTACGGACTGCGATCACGTGGTTGAGGATCCCAAAGTCTTCAGCCGAGCCTTGACCTATGCTAAGTCTCTCGGGGCTCTGGTGATCGCCCATGTGCAGGACCCAAAACTGTCTGATGGGGCGGCGGCGACGTCTGGGAAATTCGCCTCCCTCAGAGGGCTTCCGGCGGTGTCTCCTATGGCGGAGCGGATGGCGCTGGACCGCGATATTGCGCTCGTTGAGATGACCGGCGCAAAGTATCATGCAGATCAGATTACCACAGCGCGCGCCCTGCCTGCACTGGAACGGGCGAAGGCGAACGGGCTGGATATTTCGGCCGGAGTGAGCATCCATCACCTGACCCTGAATGAGTTGGATGTGGCTGATTACAGGACCTTTTTTAAGGTCAAACCGCCGCTTAGATCGGAAGAAGACCGGCTGCAGGTGATCGAGGCAGTGGGCAGCGGGCTGATCGATATCATCAGCTCCATGCACACGCCGCAGGACGAGGAATCCAAGCGGTTGCCCTTTGAAGAAGCGGCCAGTGGGGCGGTGGCGTTGGAGACGCTTTTGCCCGCAGCGCTTAGCCTTTATCACAACGGATATATGGACCTGCCGACACTGCTGAAAGCAATGACGGTGAACCCGGCGAAACGGCTTAACCTTCCTGCAGGCAGGCTCACAAAAGGAGCGCCTGCGGACCTTCTTCTTTTTGACCCAGATGCCCCATTTGTGATGAACAGAGCCATACTGAGGTCAAAATCAAAGAATACACCTTTTGACGGACATCGCATGCAAGGGCGTGTTTTAGCCACCTATGTGGCCGGCACGCGCGTGTATGAGGGTTCGAAAGGAAAGGTTTGAGAAATGCCCATTATTGAAAGCTCACCGCTTTTGCTGCTGATCTGGTTGATGATCGGCTATGCCATCGGCTCGGTGCCGTTTGGGATGCTGGTGGCCAAGCAATTCAAGCTTGGCAATCTGCGCGATATCGGGTCGGGCAACATCGGGGCCACCAATGTGCTGCGCACAGGCAACAAGGGCGCTGCGGCGTTAACCTTGCTGCTGGATGCGGCCAAAGGTGCGGCGGCGGTTCTGTTGGGGCGATACTTTGTGGGAGAAGACGCAACACAGGTTGCGGCACTTGGCGCGTTTTTGGGGCATTGCTTTCCGCTTTGGCTGAACTTCAAAGGCGGCAAGGGCGTTGCGACCTTTATCGGGATCATGCTGGCACTGAACTGGGCCGTCGGAGTTGTGACCTGCATCGCATGGCTCTGCGGCGCTGCAATCACGCGGATGTCTTCTGTCGGCGCTTTGATGGCGGCAGCGGCATCTACGTTCGCAATGGTGATCATCGGACAAGGCAGCGCGGTTTTGCTGGGCGGTATCCTGACCCTGTTTATCTATTGGACGCACCGCGCAAACATCCAACGCATCCGCGCAGGCACCGAAAGCAAGATCGGTCAAAAGGGCTGAATGCCCGACCGCGACGATTTTTCAAAAGCGATAGAAACACTGAAATCACTACCTGTTGGCACGTCCTATGGGGCGGCTTACGGGCGGCGATACGTCGTCAGCAAAACCCTTTTCAACGATGGCAAATCCGTCAAACTGGTCGGCGAAGCCTTGGACGGGTCTGACTATATCAGCCTCAATTGGTATGACCTGAACGCAGGCCCAAAGGTGAAACCCTGCGAGATGCCTTTGGAAAAAGTGATCGGGTTTTTGAGCGTGTTTGAGATGGACGCTCAAGCGGGGCGCGCGCTGGCCCGAGGGGAGGCGCACTGGCTTTGAAACCGCTTGATTTATGGTTGGTATTTGGTCGGTGTTTCGACACGTCTTGCAGCGGTAGCTATCGCGCCTGCCCGTGGGGCGGGCCAGCGCGCGCCCTGCGCCTTCGGCTTGTTCAGGGCGGGGCGTTGTG
>CAZWSE010000183.1:0-2496 GCA_964636575.1 uncultured Sulfitobacter sp. | reverse complement strand
CATTCCAAGGCTTCCCCGTCGATGTTTTCCTTCAGCAAGCCCTCTTTCATCATCAGGCCCAGGTTATCACGGGTCCGGCGCCAAGGCGCATCGGCGGATTTGTAGATGATATGGCGCAAATCGTTCAAACGACCGGGCTGGTTAGGACGCCCGTCGGCAAGCCATGTCTCACGGGCCTGCCCGCCTTTCCACGCACGGGTGGTAAAGCCAAGGATTTCAACCTTCACATTGCAACGCTCAAGGGTGCGGGCCAAAACATCGGCACAAATGGCCGCAATCGAAATAGGCCGCCCGCGCATCGAGCCTGAGTTGTCCAAAAGCAAGGTCACCACAGTATCGCGAAACTCGGTGTCCTTCTCGACCTTGAACGACAGCGGCGTGGTGGGCGAGGCCACAACACGCGCCAACCGCCCTGCATCCAAGATACCTTCCTCAAGATCAAACTCCCAAGACCGGTTCTGCTGGGCCTGCAAACGACGCTGCAACTTATTGGCAAGCCGAGACACAGCGCCCTTCAAAGGCTCCAACTGCTGATCCAAATAGGCGCGCAAACGCTCCAACTCGACGGGTTCAGCCAAGTCCTCAGCGGCAATTTCCTCGTCGTGCTCGGCTTGGTAAACGGCGTAATTGGGATCAGCGTCCGACACAGGCTGCGGGGCAGGCGGCTCCATCGGGGCATCGCCCTCGGGCATCTCGGCCTCATCGCCCATCTCCTGATCGGCCATATCGTCCATCGAAACCTGAGCTTGGGCGGCATCCTGTTGCTCTTCCTGAGAACTCTCAGGGGTGCCCTCAGCCTCGGACTCTTCATCATCCTGATCGCCAGTGCTGTCAGGCTCTTGCTCTTCTTCACCGGACTCGTCCGCACCCTCGTCCTGATCCTCGTCCAACTGATCGGGGTCATCGCCCAACTGATCGCCATAGCCCAAATCGGAAATGATCTGACGGGCGAAACGGGCAAACTCAGCCTGATCGGCCAAAGTATCCTGCAAGTTATCAAGGGTGCCACCGGCCTGATCCTCAATAAATCCGCGCCACAACTCCATGACGTTCTGGGCACCGGCAGGCAAATCACGACCGGTGGCCATATGGCGGATCAAATAGCCAGCGGCAGTGGCAAGCGGCACCTCCGATGCCTGCTTACACTCGGCATAGCCACGGCGGGTGGCCTCATGACCGATCTTGGCGTCGATATTGCCAGCAGTGCCGGGCATGTCGCGGGCACCCATCGCCTCGCAACGGGCAGTCTCCATGGCCTCATATAGATCACGGGCCATATCGCCTTGGGGGACATAACGGGAATGGGTCTGCTCATTGTGATAACGGCGGTTCAATGCCAAAGCATCAGCAGTGCCACGGGCAAGCAACACCTCATCGCGGGTCAAACGACGGGACACTTGAGGCAAACGCATGGCGTCACCGGACAGACCGGCAGGATCAACAGAGTAACTGACAGTCAACTCAGGATCATGGGCCATGACCTTGGTGGCCTCAGCCAAAGCCTTCTTGAACGGATCGGCAGGGTTGTCGTTTGGGGGTTTGGTCACCGGAATGCCTCCATTTCAGGCGCCGTTTGTATGATCTTGTTGCAGATACGAGAGACCGAATTGAACGTGCGGCGTGTCTTTGGATCTTCCAAGAATACGAAGTCGGTGACGAGTTTTTTCAGGACGGAACGCTTTGCTCGGATATCAGCGTTGATCGCTGATTTGGTCATCCCCAACCGAAGGGCAACGCGTTCAAAGCCGCGCGCCTGTTCCTTCCACTCCGGGGAACGATCTTCTTCGCTGAAAAATTCGACCTCATAATCCCAATTCGCATAATTAAACGCTGCGCATTGTGCGGCTTTTGCGGCGGTCTCGGCTGCGGCAGGATTGGCAAAGGATGGACACAAAACAATTGAGAAGGCCAAAACGACTGGTGTGATTGCGCGATGAATACCTTGCGTCATGTTGAACCTCCTGCTTTCGTTTGTTGCGGCACGTTGCGAACGCATGCCGTCAGGCAGGTTCATGTGGCTCTTCCTCACCCCAAGCTCAAGCTCGCAGCACTCTCCGGCAGTTCCTCATCAAAGCACCGCTGATAAAACTCGGCCACGGTCTGACGCTCCAACTCATCGCATTTGTTCAAGAACGACAGGCGGAAGGCATAGCCCACATTGCGGAAAATCTCGGCGTTTTGCGCCCAAGCGATAACCGTCCGTGGCGACATAACCGTCGACAGATCGCCCGACATAAAGGCGGTGCGCGTCATGTCCGCGACAGTCACCATCTGGCGCAAGGTCTTGCGACCCTTTTCGTCGTTGTAGTTCGGGTTCTTCGCCAGAACGATTGCAGTTTCTGCGTCCACCGACAGATAGTTCAACGTGGCCACAAGCGACCAACGGTCCATCTGGCCTTGGTTGATCTGCTGTGTGCCGTGATACAGACCCGTTGTATCGCCCAAACCAACTGTGTTGGCGGTCGCAAAGATGCGGAAATAGGGGTGCGGGGTGAT
>CAZWSE010000182.1:0-2551 GCA_964636575.1 uncultured Sulfitobacter sp. | reverse complement strand
TTCCAACTCCATACCCGCATCCAGCTCAATCTCGGTCAAATCCATCTGCACGTGACGGCGCCCTGCCTTGCGGCCTAGAAAGCTCCAAAACGCGTCGTATTGGGCGCGCTGGAACTTGCCCAAGCCGTCAAGGCGCAACAACATGACGGGGGTCTCGGGGGCAGCGCGCAAGATATCATGCACGCCCGACAAATACGGCGCTACGATCTCACGCTCTTGTCGTCGCACCTTACCGGCAGGGAACAACAGGATCGAACTGCCGTTTGCGATCACTTTGTGGATGATCTCCAAAACCTCAGCCTTGCGCGCAGCCCGTTTTTCATCGGGCCAATCTTTGGGGGAGCTCATCGGAATGGCGCTGGCCAGAAACATCGGAATGCGCTGGGCAGGGTGGTGATATTCATCCCAATGCACGGTCGGGCGGACACGGGCGGTGGAATACAAAATGGCGGCAATCAAAGGACCATCATGGCGGCTAACATGGGTGGCCAAAATCAAAGCACCAGGATGGTCTTGCAGCAGATGCTTGCCGGAACAACTGACGTTGTAGAACAATGCATAATAGGTGCGGACCACCAGAAACATGAAATGACGAAACCAACGGCCCAAGGTCGCATCCAAAAATCGCATCATTCGGGGGGAACTCCTTACACCCAACACAACAGACCCCCATCCTTGGATGCCAAAGGGCAGGGGTCAACGGCTTTCTCGGCTTCCTTTACCCTTTGACAAATACTCAAATCGTTACGATGGGTCTTGTACCCATCGGCCGGCTGGGCATAGCGTCAAAGCGGGACAAGCCATAGGACAGCCTTAATGACCCCGAACCTGAACGGTGCACTTTTGATGATGGGGTCGATGGCGGCTTTCACTTTCAATGACACGCTGATCAAGATGACCGAAGGGGCGGTGCCGCTTTCGCAACTTTTAGTGCTGCGGGGCGGGTTGTCGAGCCTTTTGATCTTAGGGCTGGTGATCTGGCTGGGCAGTTTGAAAACGCGGATCAGCTCAAAAGACTGGGGATTGATCGCGATCAGATCGGCGTCTGAGGTCGCGGCGGCCTATGCCTTTATCACGGCCCTTTTGAACATGCCCTTGGCCAATGTGACAGCCGTTCTCCAAGTCTTGCCGCTGACGGTAACGCTGGGGGCTGCGGTGGTGTTCAAAGAACAGATCGGTTGGCGGCGGATGACGGCCATTTTGATCGGCTTTGCGGGGATGCTTTTGATCGTGCGGCCGGGGCCGGACGGGTTCAACATCTACGCCGGATACGCCCTGTTGGCCGTGGCCAGCGTGACCGTCCGTGATCTGGTCACACGCAGGCTGTCCAAGGATGTGCCATCGATGATGGTCACATTGGCTGCGGCGGTGATTGTCACGGCTTTTGCTGGAATTTTAAGCCTCGGGCAAGACTGGGTGCCTGTCTCAAACAAGAACGCGGGTCTGATCGTTGGAAGCTCATTCTTTATTCTCGGCGCTTATCTGTGCAGCGTGTTGGCAATGCGGGTCGGAGACATCTCGTTCACGGCCCCGTTTCGCTACACGGGCCTCATCTGGGCGCTGTTCTTGGGGTGGGTGATCTTTGGCGACTGGCCAACCCCGCTGACCATGTTGGGCGCGGCTATTGTTGTGGGCACGGGGCTCTTTACGCTTTACCGTGAACGGGCGTTGTTGCGCGGTTGACACGCAGGCGGGGCAGGGCCTGTTGACACCTATAAAGACTCCCCCTATACGCCCGCTATCTCGAAGGCGGGGAATCCCCTCGTGCTTTGAAATCTATACTTGAGTGGTCACGATCCGACCTAATATTGGTCGCATCCTCTGTGAGCCCACCGCCACGTTCACCTCGGTACGGGAACGTCGCGGATGTTTCGCTTTGCAGCTTTGCAATGCGAGTGAATTGAAACCGCAAAGGGATGGCCCTTTGCAGACATAAGTTGAGACGGGGATAAAACCGGAATGCCAACGATCCAACAGCTGATCCGCAAGCCGCGGCAGCCAAAACGCAAGACCTCCAAATCCATGCACCTGCAGGCATGCCCGCAGAAGCGTGGCGTTTGCACACGTGTCTACACAACCACACCGAAAAAGCCGAACTCGGCCATGCGGAAAGTCGCCAAGGTGCGTCTGACCAACGGCTTCGAGGTCATCAGCTACATTCCGGGTGAATCCCATAACCTTCAGGAGCACTCTGTGGTTCTGATCCGCGGCGGTCGTGTCAAAGACCTTCCGGGTGTTCGTTACCACATTCTGCGTGGTGTTTTGGATACCCAAGGCGTCAAAGACCGTAAACAACGTCGTTCGAAATACGGCGCCAAGCGTCCGAAGTAAGGAAGAGATCACATGTCACGTCGTCACGCCGCTGAAAAACGCGAAGTCCTGCCCGACGCCAAATATGGCGATCGCGTACTGACAAAATTCATGAACAACCTGATGATCGACGGCAAGAAGTCGGTCGCAGAACGTATCGTCTACAACGCCTTTGACCGCGTTGAGGACAAGCTGAAGAAAGCCCCGGTGGAAGTGTTCCACGAGGCGCTTGAGCTGATCA
>CAZWSE010000181.1:1430-2665 GCA_964636575.1 uncultured Sulfitobacter sp. | reverse complement strand
CCCGAGGTTTACAACGCAGTTCACGTGGCCATGCACAATGAAATGGCGGCGTGTTGGGATGACTTCGCAGCTGACCAAGACCTTTGGGTTGCAGTGCTAACGGGGGCTGGCGACAAGGCCTTCACCGCAGGCAACGATCTGAAAGCAACGGCAACTGGGGCCAACAAAGAAAAGATGACCGACAGTGGCTTTGCGGGTCTGTCTTCGCGGTTCGATCTGGAAAAACCGATCATCGCGGCAGTCAATGGTTTTGCCATGGGCGGCGGGTTTGAAACTGCATTGTCATGCGACATTATTCTGGCGTCAGATCAGGCCAAGTTTGCCCTGCCCGAGGTCAAGGTCGGCTTCTTTGCCGCTGCGTCGGGTGTGCAACGTCTATCGCGCTATATCGGGCGGTTGGCCGCACAGGAAATGATGTTCACCGGCCGTACCATTATGGCCGATGAAGCGCTTGCGATGGGTTGCGTGAACGAGGTTCACCCCCACGCTGATCTGATGGCCAAGGCGATGGAAAAGGCGGAGCAACTTTGCAGCGTCTCGCCCTCTGCCGTCAAAGCCACCAAGCGGGTGCTGAACGATATGTACCGCCGCGACGGTATGGCCGACAGCATTGCCTATTCGCGCGAGGTCATCGCTGATCTGTCCAAAACCGAAGACTTCAAAGAGGGCGTGAATGCCTTCGTCGAAAAACGTGCCCCCAAATGGGTCAACGCATAAATTCCGCCAAAAGGAGGCACCATATAGATGTCCGATCCCAATTCTCCCCTGTCCCTGAACAACCTTGAAATGTCCGAAAAGGCCAAGCCGCTTCTGGCCGCCGTCATCAAGCATATCCGCGAAAACGTGGACCCGATGTCGGACGAATATCACCAGCTTGGCGAAGGGCGCGAAGACCGTTGGTCGTACCACCCGCGCCAGTTGGAACTGATGGCCGAAGCCAAGCAAAAGGCCCGCGATGCCGGTCTTTGGAACTTCTTTTTGCCCAATGCCGAAACCGGTGAGGGCCTGTCGAACCTCGATTATGCCTATATCGCCGCCGAGCTTGGGAAGAACCCGCTTGCGTCTGAAACCCTGAACTGTTCCGCCCCTGATACGGGCAATATGGAAGTGCTGGAACGCATCGGCACGCCCGAACAAAAGGAACAATGGTTGAAGCCGCTTCTGGCCGGTGAAATCCGGTCCGCCTTTGCCATGACCGAACCTGATCGCGCGTCCTCTGATGCCAAGAACATCGG
>CAZWSE010000181.1:0-1330 GCA_964636575.1 uncultured Sulfitobacter sp. | reverse complement strand
GTGCCGGAATCCAACATTCTGTGGGGCGAAGGCAAGGGGTTTGAGATTTCCCAAGTCCGTCTTGGGCCAGGCCGTATTCACCACTGCATGCGGTCGATCGGGCAGGCTGAAAAGGCGCTTGATTTGATGATTGACCGTGGCCTGAATCGCATCGCCTTTGGCAAGAAGATCGTGGACCTTGGCAAGAACATGGAAACCATTTCCCGCGCCAAGATCGAGATTGAATCGATGCGTTTGCTGGTTTTGAAGGCCGCCAAGGCGATGGATGTGTTGGGCAACAAAGAAGCCCGCATTTGGGTCAGCATGATCAAGGCCAAGGTGCCCGAACAGGTCTGCGATATTATTGACCAGTCCATGCAGGTGCATGGTGCGACGGGCATCAGCCAATGGTCGCCTCTGTCTGGGATGTATGCCCAGCAGCGGACCTTGCGTTACGCCGATGGTCCCGACGAGGTGCACCACCACGTCATCGCCCGCCATGAGGTGCAGACCTACAAAGACAGCAACTCTCGCCAGAATGCGATCAAAAGCGCTGATCTGAAAAAGCCCGCCGGAGGGTTCATGGGATGAGCCTGTTTGATCTGACCGGAAAGGTTGCCCTGCTGACGGGTGCGTCCAAGGGCATGGGGTTTGAAATGGCCAAGGCGCTCGCTGAACAGGGCGCGACCGTGGTGATTTCATCCCGCACGCAGGACGATTTGGATGCTGCTGCCAAGGCCATCAACGATGCTGTTGGTGCCACACGTGCCCACGGCATTGCCGCCAACATCGTGCATAAAGACAGCCTGCAAGAGCTGGTCGACAAGACCCATGAGACCGCTGGCCCTATTGATATTGTCGTCGGCAATGCGGGCGTGAACCCCTACTTCGGCCCCATCGCTGGCATCTCGGACAAAGACTACGAGCGCACGATGAACGCCAATGTGCAGTCCAATCTGTGGCTGGCGAAAATGGTCGCCCCCGATATGGAAGGCAAAGGCGGATCGATGATGTTCACGTCGTCGATTGGCGCGTTCAAGGCGTCGGACACGCTTGGCACTTATGGCATGTCCAAGCTGGCCCTGATTGGCTTGGTGCGGAACCTCGCGACCGAGTTTGGCCCCAACGGTATCCGCGTCAATGCGATCTGCCCGGGCCTTGTGAAAACCGATTTTGCCCGTGAATTGTGGGACAAACCGGGGGTGGAGGAAAAGTATTCCAAAGGCATCCCCCTGCGTCGCTTGGGTGAGCCGGATGATTTCGCGGGCCTTGCCGTGTTCCTTGGATCGGACGCCAGCAAATACATGACCGGACAGGCGCTGACCGTCTGTGGCGGGTCAAGCATGTGGGC
>CAZWSE010000180.1:0-2680 GCA_964636575.1 uncultured Sulfitobacter sp. | reverse complement strand
TTGCTTTCCCACAAGATGCCGCCTGCGGATTGGCCCATGCCATCTAGCACCTCTTGCAGCGCGTCCGCCCCGCTGACCCCTTTGGCCACGGGTGTGATCCGGTCAGATGGGAAGGCTTGGCCCAGCGTGTCTTCGAGCACCAGTTCCGCCGCTTCGCCTTGGGTTTGCATAGAGCCTTGTTCGGACTTTTGTTTGAGCGAGTCGATTTCGCGGCGCATGCTGGCGATTACTTGGTCTTTTTCCGATACTTTCAGCGCTGCTTCTTCGGTCAGTTGCACCCGCAGTTTGGCTGTCATGCTTTCGCGTTCTGCTGCTAGCTTTTTCAGAACGGTAACTTCGATGTCTGCTTCTTTGTCTATGAGTTCCTGTTCGCGGCGTAGGGCTTTTGCTTCGGCCTCTTTTAGTTGCTTTAAGTCAGCGTCTTGTTCGGCCACTTGCTTTTTCAGGTCTTCTTGCGCCTTAAAAGCTTCGGTTAATGCGGCCTTTTTGGCGCGGGCCTCGGCCTCTTGGATGGCGACTGTGCTGGCTTCTTCTTTTTCTGCGAGTTGTTTTGCAAATCCTGCCCGCAGGTCTTTGACCAATGGCCCTGCCAGTTGTTCGGTCAGCGCGATATCTGCGTGGCATTCGGGGCAAGTGATGTTGAGGTCGGACATGGGGTTTATCCTTTTTGAGCAGCTTCGATCACTGCTGTGGCGGCGGCCACGGCTGCGTCTATGTCCAGATCGGTGGTGTCGATGAGGATCGCGTCGTCGGCCGGTTTCAATGGGGCTTCTACGCGGTCGCGGTCGCGGGCGTCGCGGGTTTTCACGTCGTCGAGCACGTCTTTGTAGACCACGTCCAACCCTCGTTCTTTTAGCTCGTCGAACCGGCGTTGTGCCCTGCATTCGGCACTGGCGGTCACAAACAGCTTCACCGCAGCGTCTGGGCAGATCACCGTTCCGATATCGCGCCCGTCCAAGACCGCCCCACCTGAGCGGGTCGCAAAGGCCCGTTGGAAATCAACAAGGGCTGCGCGGACGTCTGCGATGATGGCGACTTTGCTGGCGGCTTGGGCAACTTCTGGTGTGCGCAGGTCGGGGTTGTCGAGGTCTTCCGCCGTCAGGGATTTGGCGGCTTGCGTCGGGTCGGCCCCGTGCAGAACCTTGGCCCCGACCGCGCGGTAGAGCAGCCCTGTATCAAGGTGTGCGAACCCGAATTTTGCCGCCACTGCCTTGGACACCGTGCCTTTGCCCGCAGCCGCTGGCCCGTCTATGGCGACACAAAAGCTCACCTTTGGATCTGCGCCCCGAGATCGCCCATGAGGGTCTCAAAGATCGGGAAGGAGGTGGCGACAGGCCCGCCGTCGTCGAGTGCCACCCCTGATTTGGCGGCCATGCCGAGGATCAAAAAGGACATTGCAATGCGGTGATCCAGATGCGTCACGCAGGTTGCCCCGCCTGTGACGGAGCCGGGGCCTTGGCCTGTCACGCTCCACCAGTCGGGGCCGTCTTCAACGGTCACACCGTTGGCGCGCAGACCGCTGGCCATGGCCTCGATCCGGTCGCTTTCTTTGACCCGCAGTTCTTTGACGCCACGCATCATTGTCTGACCTGTCGCATTGGCGGCGACCACGCTGAGGATGGGGTATTCGTCGATCATGGAGGCGGCCCGTTCGGGGGGCACTTCGATGCCTTTCATGTCGGGCGAGTACCGCGCGCGCAGGTCGGCGACGGGTTCGCCCCCTTCTTCGCGGCGGTTTTCAAAGGTGAGGTCAGCGTTCATGTCGACCAGCGTTTGGAAAAGCCCAGCGCGGGTCGGGTTCAGCCCGATGCCGGGGACGAGCACGTCTGACCCGGGGACGATGAGTGCTGCACAAACCGGAAAGGCGGCTGAGGACGGATCACGCGGGACGGCGATGACCTGTGGTTTCAGTTCGGGCTGGCCTGTGAGGGTAATCACGCGGCCTTCGTTTGTGTCTTCAATGGTGATCTCGGCCCCGAACCCTGCGAGCATCCGTTCGGTGTGGTCGCGGGTGGCTTCTTTTTCAATGACCACGGTTTGACCCGGTGTGTTTAGGCCTGCGAGCAGCACTGCTGATTTCACTTGGGCGGAGGGCACGGGAACTGTGTAGCGCACGGGCACGGGTGTTTCGGTGCCGACAAGGGTCATGGGCAAGCGCCCGCCGGAGCGGCCTACGGCTTGGATCCCGAAAAGCGCCAATGGATCGGTCACCCGCGCCATCGGGCGGCTGTTTAGGCTGGCATCGCCTGTGAAGGTCGCGGTGATCGGGCAGCTGGCCATGGCCCCCATGATCAGGCGCACGCCGGTGCCTGAGTTGCCGCAATCGATCACGCCATCGGGTTCTGCGAACCCGCCAACGCCCACACCATGCACCGACCATTCGCCGCCGCCGTGGTTGGTGACCTCTGCCCCGAAGGCTTGCATGGCTTTGGCTGTGTCGAGGACGTCCTGGCCTTCGAGCAACCCTGTGATGCGGGTTTCGCCCACAGCCATCGCGCCCAAGATCAACGACCGGTGCGAGATGGATTTGTCGCCCGGCACTTCGGCGGTGCCGTGCAGCGGGCCGCAAGGAGCGGAGGACATTGGAATGACAGGGCCATGCGCGGACATGTGAGGGAGCCTTTCAGAAGTACCCTGCCTTGTTAGCGCACCCATAGGACAGGGTCCACGGCCCCTGCCC
>CAZWSE010000179.1:0-2731 GCA_964636575.1 uncultured Sulfitobacter sp. | reverse complement strand
GTACAACAGGTGTTCGCCCACAAACCGGGGGTATGATACTTGCCCAAAGCGCGACGTTGGATCAACACATCACGGCCGCGCAACACAAAGACGGAAATCGCCTTGTGCTTCAGGCCGCGCTGATGGGCCTCCAGCTTTTCCACAGGGGTCAGCGTATCGCCAACCCATGCAGGGATCATAATGGTCATACTTTTTCAGCCCTGATCAATCCGGTCAGATGCGCCATGTTCTTGAGGCCGATCTTGAGATGAGCCATAGGACGCGCGCGCACCAGTTTCTTGTTCATATAGGCCTCAAAGGTCAAGCGCTGCACATCAATATCATGGCAGAGCGACACAAAGCGTTCACGGCGATCATCACTACGATAGTAAGCGTTTTGCATCGATCCAAGCACGCGGAACACCATCTTATGTTCCTTCATAAACATGGACCGCGCCAGCTTCAGGTTCTTGACCTTGCCCGTGGTCAATGTGGCAGCGCAGGCAGTGGCAGCAACACGGCCACCGACCATAGCATAGTAAATACCCTCACCGGATGAGGGGGCAACAACACCCGCAGCATCACCGGCCAAAACCACGTCCTTGCCATTGTCCCAACGGTCCAGCGGCTTCAGTGGAATGGGCGCACCTTCCTTGCGGATGGTCTCGCAGCCCGACAATCCGGCCATTTCACGCAGATCGGCAGTGGCCTGCTTTAGATCAACAGAAGACACCTCGGTGCCCATGCCAACGCTTGCACTGTCACCATGCGGGAAAACCCAGCCATAGAAATCAGGTGAGATTTTGCCGTCGTAAATCACATCACAGCGGACAGGGTCATAGACTTCGGTCTTGGGCGGGGCCTTGATGATCTCATGATAGGCCAGCACATAGGGGATCTTGTCGCCACCGGGCACTTCGGCACGGCCCACCCGCGAACGGGCACCATCAGCGCCGATCACCAGTTTGCACTTCAAGGGCAGAACTTCGGATGTATCCTTGTCGCGGTACATCACAGACGGGCCGTCCGCGTCGCGATCAATACGCACAAAAGTGCCCGTAAACCGTTTGGCACCTGCATCCTCGGCACGTTGGCGCAAAAACGGGTCAAAATCTTTCCGGTCGACCATCCCGACAAAGCCGTTCTCAATCGGAATATCCACATGACGGCCCTTAGGGGAAATCATTCGGGCCGTGTTGACCTTGGCGACCAGTTGATCGTCGGTGACATGGAAATCCTGCATCAAACGGGGCGGAATAGCGCCACCACAAGGCTTGATACGGCCCTCTCGGTCCAACATGGCGACCTTGAAACCAGACCGCGCCAGATCTTCAGCAGCTGTGGCGCCCGACGGACCCCCGCCTACAACGACAACATCAAACATAGTCATTCCCCCGGAACCATAGAATTGAGTGAACTTGGATCAGGCATCTTGCGCATGACCCGCGCCGCGACCAAGGCCGCAGCTATGAATAGAAAGGCTTCAAACGTGAACACCACGCCGTAAGCGAATTGATCCGATGCCTGCCACCGCGCCACGTCCAGCGTACCAGTGGCAATCAGTCCAGCCAGTCCCGCCGCAACCGCTTGGGACGCGCCAAAGACGCCCATGCGTGTGCCGGTGGCAGATTCGTGGGCCGCAGCCAGTTGCATCATCGACCCGATTGCACCGACAACGAACAATCCATTGCCAAGGCCCAGCGTCATCGTCGACGGCACCAAGGGCATCCCGAAGGCCAGACACATAAGGCCCGCAGCCGATATAATGCAGCCCGTGATGGCCCAAAACCGCAGGGTGCCAATTCGCAGCTGGCTCAACACGCCCGCGCCAATCATACCCATCAAGGCCGCGCCATCCTTGCCACCCGACAGCTTGGTCGATGCATCAGGCGTCAGCCCGTGAATATGCCCCGCAAAAGGCTCAAGGATCAGCTCTGACAGGTAAAAGGCAAGGATCGACAGAAACACAAATCCGGTAAAGGCGCGCGCTGTAGGGTCCGCCCAGGTCGCGGCCACCGCGACGCTTAGACGGTCGTCTTTGGGTGGAATGACAACACCTGCGTGCCGCTCAACACGCAAGGTGCCGATCATGCTGACCAACACTGCGATCAGACATACAACAGGCACCACCTGCATCAACCGTGCAGGCGAATAAGGGTCAATCGCAACCCCCGTGCCAATCGACGCCGCAATCGCGCCGATGATAAGAAACAGCCAAGCCAAAGTGGCCGCAGCCGCTTTGCGTGTGCCAGACACAGAAGCCAGAAGCGCCAGAAATGACGTCCCCCCTGCCCCGATGCCAAGCCCGATCAGAATGTAGCTGACCAGCCAAACCGTCAGGGCAAATGGCAGGCTCGTCTCGGCCAAGCCAATCCCCCAAGCCGCCCCGATCACGCCCAAAGCCACGCAGATCAGACCGCCCAAGATATAAGGTGTCCGACCTCCATGGACGTCAGACCGATGTCCCCAAACGGGTCGGCTGAGTTGAACACCGTAGTGCAAGGCAACCAACAATCCGGGCAGCAGCGCAGGCAAGGCAAGCTCGACAGTCATCAAACGGTTGAACAGGTTCACAGGCAACGCGGCGAGCGCCCCGATGGAGGCATTGACCAGACACAAGCGCACAATCAGGCCCCAACTTGCGGTCATACCAGCCCCCGTATCGCAAAGGCCGCGATCATCATGCCCGAAACATACAGCAAGACGCCCGTGCCATTGTACCAAGGCGCTTTGCCTTTGGGGTCTTTGAACA
>CAZWSE010000178.1:0-2789 GCA_964636575.1 uncultured Sulfitobacter sp. | reverse complement strand
GTGGCGCGGTTGACGGGGCTCGAACCCGCGACCTCCGGCGTGACAGGCCGGCACTCTAACCAGCTGAGCTACAACCGCCCACTGCACGCTCCTTGCGAAGCGTTCGGTGGGTTTAGGACCGAAGCCCTGCCCCGTCAAGCGGCTTAAACCCTTCGCACATCATTTTTTTCAGCAACCGCAGCTAGAGCGCATCCGCAAAGGCGTGGTTCTTGTCGCGGTGCCCCGCTTCATCGGCGCGCACGACCTTGATCACATCAATCAAACGCGCATCTGTAGGCAAATCCCAGTACTCTATCGCCAGATCAGGTGCCGGTACGTTTTCGACCGCACCACTTTCGACCTGTTCAAGATACTGCGTGTAAGAAATCACCGCTTCTTCTTCCAGATACCCCACCACGCGGTGCGCGATCTTGGGGAAGAACAAATACATCACAAAGTACATGTTGAAGAACACACCCTGCCCGATCAGGATCAGGAACCGTTCGAGCTTGGACGGCTCGGCGATTTTGATGAAGGTCATTAAGTGCATCCGCTCGTTGTCGGCCTCTTCCAACAGCTCTTTGATCCAGCCCTGATCATCCCGGATTTGGCGCAACGCCTTGAGGTGTTGCAGCAAGCCACCAACCATCCCCGGGACAGCCGCGACTGTTTCTAGCACCACCGCGCGGTGTCCATATCGTTTAGAAAAGAACCGATCCGCGAAGATGCGCAGAAACTTGACGAACCGAAGCGCAAACCGGTCTCGCCAGTCCTCAGGCGCGCGGTGAATATGCAGCGCATCCGCATCAAAAGAGACGTCGGCGGCCGGTATTGTGTTTATACTCATGTGACTCATTCCTTTTGCTTACAGCCTAGAAATAGGTGGCTTTCACGTCCCGCACAGAGGGGTGCGACACTGCGCTACACCCCATGAAAACAAGCCGTTTAGACCAAGTTTGCAGGCAAAGCCGACATGACCCGATCTGCCCAAGCCGCGTAGACTTTGGCGCTGGGGTGATACCCGTCTTCGGCCATGTTTTCCGCATCCAAAGGAAATTCCAGCGACACCCGCGCAGCCGCCGGATCAGCATTTACAATGCCTTCCAAAATCTGATCAAGGTGTGTCGCGCGGGCGCCAAGAACAGCCCTTAGGGGGTCTGGCAGCAACGGAAACAGCCCCATCGGTGGTAATCCTGACTGACAAATGAACTTGACGCCAAACCGCGACCTGAGTTGGCCGTGCAGGTCAAGTTGCTGATCCTTCCAAACATGCGGTTGCACCAGTCGCGTCACGTCGTTCACGCCCAAAGCAATGATGGCAAGATCGTAAGACCCCTGCGCTTCGTCCAGCAGCTTCTGGGTGATTTGATCGGTTGTAAGGCCGGTTTGAGCGATCAGATGGTACTGAACCCTGTACTTGGGCGTCAGTCGCCCCAAAAGATGACCAAGCAAAGCCTGCGCCTGTGTCTTGACCCCTACGCCTGCGGCTGAGCTGTCGCCCAGCACCAGCAAGCGCAGCGGTTGACCCGTTCCTGTCTCTCCAATTCTGTTTCCCGCGGCCTCAGGCAGAACAAGAGCTTTGCGGCGCACGTAAAGCGCTTGCGGCAGGAGAACGGGCAGCAGAAATGCCTCACGGACTGAGACAACCATCTGTTACCGCTCCGGCAAGGGAATGTAATCCGCATCATCGCCGGGGGGCAATTGAAACCGGCCATGCGCCCAATCCCCAGCCCGCCACGCCTCTTTGGCGGCATCAATCCGGTCTTTGCTGGAGGCCACAAAATTCCACCAAATGTGCCGCGATCCTTCCAAAGTGGCCCCGCCCAACAACATCACCCGCGCGCCTTCAGGCCCTGCTTTGATCGACATCCTGTCACCGGGGCGAAAAACGAGCATACGTCCACGCTCAAAACTGTCGCCAGCCACGGTGATTTGCCCTTCGATCACATAAACCCCTCGGTCTTCGTGATCATCCGGCAACGGCAGCGACGCCGCAGGTTCCAACACAGCATCTGCGTAGAACATCTCGGACGCGGTTTTGACCGGCGCGCGTTCGCCGTAAGCGTTTCCGAGGATCAGGCGCAGCTGCTTGCCTTCGCCTTCCAGCACGGGCAGCGTATCTTTGGGAGCATGCTCAAAGGCAGCCGGATCATCTTCGGCGTCTTTGGGTAAGGCCACCCAAGTCTGCAGCCCAAGCAATGAATGCGGACGCTTCGCGACTTCGCCGTCTGTGCGTTCAGAGTGGGTAATGCCATGCCCCGCAACCATCCAGTTGACGGCACCCGGGGTGATCCATTGATCGGTGCCCAGACTGTCGCGGTGGTGGATGGTGCCTTTGTAAAGATAGGTGACCGTCGCCAGACCGATATGCGGATGCGGGCGTACGTCGATGCCTTGGCCTGTGAGAAATTCTGCCGGCCCCATTTGGTCAAAAAAGATGAAAGGGCCGACCATCTGTCGTTTCGGCGCTGGCAAAGCGCGGCGCACCTCAAATCCGCCCAAATCCCGCGCACGCGGCACGATTACAGTTTCAATCGCATCTACGGCGTCTCCGACAGGGCAGTCAGGATCAAGGGCGGGGTTCCAGCTCATAAGATTTCTCCACGTTAAGGCATATCGGGGAAGATAGAGCGAAACAGGTTGCTTGCCTACGGGAGCGATCGAAATTGCCATGTGCGGATGTGCACAGATGTTGGAGGTTTGGTTGGTGATGAGAGGCTCGAACTCCCGACCCACAGTACCCGCCACAGCGGGTGCGTTTAGGTCGGGACCGAACACATCAATCAGTCGTCGCGGTCAATTCGGGAAGT
>CAZWSE010000177.1:0-2851 GCA_964636575.1 uncultured Sulfitobacter sp. | reverse complement strand
TGGGCCTGAAATACCTGCTGGTCGGCCGCGACACGGGGCGGTTCTTTGGATCGCTCACCTTTGACAATCGCGAAAGCGGGTTTCCTGTGGCGGCCGAGTTGCTGACGATGGCCAATGATGCCCAGCAAGCGGCGCGGCATTTGGAGAACATGCCGAGCGTTGATGAATTGAAAGACGATATGGTGCGTCGCATCATTTCGGATCTTGAGATCCCGACCAAGCTGCAATTCGCCCTGTCTCAACGGCTTTATTATGAGGAACTGCTTAAAGGACACCTGTTCTGGGCGCAGAACGATCCTGAAATTGAATGGGTCGGCAATGTGTCAGAGGACCGTCGCCGGTTTCTTGTCCATTGGGCCGTCTATGACAGCCAGATCAACCTGCCGACCATCTATTTGATGGAAGTCGAGGACACCGGCCGCACCTCTTTGCCTAAGGATCTGCGCCGCTGGCCTGAGGCTCAGGCCCATCTGATGGCGCAGTCTTTGGGCGGTTTGAAGCTGTTGACCATCGCTCAAGGGTTTGACCGTGATTTTGACGATCTGCACCCCAAACGCCTGCGCCGTTTTCATGTCGGCCCGATGTATTCAAGCGCCTTTACCGCCCAGGACGGCCCGATCCGCAAGGTCTTGGAGCAGGCCCGCGCCCCCAAAGGGCAAGACTGGGCATTGGTTTGGACGACCGAAGAACTGGAAAGCGATCATGTGATGACTGAAAAATCCGGCTGGTTCTCGCGCGTTGAACGCGAGGTCTTTGCCCTTGATCCCTTTGCCGGCCGTGGCGCTGACACCGGCGCCACCCGAACAGAGCGGTCCATCATCTTGCCACAGCGCCCCTATCAGGCCTTGGAGGAATTGGACCCGCCCGGATTTACATCCGTCCGCAAGTTTGTGGTCAGCCCGCAGGGCCGCGTTTTAAGCTACCGTTGATATGAGTATTTTTGGAAAAATGAAGGTGGGGATATGAGCCTGAATTCAGATGCGATGGAGCTTCGCGAGGAGCAGATTGTGGCCCATTATGCGGCGGCGGCGGCCTTGTTGTCGGGCTTTGATCATACCCCGCGGATTGGCAAGGCTGTGGCTGAAACGGCGGTTGAGAAATCTGCGGGCCTTGGCACGCGGCGGCGGTTTCGATCGACCACCCCGGGCTTGGTAACGCGGTCTTCTGCCAAGGCCGAAGGCGTGCAGTTGATTGCCCGCATTGAGGGCGCGGATGAGGGCGATACGTTGGTGTCTCCGCTTCAGGCGACCGTGATGAGTGCTTTGCGCCGTGCTGTTTCGATTGCTTTGGCTGTGTCCGAGACCTTTGCCGAGCAAACCGATCTTGCCGCTTTGAAACGGTCGAACCTTGAGGGCGATTTGCCTGCTGCCCGTAAGTCTGAATTCACCGAATTGCTGACCGCCGAGGCTTTGATTACCCTTTATGTCTTTGGCAATGCCACCGCTTATTTGATGTCATCACACCTGACCGAGACCACCATTGAGGTTGGTGAGGTAGATGAAGTTTTGACCGACAATGGTCAGTTGGCCCTGCACGGTGCGTTGTGGGAGCTCGATCAGGATATCGCCGCCCACGCCACTGACGATGCCCACTTGGTCGCCGCTGTTGCCGGATTTGCCGAGCAGTTGATGGCCAAGGTTGCCCTGCGCGCCCAGACGGCCAAAGGGTTAGAGCCGTTTGAGAATGCCGCGTGGAAGGTTGAAGCCGATGATCTGACCATCCGCGGGTTTTCTGCCGCGTCCAAGGCCAAATCGACCAAGCTGACGATGACGTTCAAAAAGCCCAACGAGGTCGTCGGCAACCATATCGCCAAGTATCAGGCGATGAAGCTTTCCAAGATGCTGATGGCCTATGACTTTGATCGTCGCTTGAACCCCTTTGCCGAATTTGGCGGGTTCATCTTTACCTTTATGGGCGATGGCAAGCCGGGGACGGGCAAGACCACCCTCATTCAGATGATGGCGGGGATGGTCAATGACTACTGCCAGATCGCGGGCTATCCGTTTAAGTATCAGAACCTGAGCACCGACAATATCGACAGCTATCAGGGCAAGTCGGGACAGAACGCGAAGGCGTTTATTGACAACATCTTGGACCCCTCTGTCATCGGCTTTGGCACCATTGATGACATTGACCAGCTTGCGGGCAAGCGGGGGGATCGTCAGTCATCTGCGGGTCAGTTAGAGATCACGGCTGTGCTGATGGAGAGCTTTGCGGGTGCCAATACCGTTGTCCGTGGCAACTGCACCTTTGGTATGTTTTCGAACTACCCAGAGAACGTCGATGATGCCTTGCGGCAGCGCGCGGGCGCTCGGTTTCTGGTCGATGGTCCGCAGACGCGCGATGACTATATCGACATTCTCTATCTGTTGATGGGCAAGAACCATGACATTCCGCTGGGCGACCATGAAGCCTATGCCGCGCAGCAGATCAAGACCGCTGTGGCCGCCAGCTTTGAAAGCCATTCCAAGCCCCATGAGGAAGGTCTGATGCGGGTCTATGAACGGGTGTCTAAGGATATTGGAAAGCTCGATACGATTGCCAAGATGGGGACGTATCTGAAGGGCATCCAAGAGGCGGATGACCGCTTTACCGGCCGTGCGATTAAGAACATCACTGATGCTGTGAAGGTTCGCGCGATGGATTTTGAATTGCCGGATGAATGGATGGAAGAACCCGATCTGTTTTTGTTCAAAGGCTATGACGAGAAGAAAGGCATGATCGAGGAATTGCGCCAGCCGATCACCGTGGACATGGTGATGCAAGAGATCAACCGCTACGCGGATTCCGAGTTCCGCTATGCCGATAAGTCGGATGAGGTGGCGATTGAGGGGATGGTGCGGGATTACGG
>CAZWSE010000176.1:0-2865 GCA_964636575.1 uncultured Sulfitobacter sp. | reverse complement strand
GCAACTACCGCGTTTTCGCTGATCTTGAGCGGCATCGTGGCGCGTTTCCGCGTGCCACTGCGCGTGGCGCTGATGCGGGCTCTGACGGCAAGGATGTAACGATCTGGTGCTCGAATGACTACCTTGGCATGGGTCAACATCCTGACGTTCTGGCGGCCATGCACGCCGCCCTTGACCGCAGTGGCGCGGGCGCTGGTGGCACCCGCAACATTTCTGGTACAACTCACAATCATGTTCTGCTTGAAGCCGAACTTGCCGACTTGCATGGCAAAGAAGCGGCCTTGCTGTTCACGTCTGGGTATGTGTCGAACTGAGCTGCTTTGGGCACGCTTGCCGCCCGTATCCCAGACTGTGTTGTCCTTTCTGATGCGCTCAACCATGCCTCGATGATCGAAGGCATTCGTCATTCAAAGGCAGACCGTTTGATTTGGAAGCACAATGATCTTGCCGATTTGGAAGCCAAGCTGGCCAGTCTGCCTTTGGACCGCCCCAAGCTGATCGCGTTTGAAAGCGTTTATTCGATGGACGGGGACATTGCCCCTATTGCCGGAATTTGTGACTTGGCGGACAGGTACAACGCGATGACCTACCTTGATGAGGTACATGGCGTCGGTCTTTACGGCCCGCGCGGCGGCGGTATTGCCGAAGAGATGGGCCTGATGGATCGGTTGACCGTTATTGAGGGCACCCTTGGCAAAGCCTTCGGCGTCATGGGCGGCTATATCGCTGCCTCTGCCGAGCTGTGTGATTTTGTGCGCAGTTTCGCCAGTGGTTTCATCTTTACCACCGCTTTGCCGCCTGCTGTTGCGGCGGGCGCTGCGGCGTCGATCCGGCATTTGAAAACCAGCACGTTTGAGCGCGACACCCACAAAGCGAAGGTATCGCAGGTGCGCGACCGTCTGGATCAAATCGGCATCCCGCATGTCGAAAACCCGAGCCACATTATTCCAGTGATGGTCGGGGACCCCGTGAAGTGCAAATTCATCTCTGATGTTCTGTTGAAGGACTACGGTGTCTATATTCAGCCGATCAACTATCCGACGGTCCCGAAAGGGACCGAGCGTTTGAGGATCACCCCATCGCCGGTTCATTCAGACGCAGACATAGATCATCTGGTCAGCGCCTTGGGTGAGTTGTGGGAGCAGTGTCAGTTGGCCAGATTGCCAATGGCGGCCCAGTAACGGCGTTGAGCCGGGGTCTTTGCGGTAGGGTTGTATCGGTTAATGAACAGCGACCCAATCAGTATACCCGCCTTGCAATATAAGCACGTTCTCATACCCCAGCACGCGCAGCCCGAAGGCGGCTTGAGCAGACAGAGCACCGGTATTGCAAAAGAGGATTGTTTTGCGATCTTTCGGGATCTCGTCCAGCCGCGAAAACACCTCTCTCCATTCGATGTGAACGGCGCCTTCGATCGTGCCTGCTTCGAAGTCATCCGCACTGCGGGTGTCGATGAAAGTGAAGCTATCAAAGACATCGTCTGTTACCTGTGCAGGTAAGATGATGCCAGCATCATAGGGCGCGAAACTGGCGTAGTCTTCCATAGCTTCGGCCACCTCGTCCGAGGCGTGAGCTTGCATGGTAAAACTGACTAGGGCGACGATAGATAGGGCTTTGATCATAGCGGTTAAACCACGTCAGACAGGGTGGTTTGGGGAAGTGGACTTTGAGCAAAAACAACGGCTGTCGCCAGTGCAAAAACCAGCGCCGCGAAACAAAGCGCGGCGCTGACAAGAATGAGCCTGCGGATCAGCAATCTTGGCAAGTTTTCAGCCCGAGGATTTTGTAGATTGGGCAGAATTTCATGAAGGCCGTGGCCACAAAAATCACGCCGAGCCAGCCCCATACACCGATTGTTCCAACAGCGGCGAGCACCATCAGCAATCCGCCAACCACGATGCGCAAGATACGGTCCAAAGACCCTACGTTTGTAGTGAGTTCCATAACATGTCCTTTCAAGGTTATCTGGCTGTATCAAACCATGAAGGCCGCGCGGGTTATGTGACTTCGTTACAGTCGGCCGGACAGTTATTCAGATTTTCCAAATCGGTTGAGCGCCTCGGGCGATCCCACCGTTATAACGCCCCGCGACAGGCTGACCCATCCGCGCCGTTCAAAGTCTTTGAGCGTGCGTGATACGACTTCGCGGGCGGTTCCCAGTTCCTGTGCTAAGGCTTGATGGGTGATCTCAATCCGAGGATTTGATCCTGCCCGATCGCCAATCCAAGCCGCAATTTTTTGGTCCACCCGGTGCAAGAGCAATTCATCGATGACGTGGGTCAGCTCTACCAGCCGCTCGGAAAAGACCGCGAACACGGCTGCCGAAAACTCTGCATCTTCCGCCAAAAGAGCGCGAAACCCGTTCTGTCCAAGGGAAAGGGCCTCAACCGCGCCTTCCGCATAGCCGAATGACCCGTAGGGCGTGCCAGACAGCAAGCAGCTTGTCGTCATCACGCAGCTTTCGCCTTCGTGGACACGGTAGAGGACGACGCTGCGACCTGTGGTCGATGTCTGCTCTAACCGGACGGCGCCGGATAGGACGACCAAAAAGCTTTCCGCAGGAGATCCGGGGCTGAAGAGGCAGGTGCCATCAGGCACCGAAACTTTCGATGCACGGGCGGTGACCCGTTCCAAAAGTTTGCCAGTCCAAGCTTGGGTCATCCGTCCGTTCCAGACCTATGAGGCACTATTCAAATTCCATCTGTTCATACACGCGCCCTGCGTTTTTGGTGGCGAGTTCTTCGAAAGTATCCAGATGGGCGTAGGGGCTTTGGTCAACGTAATAGGCATCGGCCAAACCGCCGCCGTCCTCAAGATGCGCCCCCACCTGTGCCCGCAGATAGATCAGATAGTCGCGCGTGTAGC
>CAZWSE010000175.1:0-2967 GCA_964636575.1 uncultured Sulfitobacter sp. | reverse complement strand
GACCGATCACCACCAGCTCCGGCGTTCCGGCTCCGTATTGAACCGCGAGCCCCATCGCCGTGCTGGCCAGCGCGATGATGGAGGCAACGGACAAATCAATCTCGCCTGATATGATCAGCAAGGCCATTGCAAAGGCGATCATCGCCTTTTCGGTAAAGTTGAATGTCGCGTCGCTTAGGTTCCAAGCATTCAGGAAGTAGGGCGAGGCAAAGCTGTTCACGACGAAAATTGCGATGGCGACTGCCAATAGCAAGGCTTCCCAGCTTTTGAATATCCGCGCCGCACGGCTGTTCAGGCGGTCGGGGACGTGACGGGCCCGCGTGGTTTGTTGGGTGGCGTCGGTCATTTTGCACCTTCCGCTTCTTTGAGAATAATGCGGCCTTTGTTGCGGCCAGCGCGGGCATTGAAAGCGACTGCAATCAGGATAGCGCTGCCAGAAATCGCGAGCTGCCAGAACGGCGAAATATTGACGACGGGAAGTGCATTTTTAACAACACCGAGGAAAAGCGCGCCAAGAACGGCCCCCCCAACTGTGCCGATACCGCCCGCGATTGAGATACCGCCGATGACGCAAGCGGCCACCACCTCAAGCTCGAACCCGCCAGCGATGTCGACATAAGCCACTGCAAAGCGTGACACCCACAGATACCCCGTGAGGCCCGCAAGCGCGCCTGACACGACAAACGCCCAGAACTGCGTTTTGCCAACATCAATACCTGTGTAGACGGCTGCATGCGGGTTGCCGCCCACCGCAAAAATGGACCGTCCGAACCCTGTGCGTGCCATCATGACCCCGAACAAAATGACAGTTATGATCGCCGCCCAAGACAGCACCGGAAGGCCCAGCAGAACCGTCCGCGGAAAGTCCGTAAAGGCGGGTGACATTTCGTGACTGTTGACCCATTTACCATCCGAAATCAGGAAGATGATGCCTCGAAAGATTGTCATCGTGCCCAAGGTCACAACGATAGGCGGGATGGCAAGTTTCCAAACCAGAAGGCCATTAACCGCACCCATCGCCGCGCCCAGCAAAACGGCTATTGCGATGATAATCGGGATCGGAAGACCGGGCATCGCAACATTGATCATTGCGACCGCCATTCCCGTCAGGGCCAGATTGGCTGCGACAGACAGGTCGATGCACCGCGTGAGGATCACAACCATTTGCCCCAACGCCAGAATGATCAGCGGGGCCGTGTCATTGAACACGTTCGCCAGATTTGACGGGGCGACAAAGCCCGGAAAACGTGAGGCGACAAGCATCAGCAGGACGAAAATAGCACAGGCGAGAATGGTCTCGCGCACAGGGATAAGTCGCATCATGCTACTTTTCCTTCTGGGGAAGACGTGATGCCAGCCGCATGGCGGACAAGTGTTTCGGGGGTGATTTCATGGCTCTGCAATTCTGCGGCGATGCGGCCGTCACGCATAACGATCACGCGGTCCGACATGCCAATCACTTCGGGAATTTCAGAACTGACCATGATGACGGACAGGCCTTGCGCAGCAAGCTCGGCCATGAATTCATGCACTGCCGCTTTGGACCCGATGTCGATCCCCTTGGTCGGCTCGTCCAGAATGATCACCTGTGGCTGGGTTGCAAGCCATTTGGCGATCACGACCTTCTGCTGGTTGCCGCCCGACAGATTGCCAACATCTTGGTCCAAGCTGGCAGCACGCAAATCTAACCGCTCGGAATACTCACGCGCGAGTTTGAACTCCTCGGCAAGCTTCAGGAACCCGCGACGGGATGTGCGCCCAAGGGACGGCAGTGTGATGTTCTGGAAAATCGGCAAGCCGATCACCGCACCCTGTTTGCCGCGATCTTCGGGCACATAGACGATGCCATTGCTGACCGCGTCGGCGGGCGAGCCAATAACCGTGACATTACCGTTGATCTGGCAGACGCCTTTTGATGGCTTGGTTATGCCAAAAAGGGCCTGCATAAATTCAGAACGCCCAGCACCGACAAGACCATAGAATCCGAGAATTTCACCCTTACTCAGTGTAAAATTGATACCTGCAAATTCGGTCGGGTGCTCATAGCCGACAACCTTAAGGACTTCATCTCCGATGTCCTTCGAGCGATCAGGGAAAATCTGATCAACTGAGCGGCCCACCATCAGGGTGACAAGCTCATCTTCATCAATATCAGAGATAAGACCGTCGCCCACAAACGCGCCATCGCGAAAGACGGTGTAGCGGTCGGCAATGCGGAAAATCTCATCGAATTTATGACTGATGAACAGGATCGCTTTGCCTTGGGATTTCAAGGTCTCGACCAGTTCGTAAAGTTCTTCGATCTCTTTATGGGACAGGGCGGCCGTGGGTTCGTCCATGATCACCACACGGGCGTCAACGGACAGCGCACGGGCAATCGCGACAAGGTGTTTGTTGGCAATGCCAAGATCACGCAATGGGGTGTGAGAACTGAAGGGCGCGCCGATTTCCGTCAGCAATTTCGACGCGGCGCGGTGCATCTGCGCCTTGTCGATCAAGCCAAGCCGCGTTTTGGGCGCATGGCCGATATAAATGTTTTCAGCGACCGAAAGCTCGTCGAACAGAACCGTTTCCTGGTGGATCGCGGTGATGCCTACAGCGGCCGCGTCATTGGGTGAGGTGAATGAAATAGGGTTTCCATCAATTCGGATGGTGCCGCCGTCCGTCTTGTAAATACCAGTCAGGATCTTGACGGTGGTAGACTTGCCAGCCCCGTTTTCACCAACCAATGCGGTGACTTGGCCAGGATATAGGTCGAGTTTGACCTCATCGAGGGCCTTAACACCCGGAAAGACCTTGGTGATCATGTCCATTGAAACGACCGGGGTCGCATCAGAAGATTTTGGCGCTGGTTGCGTCATGTATCTGGACCTCGTTGGACAGGGTAAGTGGAATGTCCGGCCCGACGCAAAATGTGCGCCGGACCAGTCAGGGAGATTTAGAAGATCGACTTGAACTGGTCGATGT
>CAZWSE010000174.1:0-3020 GCA_964636575.1 uncultured Sulfitobacter sp. | reverse complement strand
CCCGATGGCCTATGATTACGCCCCCTTCCCCTACATCGCGCCGCCCGGCCTGACGCAGGCCGAACCGCGGCATCCGGTGGTGATTGTGGGGGCCGGTCCTATCGGGTTGGCCATGGCGATTGATCTGGCACAACACGGGATCAAGTCGGTGGTTCTAGACGACAACAATGTCGTCTCAATCGGATCGCGGGCCATTTGCTGGGCGAAGCGCACGCTTGAGATTTTTGACCGCCTTGGCGTCGGAGACCGGATGCTTGCCAAGGGTGTGACGTGGAAAGTTGGCCGTCAGTTTCACGGCGAAACCGAAGTGTTCAACTTCGATTTACTGCCCGAAGACGGGCATAAGTACCCCGCGTTCATCAACCTGCAACAGTACTACGTTGAACAGTATCTGGTCGAAGCCGCGCAAGAGCACCCCGACATGATCGACCTGCGCTTTAAGAACAAGGTCACCGATCACGCCGATCACAGCGACCATGTGGTGCTGACCATTGAAACCCCCGATGGCCCCTACCAGCTTGAGGCCGATTACATGATCGCCTGCGAAGGGGCCGGATCACCCACTCGCAAACGCATGAACCTGCCGTTCGAAGGTCAGACTTTTGAAGAACACTTCCTGATCGTCGATGTCGAAATGGAAGACAGCCCTTTTGGGACAGACACGCCCGAACGCTGGTTCTGGTTTGAGCCGACCTTCCACAACGGGCAGTCCGCATTGCTGCACAAACAGCCCGACAACATCTACCGGATTGATCTGCAACTGGGACCAGACACTGACCCGAAAACGGAAGCCTCCGAAGAAAAGGTGATCCCTCGCATCAAGGCTATCGTGGGCGACAAGCCTTTCCGGCTGGACTGGATGAGCGTCTACAAATTCCGCTGCGCCAAGCTCGATCGGTTTGTGCATAACCGCATTTTGTTTGTAGGCGACAGCGCCCATGTGGTCAGCCCTTTCGGTGCCCGTGGTGGCAATGGCGGCATTCAAGATGTCGACAATCTGGCATGGAAACTGGCGGCGGTTTTGAAGGGCGATGCCGGTGCAGGCTTGATCGAAACCTATAATGAAGAACGCACGCATGGGTCGGCCGAGAACATCATGAACTCAAGCCGCGCGACGAACTTCATGACCCCGAAATCTCCGGTTGAGGCGATGTTCCGAGACGAGGTTTTGCGCCTGGCCCACGACCAACCCTTTGCCCGCAAGCTGATCAATTCGGGGCGGTTGTCACAGCCATGCTCGCTTGGCGGGATGACATTGCAAACGGAAGGCCCCGCAGCTGTGGCTGTTGGATCGGCCTTGGTTGATGCGCCGCTAAACGGACCTGATGGCGGTACATGGCTGGTCCAGAAAGTCCAAGGGTCATTCACCTTGATCGGGTTTGGGGATATCAACCTGCCCGCCATAGACGGGGTGCGTCGCATCGGGGTGGATCATTCTTCGTCAGACTATCCGTGCTTTGACGGGATCGATGGTCATGCGGTCGCCCGATACGGTGCGGGCACTGCCTATCTGATCCGCCCTGACGGGCACATCTGCGCGTGTTTCGACAGCCCCGACGCTGCTGCAATCACAAAGGCCCTGACCCGCGCGAAAGGACAGATGCTATGACCGCGATGGACGACAAACTGGGCGCGCAGGGGGATGAATTCTACAACCTTCTGATGGACGCGCATGACGGGTTGTCCGAGACAGACAGCCACCGCTTGAACGCGCGGCTCGTGTTGATGATGGCCAATCAGATCGGTGATCTTGAAACACTGCGCGACCTGATCAAAACAGCACGGGATTACGCACCATGACCAAGCCTGTCCTTTATGATTACTGGCGGTCCTCTGCCAGCTACCGCGTTCGGATCGCGTTGCACCTTGCAGGGGTCGACTACGAAACGGTCGTGATCAATCTGCTTGATAAATCGCAAAAGTCGGACGCACATCTGGCGCGCAATCCGCAGGGGCTCGTGCCAGCGCTTGAGATTGACGGAGAGGTATTGACGCAGTCTTTGGCGATCATCGATTATCTGGCAGATGTGTATGGAATGACGCTTTGGCCAACCGATCCGATTGCAAAGGCCAAGGCACAGGCACTGGCCTATACAATCGCGATGGACACGCACCCTGTGTGCAATCTGCCCGTGGTGGGCTACGCGGCGGAACTGTCTGGGAAGGACGGAGCGCGTGAGGATTGGATGCGGCGGTTCATACGGCCGGGGCTGGTCGCGTTCGAAGCGCAACTGGCGGCCTTCGATCAGGCACCTTTCTGCTGTGGGGACGCCCCGATGATGCCAGACCTGTGTTTGATCCCGCAGATCTACAACGCAGATCGTTGGGGGGCGGATATCTCAGACTTGCCTCGCCTGAAAGCGGTCGCCGAGGCCTGCGCCAAGGTGCCAGCCTTTCAAGCGGCGCATCCGGATCAAAACAACGTTTAGGCGTAAGGCGCCGTAAATCCCTGGGTTTGGATTAATGTTCTAACACGATTAGAGGCCCGCATCCTTGCATCGGCATGAAAACACGCTGCAACGCATGACTTCTACCAACCGTAAACCACATCCTAAAACGAAAAAACCGCCCCGAAAGGGCGGTGGGTTTGGTTGCGGGAGTAGGATTTGAACCTACGACCTTCAGGTTATGAGCCTGACGAGCTACCGGGCTGCTCCATCCCGCGCCAAAGCGCTTCCCTAATGCAGTCGTAGATTAGGGAAACATCGAAAGAGAGATACGGCAATAAGGTTTTTCTAGGTTTGGCGATGACCTACTCTCCCACGCCTTAAGACGCAGTACCATCGGCGCTACAGCACTTAACGGCCGGGTTCGGGATGGGACCGGGTGTTTTGCTTGCGCTATGACCACCAAACCGAAAAAGCCCTTTAAGTATGTCCAAGTCATGTACGACTGATTGTGTGTGTATGCTCTTGATGTATCGTTCGAAGTCTCGCTTCTACTGGATCAAATCAAGCCTATCGGACAATTAGTACCAGTCAACTGAATGCATTACTGCACTTACATCTCTGGCCTATCGA
>CAZWSE010000173.1:0-3049 GCA_964636575.1 uncultured Sulfitobacter sp. | reverse complement strand
ATGCGGATAACTGTGCAGTCAGGGGGAATTTCTGGAAAGTCAGGTATTCCTGACCCCGCGGCGGGATATGTTTGCGAGGCCAATCAAATGCCTCTCTTTCTTGACGCACCCATTTCGCCCGTCTATACGCCGCTAGTCCAAGGCTTTGTGCCTTGTGATTCACATTGTAAACGCCGTGTTTGACCGCTCCCGTCGCTGGGGGTCAGTTCCGGCAAAAGGAGAAGCGACATGAAACTACATGAATTGCACGACAACGAAGGTGCCACCAAGAAACGCAAGCGCATTGGTCGCGGTGCGGGTTCCGGCATGGGTAAGACCGGTGGCCGTGGTATCAAAGGTCAAAAGTCCCGTTCGGGTGTGGCCATTGGTGGCTACGAAGGCGGTCAGATGCCTTTGTACCAACGCCTTCCAAAGCGTGGCTTTAACAAGCCGAACCGCAAGAAATTCGCCGTTTTGAACCTGAACCTGCTTCAGAAGTTCATCGACGCCAAAAAAATCGACGCCAAGAAGGCCATCACCGAAGACGTGCTGGTCGAATCTGGTCTCGTCCGTCGCAAGCTGGATGGTATCCGCATTCTCGCCAAGGGTGAGTTTTCCGCGAAGGTCAATCTGGACGTCACGGGCGCCTCTAAATCGGCAGTTGAAGCCGTTGAAAAAGCGGGTGGCAGCCTGAAAGTTGCGGCCAAGGCTGAAGCTGCGGCAGAGTAACGACTTGTGAGCGGCGGCAACGCCCCTTACATAGCGTTCTAAGTTTTCCTAAACGCCGCCCAGCCGGAAAACGGTTCGGGCGGCGTTTGCTATAGAAAGAACCGATCCAAATGGTCTCAGCAGTAGAGAATATGGCCGCCAACACCAGTTGGTCGTCCTTTGGCAAAGCCACTGACCTGCGCAATCGTATCCTGTTCACCTTAGGTCTGTTGATCGTCTACCGCTTGGGCACGTTTATTCCTGTCCCTGGCATCGACGGTCTTGCCCTGCGTGAGTTCATGGAGCAAGCAGGCCAAGGCATTGGCGGCATGGTGTCCATGTTCACCGGTGGTGCCCTTGGCCGGATGGGCATCTTTGCCCTTGGGATCATGCCTTATATCTCTGCCTCGATCATCGTGCAGCTTATGGGGTCCATGTATGGCCCTTGGGAGCAGCTGAAGAAAGAAGGCGAACAGGGTCGCAAAAAGCTGAACCAATACACCCGCTACGGCACCGTTGCTTTGGCTACCGTCCAATCCTACGGTCTTGCTGTATCGCTTGAGGCTGGTGATCTGGCCACCGATCCCGGCTGGTATTTCCGTATTGCCTGTATGGTCACCCTTGTGGGCGGTACCATGTTCCTGATGTGGCTGGGCGAGCAAATCACCGCCCGTGGCGTCGGCAACGGTATTTCCCTGATCATCTTCGTCGGCATCATCGCCGAGGTTCCTGCCGCGATTGCTCAGTTCTTTGCCTCTGGCCGTTCCGGAGCCATCAGCCCTGCCGTCATTGTCGGCGTTATGGTGATGGTGGTCGTCCTGATTGCCTTTGTGGTCTTTATGGAGCGCGCCCTGCGCAAGATCCATATCCAGTATCCTCGCCGTCAGGTGGGCATGAAGATGTATGATGGCGGGTCTTCGCACTTGCCCGTCAAGGTAAACCCAGCCGGTGTTATCCCTGCGATCTTCGCATCCTCGCTGCTGCTTTTGCCTGTCACAATCAGCACGTTCTCGGGCAATTCTACCAGCCCCGTGATGTCGTGGTTGTTGGCCAACTTTGGCCCGGGTCAGCCGCTGTATCTACTGTTCTTCATCGCGATGATCGTTTTCTTTGCGTATTTCTACACCTTCAACGTCGCCTTCAAAGTGGATGACGTGTCGGACAATCTAAAACAGCAAAACGGATTTATCCCAGGCATTCGCCCCGGTAAGAAAACGGCCGAGTATCTGGAATATGTGGTCAACCGTGTGCTTGTGCTCGGCTCTGCCTATCTGGCTGCAGTTTGTGTGCTGCCAGAAATCCTTCGGGGCCAGTTTGCTATTCCATTCTACTTCGGGGGGACTTCGGTGCTAATTGTCGTATCGGTTACAATGGACACGATCCAACAAGTTCAATCTCATCTGCTGGCGCACCAGTACGAAGGGTTGATTGAGAAATCACAATTGCGCGGCAAGGGTAAGAAACGCACCAAGCGTTCGCCTGTGCGTCGATGAACCTGATCCTTCTCGGCCCACCCGGTGCGGGCAAAGGCACCCAAGCGCAGTTCCTTGTTGAAAAGCGGAACATGATCCAGCTGTCGACTGGTGACATGCTGCGCGAAGCCAGAACATCCGGCACTGAAATGGGCAAGATGGTTGCAGCCGTTATGGACCGTGGTGATCTTGTGACCGATGAGATCGTCATTGGCTTGATCCGCGAAAAGCTGGAAGCGGGCGGCGATCATGGTGGCTTCATCTTCGATGGCTTCCCACGGACGCTGGCACAAGCCGATGCCTTGGGCGATTTGCTGGCTGAGACGGGTCAAACTTTGGACCACGCGATTGAGCTTGCGGTCAACGACGAGATCCTTGTTGAGCGTATTCTTGGCCGCGCCGCTGACGCTGTTGCTGCTGGTGGTACCGCCCGCGCAGACGACAACGAGGAATCGCTGAAAATCCGCCTGATGGCCTACTACAAACAGACCTCTCCGCTGATCGGATATTACCACGCAAAGGGTGATCTGAGCAGTGTTGACGGTTTGGGCACCATGGAAGATGTTCAGGCCGCAATCGCGGGCGTTTTGGACTAGCGACTGCCGTAAATCTTAGCGATCTGTTTGATGTCTTTAGACTTTGCCATTCCGCTGCGGATGGCAGGGTTGACGCTCCCCGTTAATCCTCCTAAACAGCGCCGTTCCTGATAGGAACGTGCCTGAGTCGCTCTCAGGCAGAACACCTCGATATGACTTAGGCCCGTTGCATAATCGCCTCGGGCTTACGTTGTGAAAAAAGGGCCTGGAATGACGGGCTCGCAACGAAAAGGAATTGCACACGTGGCACGTATTGCCGGCGTAAACATCCCGACTGCAAAGCGGGTTCCAATC
>CAZWSE010000172.1:0-3229 GCA_964636575.1 uncultured Sulfitobacter sp. | reverse complement strand
TGACCCAATCCCCTGAGATCACAGGAAAAAGCTGGTTGATGATCGGTACGCTCGGGTTGACCTGGGGCGCCACCTTCATGGTCACCGAAATCGCTCTGCAAGGGATCACCCCGTTTTGGCTGGCCGCAGGGCGGATCACATTTGCCTCTGTGCTTATGGTCATTCTTTGGCAAGCCTTGGGCGGTAAACTCTTCGACACATCCCCCAGCCGCGCCACGTGGGGCGTGCTTCTGGTGGTGGGCGCTTTGTCTTCGGCCCTGCCCTTTATGCTGCTCGCGTGGGGGCAGCAGTTTGTGACGTCAGGCTTTGCAGGGGTCTCTATGGCCGCGGTCGTTCTTATGGTGCTTCCACTGGCGCATTTCTTCGTGCCGGGCGAGCAGATTACCAAACGCAAAGCCATAGGCTTGCTGATCGGGTTCATAGGGGTCGTCGTGCTGATCGGCGCGCAGGCCTTTGACAGCACAGGCGCGTCTTTGGAAACCGCAGGGCGTATGGCCTGCATCGGGGCGGCGGCGTGCTATGCGATCAGCTCGACCCTGATGCGGCTTTTGCCAAAGGTCGACACCATCGGGCTGTCGACCGTTCTTTTGCTGATCGCGGCCTGTCTGGTGATCCCCGCCGCATGGATCGTCGAAGGCCCACCGCCGCGACCTGACAACACAACACTGATCGTACTGGCGGTTCTTGGGTTGATCCCAACGGCTGCGGCCAACCTGTTGCGGGTGCAGGTCGTGCGCACCGCTGGGCCTGTTTTCATGAGCCTGACCAACTACCAAGTGCCGGTCTGGTCGGTGTTACTGGGTGCCTATTTTCTGTCAGAACCCCTGCCGCCGTCGCTGTTGCTGGCAATGGGGTTGATCCTCGCAGGGGTTGGGTTGTCGCAATACGGGGCGCTCAAGCGGCTGTTCGGACACTAGCCGCCAAATTCGACGATCACGGCCCCAAGCGCGATCAAGCACATCAAGGCAATGCGGCGCGGTCCGACCGTTTCCTTTAAGATCAGCCAGCCGATCAAAGCCGCAAAGACGGTTGAGGTTTCGCGCAGCACAGCCGCTTCGCCGACCTTATCCAGCCGCGTGGCCATCATGACCGACCCGAAACTAAAGATCGCCATAACCCCACCAAGCAAGCCCCGCAGCATCAAGGGCCGAAGCGCCGGCTTTTGCTGCATGTTTCGCCACCTGAGGTAGGCAATCGGTGGCATCGTGATCCCGTCAATCATGAAAAACCACGCGAGAAAAGTGAACGGATTGGCCGTGGCCCGAATACCGTAAGCGTCATAGGTCGTGTAAAGCGCCACAAATATCCCCGTCAGCACCGCCAACCCCATGGCCGCGCCCAGCGTGTCGCGATGCGAGGTCAGGTACAGCACGTTGTACCCTGCAATCCCGAAGATCCCCAGCAGCAACACCCCAAGTCCGAGTATTTGTAAAAGGGTAAAGGTTTCGCCAAATAGGAAATACGCACCGATCACCGTGAACAGTGGCCCCGTGCCGCGCACCACGGGGTAGACGACTGTGTAATCCCCTTTGGTGTAGCACCATGCTTGCAGTGCTTTGTAAAATGCGTGGATCACGAAGACGACGGCGAAAATCGCCCACATATGAGGCTCTGGCCATGGCACCACGAAAAGCGCAAACGGCAGCGCGATCAACCCGTAAGAGATATCCGTCGCCCCACGCATCAACCACGGATCATAGCGCCCTTTTTGCAAGGCCCCGAAGGCTGCGTGCAGGAAGGCGGCCAGAATGGCCAGAAACAGCGCGATCCGGTGGCCCGCTTCCGTGCCTTCGATGCTTGTGATCCACTCCGTCAATCGGGCACCGGCAGATACCGCTCCATCGCGGCGACGCGGGTGAACCCTATGTCTTCATAGAACGGCTCAACCCCCGGGCGCGCGATCAGCCCCACAAAGCAGCTTGGCGGCAAATGCGCATCGCACCACGCGTTCAACCGGTGCATCATTTCACGGCCCAAGCCCAGCCCTTGGTATTCGGGCAAGATGACAACGTCGGTGATCATCACAAACACACCGCCATCGCCCAAAACACGGCCCATCCCGATAGGTGTGTCACCGTCAAACAGCATCAGCGCATAAAGCGCGCCATCCACAGCCTTGTTTGCAGCATCTTTCGTGCGTGCGCCCATACCACCTGCCGCACGCAGGCTTAGGAAAACGTCCGGCGTTGGGCTTTCCGCCCGCCAGTCCAGACCCTTGTCAGCCACGCTCCAACCCTGTCAGTGCGTCGGCAAAGTCCTGAGGGTCGAAGGCGTCCAGATCATCAATCTGTTCGCCCACGCCGATGGCATGGATGGGCAGCCCGAACTTATCGGCCAAAGCAACCAACACCCCGCCTTTCGCTGTCCCGTCAAGTTTGGTCATCACCAGACCTGAAACATCCGAAATCTCTTGGAAAATCTTGACCTGCGACAGCGCGTTTTGCCCCGTCGTCGCATCCAGCACCAGCAGCGTGTTGTGCGGCGCACTTGGGTCTTTCTTGCGGATCACGCGGACGATCTTGGCCAGCTCCTCCATCAGATCAGCGCGGTTTTGCAAACGGCCTGCGGTGTCGATCATCAGCAAATCCGCCCCGTCTGCTTCGGCCTTTTCCATCGCATCAAAGGCGAGCGAGGCCGGGTCAGACCCTTCAGGCGCGGTCAACACGGGCACGCCCGCGCGGTCCCCCCAGACCTGCAATTGTTCGACAGCAGCAGCCCGAAACGTATCGCCCGCCGCAATGACCACGGACTTCCCCGCCGCCTTGAATTGACTGGCCAGCTTACCGATGGTTGTTGTCTTGCCCGACCCGTTGACGCCCACGACCAGCACCACCTGCGGCGTGTTCGGGAACAGTGGCATGGGCTTGGCAACAGGCTCCATGATCCGCGCGATCTCGGTCGACATAAGCTCTTTGATTTCCTGCACAGACAGCTTCTTGCCCAAGCGTCCTTCGGCCATGTTCGCGGTGACCCGAAGGGCTGTATCAACGCCCATGTCAGCGGTGATCAGCAGTTCTTCGAGCTGTTCGAGCATATCATCATCCAGCTCGCGGCGGATAACAGTTTTCTTCTCACCGCGCCCGAAGATGCGGCCCAAAAGCCCTTTCTTTTCAACAGGCCCTTCCTCGGCAGCGGCTTGTTCAAGGGCTGTTGGCTCCAACTTGGTCAACGGCATGGAGACAGGTTCAGACGGAGTTTCCTCTGCCGCAGCCTCTTCAGCCTCAAGTGC
>CAZWSE010000171.1:0-3239 GCA_964636575.1 uncultured Sulfitobacter sp. | reverse complement strand
GGTATTTAAGCCAAAAAGAAAACAAGCGCCGTCCTGCTCTTGCACCCCGCCGTTCAATCCCTATAACCCACGACAATTTGGACAGTGGGGCTGTCCGATCGCAAGCACATCAAAAAAGGGGCTGCCGCCATGCCAAAGCGTACCGACATCAAGTCGATCATGATTATAGGCGCGGGTCCCATTGTGATCGGCCAGGCTTGCGAATTCGATTACTCCGGCGCTCAGGCCTGTAAGGCGCTGCGCGAAGAAGGCTATCGCGTCATTCTCGTCAATTCCAATCCGGCCACCATCATGACCGACCCGGAGCTTGCAGACGCCACCTATATCGAACCCATCACCCCTGAAATGGTCGCCAAGATCATCGAAAAAGAACGCCCCGATGCGCTTTTGCCAACGATGGGCGGACAGACCGGATTGAACACGGCCCTTGCGCTCGAAGAAGACGGGACGCTCGATAAATTCAACGTCGAGATGATCGGCGCCAAACGTGATGCCATTGAAATGGCCGAAGATCGCAAACTGTTCCGCGATGCCATGGACCGCCTTGGCATCGAAAACCCGCGCGCGACCATTGTGACCGCCCCCGTCACGGACGGCAAAAAGGACCTTGTCGCAGGCGTGGCCATAGCACTTGAGGCTTTGGAAGACATCGGCCTGCCTGCCATCATCCGCCCTGCCTTTACTATGGGCGGCACCGGCGGCGGCGTTGCCTACAACCGCGAAGACTACGAATTTTTCTGCCGCTCTGGCATGGATGCCTCGCCTGTAGGCCAAATTCTGGTCGATGAATCGCTTTTGGGCTGGAAAGAGTTCGAAATGGAAGTGGTCCGCGACACCGCCGACAACGCCATCATCGTCTGTTCCATTGAAAACGTAGACCCCATGGGCGTGCACACAGGCGACAGCATCACCGTTGCCCCTGCCCTGACCCTGACAGACAAAGAATACCAAATCATGCGCAATCACTCGATTGCCGTGCTGCGCGAAATTGGCGTGGAAACAGGTGGGTCAAACGTCCAATGGGCCGTGAACCCTGCCGATGGCCGCATGGTTGTGATCGAAATGAACCCGCGCGTGTCGCGTTCCTCCGCACTGGCCTCTAAGGCCACCGGTTTCCCGATTGCCAAGATCGCGGCCAAGCTGGCCGTGGGCTACACGGCCATGGCGATTGGTCGGACCATCCACGAAAGCATGCAAAAGGCACTGGCATCCTTGGAAACAGGTCTAACCGGATTTGATGAAATCGACATCCCAGGCGCCCCTGAAACCGCAGCCCTGACCAAAGCTCTGGCCCAGCAAACCCCCGACCGCATCCGCGTCATAGCCCAAGCCATGCGCCACGGCATGTCTGATGCAGATATCCACGGTGTCACCATGTTTGATCCGTGGTTTCTGGCCCGTATCCGCGAAATCATCGACGCTGAAGAGACCGTTCGCAAAGACGGGCTGCCCGTCACCGAAGCCGGATTGCGCAGCCTCAAGATGCTCGGGTTCACCGATGCCCGTTTGGCCACATTGACCGGCCGCGATGAAGACAATGTGCGCAGTGCCCGCCACAACCTTGGCGTCACGGCCTGTTTCAAACGGATTGACACCTGTGCCGCCGAGTTTGAAGCCCAGCCCCCCTACATGTATTCCACCTACGAGGCCCCCGTCTTTGGCGAGGTCGAGTGCGAAAGCCGCCCCACGGACCGCAAAAAAGTTGTGATCTTGGGGGGCGGTCCGAACCGGATCGGTCAAGGCATCGAATTTGACTACTGCTGCTGTCACGCCTGCTATGCCCTGTCCGATGCAGGCTATGAAACGATCATGGTCAACTGTAACCCTGAAACCGTCTCCACCGATTATGACACTTCGGATCGCTTGTATTTTGAGCCTTTGACCTTTGAACACGTCATGGAAATTCTGCGGGTTGAGCAGATGGAAGGCACCCTGCACGGGGTCATCGTTCAGTTCGGCGGGCAGACCCCGCTGAAGCTCGCAAATGCACTCAATGATGCAGGCATTCCAATCTTGGGCACCACCCCTGACGCCATCGATCTGGCCGAAGACCGCGAACGGTTCCAACAGCTGGTTCAAGGTCTCAAGCTGCTGCAACCCAAGAACGGGATCGCACACTCAGACGAGGAAGCCCTTGAAATTGCGAAGGGTATTGGATTCCCGCTGGTCATTCGCCCGTCTTACGTTTTGGGCGGCCGCGCGATGGAAATCGTCCGCGATCAGGCCCAGCTGGAACGCTATATCTCAGAAGCGGTTGTGGTGTCTGGCGACAGCCCCGTTTTGCTCGACAGCTACCTGTCCGGCGCCGTTGAACTGGACGTGGATGCCATTTGTGACGGCGAGCAGGTCCATGTGGCGGGCATCATGCAGCACATCGAAGAGGCCGGCGTCCATTCGGGCGACAGTGCCTGTTCCCTGCCCCCCTATTCCCTGTCCGACGATGTGATTACCCGTGTCAAAGCCCAGACCCACGCGCTTGCCATGGCGCTCAATGTGGTCGGGTTGATGAACATCCAATTCGCGATCAAGGACGATGAGATTTACCTGATTGAGGTCAACCCGCGCGCCTCGCGCACCGTGCCCTTTGTCGCCAAGGCCACTGATTCAGCGATTGCCTCGATTGCGGCGCGTGTCATGGCCGGTGAAAAGCTGTCTGCTTTCCCGATGCGGTCGGCCTATGACGCGGATGCCAAGTATTCAGACGTTCTGCCCTTGGGCGATCCGATGACATTGGCCGATCCGATGATGCCGTGGTTCTCGGTCAAAGAGGCCGTGCTGCCCTTCGCCCGTTTCCCCGGCGTTGATACGATCTTGGGGCCTGAAATGCGATCTACAGGCGAAGTTATGGGCTGGGACCGCGACTTCCCGCGTGCCTTCCTCAAGGCGCAGATGGGCGCAGGCAATGCGCTGCCAACGGAAGGCTGTGCCTTTATCTCGATCAAGGATGCAGACAAGACCCCGCAAATGGTCGAAGCCGCGCAAATCCTTGTATCGCTTGGCTTTTCACTGGTCGCAACACGCGGCACCCAAAGCTGGTTGACCGAACAGGGGGTCGCCTGCGATGTGGTCAACAAGGTCTATGAAGGCCGCCCCGACGTGACCGATATGATGAAGGATGAACAAATCCATCTGGTCATGAACACAACCGAGGGCACGCAAGCGGTTGAAGATTCCCGCGAAATCCGCTCCGTCGCCCTGTACGACCGCATCCCCTACTTCACCACCGCCGCAGGCAGCCA
>CAZWSE010000170.1:0-3306 GCA_964636575.1 uncultured Sulfitobacter sp. | reverse complement strand
GCCTCGACCACGCCATGTGGTTCCACGCGCCCATCGAGTTCTCGGACTGGCATCTCTACGACCTAGACGCGCCATGGACAGGCGGCGCGCGCGGGTTCAACCGCGGGTCGATCTATGCAGATGGCGGGCAGTTGGTGGCAAGCGTGGCGCAGGAAGGCTTGATGCGGCCTTTGGATAAGTAGACCTAGGGCGGCGAAGGGCCGAGTTGCGGGACAAAGTTGCCATTGATCTACAGTTGGATTTCGGCTCAAATTGGTTTCGGAAACAGGAAAAGCGACTTAACGCTATGACGTTGAAGTGTAAGTTTGGGGAGCCGGAGAATGGATGGTTGCCAGTCGAACTTTCGCTCGAAGGGCAAATTCTGAATCTGGATGTTTCTGACGTACCTGCGGACCCAATTAATTGTTTGATCCTTGGTTTGGATAGAACAATCACCGGTTTGCAGGATGAAATTTTCTTTCATTTAGAACCTGATGGCTACTTCCTTTGCTTTGAATGTTTGGCGAAAGATTGCTTTGGATTTCGCCTCGAACGTTCTGTACGTGATGTGGCCCAACTTCCGAGCCGAACATTGATTTACGAAAGAACAGGGAACAAACACGAGATCGTTCTTCCGTTCTGGCGAGCAATTAAGGAATTCGCTAGCCACTGCTACGTCGAACCAGCTTGGCCGAATATCGACAATGTAGCGCTGTCAAAGCTCACGAAACTGGTCAAATCGGCATAGACACTCTGGACCCAAAGCCCGCCATTCGCTGCGAGCCCGCACAAATGCCTTCACAGGCTGAGACTTTACTTACTGCATAAGACGCAAGGAACCCATAGACACCGCAGGCGTTCGGACTTACCTCATGGCCAAGCCAGCCCAGAGACCCGCATGACCGACACCACCTTTCCCAGCCCCATTCCGTCGCACCGGCGCGCCGATATGATAGTCCATGCGGTCGGGCTTGGTTTGATCCTGACGGCGGGGGGTGTTCTGGTGTCCAAAGCGATGGGCCGTCTGGATACCACACTTGTGGTCGCTGTCGTGGTCTATGTGCTATGCGCTTTGGCCTCGAACCTGGCGTCAATCGCCTATCACTTCTCGCCTTGGCACGACCGGCGCACGCTACTTAGACGTATCGATCACGCAGCAATCTATCCCAGCATAACCGGCACCTTCACACCGTTCTTTGTGCAGGCAGGAACAACCTGGACACTTTCCTTGCTCTGGATTTGCTGGGGGCTGACGGCGCTGGCCATATGGAACAAGATCACCAACGAAAACGTCAAATCGCGCTGGTCAACGGCGTCCTATCTCGGCTTGGGGGCCCTCGGGCTTTGTGCCATTCCGGATTTGCGGGACGTGCCAGCCGCCACGCTTTGGTGCATTCTTGGCGGAGCGGCCTGTTATGTCTGCGGCACAGTGTTTTATGCGCGCAAGTCCATGCCTTATCGCTACAGCATCTGGCATACATGGGTGAATTGCGGCGGCATCTTGATGTTTGCGGGCATCTGGCTGGCATTGTTCTAAAGACGTGGCCAAGGAACACCGAGGCAGGGGTCTCCGTTTTCGACCCCGCAACTGACGTCGCGGCACGGTCCGATAGCGCAGTTGTCTTGCACCCTCCAACCTGCTCATCCTAACCTGCAATCCATACTCTGCAGGAGACCACCGCCATGACGATCACAATCGACACCTCTCGTTTCACGAACCTTGCAGTGCGGGAACATGATGGCGGGGTTTGGGGGGTCACTTTGAACCGGCCGGCCAAACGGAACGCGCTCGATATCGACACCATCGACGAGCTGGTTGATTTCTTCTCAGCTGCCCCGCGCGCCGGCGTAAAGGCCGTGGTTCTGGCAGGATCAGGCGATCACTTCTGCGCCGGCCTTGATCTGATCGAACACCACGACGAAGATCGAAGCCCCGCCGACTTTATGCACGTCTGCCTGCGCTGGCATGAAGCCTTCAACAAGATGGAATATGGGGGCGTGCCCGTCGTCGCCGCGTTGCAAGGGGCGGTTGTCGGTGGGGGGCTGGAACTGGCAAGCGCGGCACATGTGCGGGTCATGGATCAAACGGCCTACTTCGCGTTGCCCGAAGGTCAGCGGGGGCTGTTCACGGGCGGCGGGGCGACCATCCGTGTGACCGATTTGGTGGGGAAAGCGCGGATGATCGACATGATGCTGACGGGCCGCGTCTATCAAGGGCAAGAGGCCGCAGACCTTGGTTTGGCCCAATACATCGTCGAGGGATCAAGTTTTGATATGGCGATGGAGTTGGCGCAGAAAATTGCGCTCAACCTTCCCCTGTCGAACTTCGCGATCTGTTCTGCTGTCAGTCATATCCAGAATATGTCGGCCATGGACGGCGCCTATGCAGAGGCGGTCGTCGCAGGTGTCGTAAACACCCAACCCGACGCCCGCGCGCGCTTGGCCGCCTTCGCGGATAAGAGTGCGGCACGGGTTCGGCCAAACGATTGAGGTGGGGTTTAAAGGATAATCGGTAGGCCAACCGGCGCGCTGTGCTTGTTCCGGATCAGGGGTGCATTGGCAGTTATATGGCCCAACCCCTGACCGAGGGCTGGTGGCCGGAACCTACCTGCTGCACACTTAATGGCCGCCAAACACGGTCCACAGAATTTCAGATCGGAGGGGTTGCAAAACACCAGACCGTGGGGCGGTCAGGTGTTGGTCCGGCGCGCTTCGCGCTTGTTCCGGACTCGTAAGGTTGTTCTACTTTTCTGGACACCCAATGCTGTCCAGCATCCGTCTCGCGTTATGAAAAATGGACGACGCATAAACAAAACGGCTGATACAATCCGTACTGATCACAGTCTTTTTCAGTTTTGAGATATTCAAGAAATAGACCCTCATCATTCTGGGACCATCATCACCGGAAACATTTAGATCAAGAATCGTGACCTGTTCGTCCAGCTTTCCATCAATGTCTTCAAAGACAGAGCTAAACACAGGAAACTGATTTTGAAGCACGGGAAGCTCTGTCTCATTCTGTACAATAAACAGAACGAGATCACTCTGCTCGACGGGGTAAACAGTGCTAAAATCGAGAATTTCTGCGGCATCAACTTTGCCAATGTCTGAGACAAGACCGGCCCAACTTCCAGCCGTCACAAAACGGACTTTGCGGTGCACCATCTCAAACAGATTGAGACCGATCCTTTCATCCTGCGCAGCAACAGGGCTGCTGAAACCGAATTGCAGTGCTCCCGCAAGAACGAGCGCAAAAGCCGCACAAAGTGATTTCATTGTGTACTCCCCAACTTTCCCAAATCCCCCTCACTCATCCGGTCCACACCC
>CAZWSE010000169.1:0-3404 GCA_964636575.1 uncultured Sulfitobacter sp. | reverse complement strand
GGCCGCACCATTCCAATAATGTCATAGGTCTTTTCCAAGATCGGCACTGTCAACTCCCGCGCGCGCGTTGCACCCTGTGCCAGAAGCCGGTCGATTTCGCCTTGGTCGTTCATTAGCCGCGCCATTTCGCCTGAGATTGGCGCCAGTTTCGCCACTGCCAATTCTGCAAGCGCTGGTTTGAAGGTGCCGAATTGCTGGCCCCCGACGTTTTGCAGGACCTCTTCGATGGTTTGGTCGTTCAGGGCTGCGTAGATGTTGACCAAGTTGCGTGCCTCTGGTCGGTCTTTTAGCCCTTCCGCTTCTGACGGCAGCGCGTCCGGATCGGTCTTGGCCTTTTTGATCTTCTTTGCAATCGCATCGGCGTCGTCGGTCATGTTGATCCGGCTTGCGTCTGATGGGTCAGATTTCGACATTTTCTTGGACCCGTCCCGCAGGGACATGACCCGTGTTGCCGCCCCTTCGATCACTGGTTCGGTCACCGGAAAGAAGTCCACACCATAGTCGTGGTTGAACTTCGTCGCGATGTCGCGCGTCAGCTCAAGGTGTTGTTTTTGGTCTTCGCCGACCGGCACATGGGTCGCGTGATAAACAAGGATGTCAGCTGCCATGAGGGCAGGATATCCGAATAGCCCCAATGATACCTTCTCAGCGTTTTTGCCTGCTTTGTCTTTGAATTGGGTCATCCGGCTCATCCAGCCCATCCGCGCAACGCAGTTGAACACCCAGCCAAGCTGCGCGTGTTCCGGCACTTGGGATTGGTTGATCAGGATTGATTTTGCCGGATCAATGCCGGACGCGATGAAGCCCGCGCAAAGTTCACGGGTGTTGCGGGCCAGATCAGCCGGGTCCTGCCAGACCGTGATCGCGTGCAGATCGACCATGCAGTAGACCGTTTCAAACGATTGCCCTGCCAGCCCGTTGTCTTGCATATCCACGAACCGCTTGATGGCGCCAAGATAATTGCCAAGGGTCAGCCCGCCGGACGGCTGGATTCCAGAGAACACGCGCGGGGTGAAGGCAGGGGCGGTCATTGTATGAGACTCCGTCTGGATTAATGCGTCCGCCTCGCTTACCCATGGCGCATTCGCCCGTCAAGGAAGAGGCCCACAATGCAGACCCCAGATGCGCCCCCGGTGAACCCTTTGCCCCCTGTTGTGGTGGTGCTTTTCTTGGCGATAATCGGAATTGAGCTGACATTCATGCTGGCCGCAAATGGCATGATCGGTGGCCCTGCTGGCATTGGTTGGCGTTTGAATGCGATCCAGACCTATGGGTTCTCGGGCCGCATCTATGACTGGATGATCGCCAACGGCTTCTACCCCCGCGAACATGTCATGCGGTTTGTGACCTATCCCTTTATCCACGTGAATTTTACCCAAGCCCTGTTTGCAGGGGTTATTTTGCTGGCCATGGGCAAGATGGTCGGCGAGGTTATGGGCGGCTGGGCCGTTGCCGTTTTGTTTTTCGCCTGCTCGATCGGCGGCGCTTTGGCTTATGCCATCGTTTTGAATGATCCTGTGCCTTTGGTCGGTTCATTTCCCGCCGTTTATGGCTTGATTGGCGGGTTCACGTGGCTGTTGTGGCGCAATCTGTCGCTGCGCGGTGAAAAGCAGGCCCGCGCCTTTTCCTTGATCGGCTTTTTGATGGGGATCCAACTTGTGTTCGGGTTGCTGTTTGGATCGGACGGAACTTGGGTGGCAGAGATCGCTGGCTTTGTGATCGGGTTCGCCTTGTCGTTCGTTTTGTCACCGGGCGGGTTTGATCGGGTTTTGAAGGCCACACGCCGCGACTAACGCCCGCGCAGGCTGCCTTTGAACTCGGACAGTTTGAACGCGCCTATCATGTGCCCTATCCCGAAGTAGCTGATCACACCCATGCCGATCAGAATTGCCAATGCCAAGTAGCGGACCCCTGCGGTGCCTAAGGCCAGTGACAGCATCACGTTGCCGGCCCAAAGCACGACCCCCATGAGGATCGAGGCTGCGATGATCTTCCAGATACGGCGGCGGAAACGGGTGTCGAACTTGGCGACGTCTCCCATTGGTTTTGTCCCGACCGATAGTAAGCCGACCATTGCCCAAGCGGCCAGCGTCGTCGCGATGGCGGGTGCGATCCAGCCGATGATGGGCGCCAGCCCGATGGCGAGAACGGCGTTGATGATCATGGAGACAACAGCGAAATAGAATGGCGTTCTTGTGTCTTCGCGCGCGAAGTAGAGCGGTTGCAGTATCTTTTGCAGCACGAAGGCCGGCAAGCCCAGCCCGTAGATGGCCACAGCTACGGCGATGGCGGCACTGTCATCCGAGGTCGCGGCCCCACGCTCAAACAAGACAGACACCAGTGGCAGCGGGATCACGATAAGCGCAATGGCGGCAGGTATAGTAAGCGCCAATGCGATCTCTCCGGCGCGGCTGAAGGCTTCTTTTGATCCTATGGTGTCGCCTGCTTTCAGGCGTCGCGACAGGTCTGGTAAAAGTACGATCCCGACGGCGATGCCGACCACGCCCAAGGGCAGTTGATAAAGCCTGTCTGCCGCGAACAGCCAGCCAACCGCTTTGTCATAGTAAGACGCCACTTGTTGCCCGACCAGCAGGTTGATTTGCATCACACCACCGGCCATAGCAGCCGGAATGGCGATGCGCACCAGCTTGCGAAGCTCGGGCGACAGGGTGGGCATTTGCAGTTTGATGTTAAAGCCAGCGCGTTTGGCGGCGATCCAAACCAGTGCCAGTTGCGCGATGCCCGCGACAGGGATCATCCAGATCAGCGTGCGCGCGATGTCGCCGCCGATGACCGCCGCCACAGCCATACCACCGACCAAAAGCACGTTAAGCAGAACAGGGGCCGCGGCGGCAGCTGCAAATCGGCCCATTGCGTTCAGAACCCCTGACATAAGGGCTGCAAGCGATATGAACAGGATGTAGGGGAAGGTGATCCGCCCGAAATCAACTGCGATATCAAACTTTTCCTGGCCGGCAAACCCGCTGGCCAATGCATAGATCAGCCACGGCATCGCGGCCATTGCGATCAATGTCAGCGCGATGAGGACAGTTGCCAACCCTGCGAATGCTTCTGACGCGAAGCCTTCTGCGTCTTCATCGCCCTCCAGCTTTTTGGAAAACATTGGCACAAAGGCCATGTTGAACGCGCCTTCGGCAAAGAAGCGGCGGAACATGTTGGGAAGGCGGAAGGCGACCACGTAAGCCTCATACAGTGGGCCTGTGCCAAGGTATCCCAATATCATCGCATCGCGCACGAACCCCAAAACGCGGGACAGCATGGTCCACATGCCCACGGTCAGAAAGCCAGAGATGAGGCGGATGGGTTTCATGGGTGCGGGCGGGCCTTAGGGCTTGGAACGGTTGCTGTCTTGGGTAGAGGGTTCGGTTCAAGGGGGCAATGGG
>CAZWSE010000168.1:0-3591 GCA_964636575.1 uncultured Sulfitobacter sp. | reverse complement strand
TGCCAATGACGTTTTCGGTCCCCGACCGGCGGCCCATTTCCTGACCGCCGCCTTCCACAAGGGGGTTACGCTCCACCTCATCCAAACCGCTTTTGAGGATAAGCGCGCCAATCCCCTTGGGCCCGCCCAACTTGTGCGCAGAAATCAATGCGGCGTCCGCGCCACTCTGCCTAAAGTCAAAGGGAACCTTACCCCAACATTGAACTGCATCGCACAAGAAGCGCGCGCGGCGTGGCAACCTTGTAGAGATGTAGTCCACAGATGCCGCCACATTTTGAAGAACACCAGTTTCCGAATTTGCCGCCTGGATCGCAAAGGCGGACAGTGGCCGAACGGCCCCCAGAATGTCGATATCAAAAGACGGCTCAAGTGCGAGCCGACCCGATGTATCAATCCTAAGAACAGCCTCGCAATCATGATGCGCCCAAATCGCGTCATGTTCGATCCCCGCACAAATGGTTAGGTATTCCGATCCAAATGCGCGCACCGCAGTTTGAGCGGCCTCGGTCGCCGATCCCGTAAAAACCACCTGCGTTGGCGAACACCCCGCCAAACCCGCAACCTGCCCGCGCGCGCGCTCGATCAGCATCTTGGCCGCGCGGCCTTCCGCGTGCACCGAAGACGGATTGCCCACAAGATCCATCGCAGACAGCATCGCGTCTCGTGCCTCCACCCGCAAAGGGGCCGTCGCGTTATGATCCAGATAGGTACGTGTCATCTACTTCTTTGTTCCAAATAAATCCCCGCCGGAGGCATGCAACATCTCATTCATCCACAACGGCGAACAGGTTGGGCACCGCCGGACAGGGGGCAAGCTCGTTTGAAATCACATCGGACAAACGGGTCTGATGTAAAAACACATAGACATGGGCGCTTAGGCCTTCCCACAAACGGTTGGTCAAAGACTGGGCGCGACTGCCAGATGCACCACCAGACGCACCGGCGCCCTTGTGCATGGCGTCAACGGTCTCATCAACGGCGGCCAGAACATCGACCACGCGAATATCGGACGGGGACAATGCCAAGCGATAGCCACCGCCGGGTCCCCGAACAGATACCACCAAACCGGCGCGGCGCAGTTTTACGAACAACTGCTCAAGATAAGGCAGTGATATATCCTGCCGCTCGGCAATTTCGCCAAGGGTGACCAGCGTGCTGTCGGGCTGCAATGCAATGTCAGACAAAGCAACCATCGCATAGCGTCCCTTGGTCGACAATTTCATGGCACAGCCCCCGGAAATTAGGCGAATTGATTGACGGCAAGGCCCATTAACTTTAAGTCCAACCGGCACGGCACGGGGTTCCATCCCCTGCTTCGAATTAGAACCGTTCTAAGGTGTCTGATCAAATTCGTCAAGAATGCGAACGGCCCCTTCGACCCATATTAAAGGGGCCCCTATGCCCGAGGTCATTTTTCCCGGTCCAGAAGGTCGACTTGAAGGTCGCTACCATCCGCAAAAAGAGCGGGATGCACCCATCGCGATCATCCTGCATCCGCACCCGCAATTTGGCGGTACGATGAACCACAAGGTTGTCTACAACCTGCACTATGCCTTTTATAACATGGGCTTCACGGTGCTGCGGTTTAACTTCCGCGGGGTTGGGCGCAGTCAGGGCGAATACGATCAAGGGATTGGTGAGCTTTCGGATGCGGCCTCGGCGCTTGATTACCTGCAATCGATGAACAACAACTCCAAGCACTGCTGGGTTGCGGGCTTCTCGTTTGGGGCATGGATTGGAATGCAGCTTTTGATGCGGCGGCCAGAAATCACAGGGTTCATCTCGGTCTCACCACCTGCAAACATGTATGACTTCAGTTTCCTTGCACCCTGCCCGTCTTCGGGTCTGGTGATCAACGGCTCCGCTGATCGGGTTGCCCCGCCTGCGGATACGGTGTCGCTGGTGTCCAAATTGCACGAACAAAAGGGCATCACGATCACCCACCAAGAAGTCGAAGGTGCAGGCCACTTCTTTGAGCCACCGCATATGGAAACCCTGATCGACAACACAACGGCCTACGTCAAGCAGCGCCTGACAGAGACAACACGGTAAGCCCATGGGTATTGTAGAAGACGTCGCAGACGAACTGGCAAAGATAAGCCTTGAGATCCTGAACAAGGACAGTGACGACGCCTTTGTTCAACAAGTCGCAGATGCCATTGGTGGCTCGTCCCAGACGATGGAAGAAGCCTATTCCACAGCCGTGCGGGTGCGCCGCGCGGAACAACGAGCGCGGGTCATTCTCGATAAGAAACTGGCTGAGGTCTCCGCCAAGGATGACTGACCGGCTCGATCGCCAAATTGCCTTTTTGAATGAGGCCGATCGTCTGAAATCTATCGTCCGCGGCACGACGCTTTGTGACGGGTCGCGGTACGAAAACTCTGCTGAACACAGCTGGCATCTGGCGCTTTATGCTTTGGTGCTGTCGGATCAGGCCGGACCAGAGGTCGATCTGGGATTGGCCATCAAAATGCTGATCGTGCATGACATCGTCGAGATCGACGCAGGCGATAACCCTATCTTTGGTGAGTTCGACGCGGCCGAGATGGAACAGCTTGAACAGGCCGCCGCCGACCGCATTTTTGGACTGCTTCCCAATGACATAGCAATCGACCTTCGCGCGATTTGGGATGAGTTTGAAGCCGCTGCAACCCCCACCGCTCAATTCGCCAAATCGCTGGACCGCTTCCAACCGCCCATGCAAAATCTTGCGTCAGGTGGCGGGTCATGGACAGACTATAATGTGACCGAAGACATGATTGAGGCCCGCGTGGGCACCAAAATTCAGATCGGCGCGCCTGCCCTTTGGACCTACGCCAAGCACCAGATTTCCAAGTTCTTTAACCCGTAACCGAAAGGTATTTCAGATGCAGGACGAACAACCGACACAGCCGAACCTCAACGGCAAAAACAGACGCAAACGCAGCGCGAGATCGACGTTTCTTAGGCTTATCCTCGGCGTCGTCGTGGTTCTGGCGGTGCTTGTGTATTTCAAGTGGTACCAATTTGCTGTCTCCGGCGACACGCCTTACGACGAGATTTTCACTGAAATCAATTCCCGCATGCCGCAGCCTGCAAAGGATTTTGCCTGCGCGAAGATTGCAGAACGGTTTCCGAATACACTTCCGCCCGCCTCTTGCGAGCCAAGGGGTTAATCGCTCTTAAACCATAGGGTGCAACAAGCGATTGTCCGCGCCCATCTTCCCCTTCTCAGCCCGTCTGATCTGGGGTAAACCGCGCAGATGCCAAATCGCGCTTAGAAAGGCCGCTTGCTATGTCAAAGATCAAGGTAGAAAACCCCATCGTTGAACTCGACGGTGATGAAATGACCCGCATTATGTGGGCCTTCATCAAGGAAAAGCTGATCCTGCCCTACCTCGACGTGGATCTGAAATATTACGATCTTGGGATGCAGGCCCGCGACGATACGGATGACCAGATTACCATTGATGCGGCTGAAGCAATCAAAAAGCATGGCGTCGGCGTCAAATGCGCGACCATCACCCCAGATGAGGCCCGTGTGGAAGAGTTTGGCCTCAAGAAGATGTGGCGCAGCCCCAACGGGACGATCCGAAACATCCTGGGCGGCG
>CAZWSE010000167.1:0-4009 GCA_964636575.1 uncultured Sulfitobacter sp. | reverse complement strand
TCACAACGGAATATTATCGTGCTTCTTCCACGGCACATGCACGCTCTTGTTCCGCAGCGATGCAAACGCCCGCGCCACCCGTTTCCGCGTCGACTTCGGCTGGATGACCTCGTCAATAAATCCGCGCTCGGCTGCGACGAAGGGGTTCGCGAACCGTTCTTCGTATTCCGCGGCGTGGGCTGCGATTTTGTCGGGGTCGTTTAGGTCGGCGCGGTGGATAATCTCGGTTGCACCCTTGGCCCCCATCACCGCGATCTCGGAGGTGGGCCATGCGTAATTGATGTCTGCTTTCAGGTGCTTGGAGGCCATAACAACATAAGCGCCGCCGTAGGCTTTGCGGGTGATGACCGTCACTTTGGGCACTGTCGCTTCGCCGTAAGCATAAAGCAGTTTCGCCCCGTGTTTGATGACGCCGTTGTATTCCTGTGACGTCCCGGGCAGGAAGCCCGGCACATCCACAAGCGTCAGGATCGGAATGTCAAAAGCATCGCAGAAGCGCACAAACCGCGCGGCTTTGCGGCTGCTGTCGATATCCAAGCACCCTGCAAGCACCATCGGCTGGTTCGCGACCACCCCGACCGAGCGCCCTTCAAGACGGATAAAGCCTGTGATGATGTTCTTCGCAAACTCTTCCTGAATTTCGTAAAAATCGCCCTCATCCGCGATTTTCAGGATCAGTTCTTTCATATCGTAGGGCTGGTTCGGGTTTTCGGGCACAAGCGTATCCAATGATGCCTCTACCCGGTCAGGTTCATCAAAGAAGGGCCGCACTGGCGGTTTTTGACGGTTGTTTGCGGGCAGGAAATCAATCAAACGGCGCGTTTCAGCGATGGCTTCCACGTCGTTTTCAAACGCTGCATCGGCGACGGAGGACTTTTTGGTATGCGTCCCTGCCCCGCCGAGTTCTTCTGCTGTGACCTGTTCGTTGGTGACCGTTTTCACAACGTCAGGCCCTGTCACGAACATGTAAGAGCTGTCTTTCACCATAAAGATAAAGTCTGTCATCGCAGGCGAATAGACCGCCCCGCCCGCGCATGGCCCCATGATCAGGCTGATCTGCGGCACGACGCCTGAGGCGCGAATGTTGCGTTCAAACACGTCGCCGTAGCCTGCGAGACTGTCGACGCCTTCTTGAATACGCGCCCCGCCTGAATCGTTGATGCCTACCACGGGTGCGCCGTTTTCAACGGCCATGTCCATGATTTTACATATCTTTTTGGCATGCGTTGCCGACACCGACCCGCCCAGAACGGTGAAATCTTGTGAGAACACATAGACTTGCCGCCCGTTGACGGTGCCCCAGCCTGTGACCACCCCGTCGCCTGCCGGCTTTTGCTTTTCCATCCCGAAGTCTGTGCAGCGGTGGGTCACGAACATGTCGAACTCTTCAAAGGAGCCTTCATCGAGCAGTAGCTCAATCCGTTCGCGTGCGGTCAGCTTGCCGCGGCCGTGCTGTGCGTCGATGCGCTTTTGTCCACCGCCCAAGCGCGCGGTTTCGCGGCGACCTGCAAGCTCTGTCAGGATGTCTTTCATGTCGGAGTGCCCCTTTTCATGCGATTTGGGGCTGTATAGCGTTTACGCCACGTTGCGGCTAGCGATGATCCGCAAATTTGCAAATTTTGCGAAGTTGCGCGCCAGCTAAATGCAAATCTGCAAATATTCGCCTTTAACGCGATGTCTTGATGGACAATCCCATGCCTGCCCCATACCCCTGAGGCATGAGTTCTCTTCCTCACATCGAATTTCTGAACCGTAAGACCCCGCCGCATATTTCGACCATGATCCTGCTGACCGGTTTGTCGGCCTTGGCGATGAATATCTTTCTGCCGAGCCTGCCCAGCATGGCCGCCCATTTCGAGACCGATTATGCGGTGATGCAGCTGTCTGTCGGGCTTTATCTGGGGTTCAGCGGCATCTTGCAGCTGTTCATTGGCCCCCTGTCCGACAAGTTTGGCCGTCGTCCGATCATCTTGGGCGGCTTGTTCCTGTTTTTGCTCGCCACTTTGGGCTGCATCTATGCCCCCACCGCCGAGAGCTTTTTGATCTTTCGCATGCTCCAAGCCGTCATTGCTGTGGCCATGGTGTTGACCCGCGCTGTTGTCCGCGACATTGCCCCCCAAGATGAGGCCGCATCCTTGATGGGTTATATCACAATGGGTATGGCCGTTGTGCCCATGCTTGGCCCTGCCGTGGGCGGTATATTTGCCCAGTGGTTTGGCTGGCAGTCCAACTTCTGGATCCTGATTGCCCTTGGCGTTTTTGCCCTGTGGCTGGCCTATGCCGATATGGGGGAAACCGCGCCCAAGTCCGATCAAACGGTGCTGGGTCAGTTTTCCCAATATCCTGAGCTGCTGAAATCCCCCCGCTTTTGGGGCTATTGTCTGGCCACTGCCCTAAGCGCGGGGTCCTTTTTTGCCTATCTTGGTGGCGCCCCCTATGTCGGATCGGAAGTGTTTGGCCTTGATCCCGCCACCCTTGGCTTTTTCTTTGGCGCGCCCGCGATTGGTTATATGGCGGGCAACTTTCTGACCGGAAAGCTGGCCACCCGCTATGGCATCAACATCCTCGTGGCGTGGGGCTGCGTGTTTAATGCCTTAGGCTGCGCGCTGTCATTGGCTGTGATCTGGATGGGCTACGGCACGATTTACAGCTTTTTCGGCTTTATGACCTTTGTGGGCCTTGGCAACGGGCTGACGATCGCCAACGGCACTGTGGGCATGCTGTCTGTGCGCCCCCATCTTGCGGGTACGGCATCGGGCCTTGGCGGGTCCATGATGATCGGTGGCGGTGCCTGCTTAAGCGCGCTGGCCGGAGCGGTCTTGACCCCAGGCAGTGGGGCGGATCCGTTGCTGTGGTTGATGCTGATCTGTTCGCTTTTGGGGTTGGTTGCCATTGCCTATGTCATCTACCGCCAGCGCCAGATCGGGCTTTGACCCCCTTGCGGCGCTGACTTTGCAAAGTTATCACAGGCCAGATTGCTAATTTGCAAAGGCGCCTGACCGATGGCCACCCAAAAACTGTTCGCCGGATCGAAGCTGCGCGAGACCCGCACGAAGCTGGCCCTGACCCAAAAGGCCTTTGCCGCCAAGCTGGGTGTGTCGCTGCCCTATCTCAACCAGATGGAGAACAACAACCGGCCTGTGTCCACCACTGTGCTTCTGGCCTTGGCGCGTGAGTTCGGGTTCGATGTGACCGAGCTAGGGTCCGGTGATACCGAGCGCTTGGTCAGTGATCTGTCGGAAGCCTTGGGTGATCCTGTCTTTGCCGATGATACACCGCCCTTGGCCGATCTGCGGCTGACGGCCTCAAATGCCCCCGCTTTGGCCCGTGCCTTCATCGAATTGCATGGTGCTTACCGCCAAGCGAACGAGCGCCTTGCGGCTTTGGACGAGGCCTTGGGCCGTCAGGATATGACCCACACCCCAAGCCCTTGGGACGAGGTGCGCGACTTCTTTCACTATTGCGACAATTACATTGATGCGGTCGACCGTGCGGCCGAGCATTTTGCAGCCGACATAGAAACCCCCGCGATGCTGCGTGACCGTGCTGTGCAGCACTTGGCCGAAAGCGGTGTCACTGTCCGGTTCGCCGACACAGACACCCTGCGATCCTATGATGCAGACACCCGCACCCTGACCCTGTCCGAGCGCGCCGAGCCTGAGACCCGCAGTTTTCAGCTATTGTTGCAACTGGCTTTAGTCAAGCAAGACAAGCTGTTAGAGGCCACCCTTGATCTGGCCCGTTTCCAGACAGACGAAGCACGCGGCATCGCCAAGATCGGGCTGGCCAATTACTTTGCGGGCGCCGCCATGATGCCCTATGTCGCCTTTTTGGAAACGGCGCGTGATATGCGCCACGATCTGGAACGGCTGGCCCAGCGCTTTGGCGCATCAATTGAACAAGTCGCCCACCGCCTGTCCACGATGCAGCGCCCCGGTGCCAAGGGTATTCCCTTCTTCTTTGTGCGCGTCGATCAGGCGGGCACGATCACCAAACGCCATTCGGCCAC
>CAZWSE010000166.1:0-4074 GCA_964636575.1 uncultured Sulfitobacter sp. | reverse complement strand
GTTTTTGATAAAGTTCATCATTGTGTGTCCCTCCAAAGGATCAATCTCAGTTTCAGTAGCAGCCTCAAAAACGTAGCGGCCGATCTCTCACATCAGCCTGTCGTCGAGGTGTGCAGCTATATAGACGTGTGATTGGGGCATCAGTTTGACGGCAATTCGCGGAATTCGAGACAGCACAAAAAAAGGGCGAGTTTTTGCCTATCCGACTGATAAACATGGATAAAAAAATGAAGAAAAGGTTAAGTTTCCATTAATGACGCACCAAAACGTGCCGAATTGGGCCGCTTTGCCTTGGTTTTTGACCGCTTTCTCTGGCCCGAACAGCCATTCTCTGGCACAACATCGCGCAACAGGATCTGTTTGTTTGGATGTATTGCATGAAGACGACGCGCATTTTGGCGGCAGCGGCCCTCAGCTTGCTCACAGCCTCCTGGGCGGCGGCCGAAAGCCCCAAGCCTTTTGCGGATTTTTCGGCCAAGCGGGTCAAGCCTCCGACATCTAAGGCGACGGTCGGCAAACGGATCACCGTACAAATCGATCCGAGCGCGACACCGGCGGCAGTCGCAGCGCCCAGCACACCACCTGCGCAAACAGCCCTAGCACCTGCGCCAGCCCCCAAGGCTCCGCTCGGGCAATACGTCTGGTTCTGGGATAAAGTCTCACCAAATCTCGGCCAATCCGCGCCAAACAATCTCGAAATAGCCATGTCCGCCATCGCAGGGGCTGCCCAACCCGTTCGGGCACCACGCCTGCAAGCGCTTCAGGACATCGCCACATTGCACGGCAAAGACATTCTGCTCTCAACAATCAATACAAAAGTCTCACCAGCTTTGGTGCTGGCTGTAATCTCGGTCGAATCCGCAGGGAAAGCGGATGCGATCAGCAGTGCAGGGGCCACAGGTCTGATGCAGCTCATGCCCGCAACAGCAGAACGCTTCGGGGTCACAGACAGAACCGTGGCCACAGACAACATTGCGGGCGGGGTTAAATACCTGGATTGGCTGATGGGCGAATTCAAAGGCGACCCGATCATGGTGCTTGCAGGATATAACGCAGGCGAAGGCAACGTGCGCAAACACGACGGTGTGCCACCTTTTGCAGAAACTCGGGACTACGTGCCCAAAGTACTAGCAGCTTTCCAAGTGGCGAAAGGGCTGTGCCTGACACCGCCGGAACTGGTCTCAGACGGATGCGTCTTTGCAGCAATGAACTAAGGCAGAAACGAAAGCCCGCACTTCTTTGTTCCAAATATATCCTGGGGAGGGCGGGAACCGCCCGGGGCGAAGCCCCTAAATAGATCGTGTGGCGAAGCCCCCAGTTAAAAGGCGTGGCGAAGCCCCTAGTCAGACAGCGTTGCGAAGCCCCTGAACAGATCGTGCGGCGAAACCCCTAAAGTATCGCGTCAGCGCAGCTGGCTATAAAATCAAACGATCTTGGCCAATGTCGCAGCGCGCAATTCGTCTTCGGTCACGCCTTCGGCACATTCAACAATCTTCAAACCGCCGTCCACAACATCCAACACGCCCAAGTTGGTGATAATACGATCCACGACACCCTTACCGGTCAAAGGCAAAGTACATTCAGGCAAAACCTTGCTGTCACCGTGCTTGTTGGTGTGATCCATAACAACGACCACACGGCCAACACCGGCCACCAAATCCATAGCGCCACCCATACCCTTGACCAGCTTGCCAGGGATCATCCAGTTGGCAAGGTCCCCGTTCTCGGCAACCTCCATCGCCCCAAGGATGGCCATCGCGATCTTGCCGCCACGGATCATGCCAAAGGATTGCGAGCTGTCAAAGTAGGCCGTCTGAGGCAGCTCGGTAATGGTCTGCTTACCGGCATTGATCAAATCGGCGTCTTCTTCACCCTCAATAGGGAAGGGGCCCATGCCCAACATGCCGTTCTCGGATTGCAGGGTGACTTCAATGCCCTCGGGAATATAGTTGGACACGAGGGTCGGAATACCGATGCCAAGGTTCACATACCAACCGTCTTGCAATTCCAGCGCCGCACGGGCGGCCATTTGGTTGCGATCCCACGCCATTCCATTCGTCCTTATGTCTTAAGAGATATTCGCGCCCGCAGGCACATCAATTACAATCACACTGCCCGCAGCGCCGCGGTTCAGTTGCAACGTGCCTTCTAGGCCTTCGATCAGGCCACCAACAATGCGACCACCGCGGGTGGTTTTGCTGGGCCACTCGACATCGGCAGGGATGCCAAGACCATCATCAGAAATGGACAGACGCAACCCACCCCCCGACAATCGGGTCAAACGCACCTCGACAAACCCGTCGTCCAACCGGTCAAAGGCGTGCAAGAAGGCATTGGACAGCAGCTCGGACAGCACCAAGCCAACACGGGTGGCAACCTCAACGGACGCCTCCAAGGCCTCAACCTGTACATTCACACGAATACCGGACCGACCCTCGGTATGGGTAATCGCAGAGGTGACGCGAGACAGATAGCTGCCCATATGAATACTGTCGACGTTTGACTGACGATCGGCGAGCTTCATTTCTTCATACAAAATCTGCAAAGTCTCGACACGGCGGGCAAGAGCAGAAAACTCCTCAGGAGCACTGCTGCCTCTGGACTGATCACGGATCATACCGATGATCATGGACATATCGGTCTGAACGCGGTTCTGAACCTCGATCAATTGATCAGACACAACAGCAGCCTGACCGGATTCAGCGCTGCTGGAAATCTCTTTCTGGATGCCCATGAAATACTGAACCTTACCGTCCGCATCACGGATGGGGGCGACGATCAACCGGTTCAGAAAAGGCTCACCATTGGCGCGATAATTGACGATATCAACGGCAACATTCTGATCCTTGTCGATAGCATCATGGAGCACATCAACATCGGCCTTCTGGGTATCCTCACCCTGCAGAAAGCGACAATTGCGGCCGATAACAGCAGAACGGGCATAGCCAGTTGTGCGCTGGAAGGCTTCGTTCACATAGACAATCGGGTTGTCGTCCATATGAGGGTTCGACAACACCATCGACACATCCGCGCGGGTAAAGCCATCAAACTGGGCCTCGGTTTGCAGGTCGTCTTTTGAAAATGATGCTGTATCTGCCATTGAAAGTGCCCCCTAGGCCGCGCGCGTCGTGCGTTGTTCGATGCGCTTTTCATGCTCGCCTTGAACAAGACGATGAACATAGATGCCCGGCAAGTGGATCGAATCCGGGTCCAAAGACCCCGTAGGTACGATCTCTTCAACTTCAGCCACACAGACCTTACCGCACATAGCAGCAGGGGGGTTGAAGTTGCGGGCGGTTTTGCGGAACACCAGATTGCCGGTGGCATCGGCCTTCCACGCTTTGACGATGGACACATCGGCGAACAGACCGGTCTCCATGATATAGGTCTCAGCGGCACCCTCAGGGCCGGTGGGGAAGTCTTTGTGCTCCTTGCCGTCAGCGATGACCGTGCCGACGCCAGTCTTGGTATAAAAGCCGGGGATGCCACACCCGGCAGAGCGCATACGCTCGGCCAAGGTGCCCTGCGGGTTAAATTCCAACTCAAGCTCACCACTGAGATACTGGCGCATGAATTCAGCGTTTTCGCCCACGTAAGAGCTGATCATCTTCTTGACCTGTTTGGTCTGCAACAAAATACCAATGCCAAAATCATCGACGCCTGCGTTGTTGGACGCAAAGGTCAGATCCTTGGTGCCGGCATCCTTGATGGCTTGCAACAAAAGCTCTGGGATTCCGCACAAACCGAATCCACCAGAGGCAATGAACATGCCATCAAATAGCAAACCATCCAGCGCATCCGCCGGAGAAGTATATACTTTCTTCATGTATTTTAGTCTTTCTCAACAGGCTTTCCCCTAGGGGATGATTAACTTTGCAGCGTCTCGCTTAATGTGTCAACGAAGTGTGAGGGCCCTGCGTCAATTTATGTATGCGATGGTATGCGCTCATGTAGGGCAGACAGGCGCGAAAGCCACTTCGGCAATGAGCGAACCTATGTGGCTTCACAGGCGCTAAGCAACCAAAGCACATACCGGCTCGGAACCAAGCCGCAGGCGCCGAGCCAGCGTCTGCC
>CAZWSE010000165.1:0-4121 GCA_964636575.1 uncultured Sulfitobacter sp. | reverse complement strand
ACACAGTTTCCGGGATTTGGCCCCAGCGGCGCATCTGCGTCAGATACCAGATCGCATCGGAATAGAACGGGTAGGTCGCGTTGTAGCGGAAGAACACGTTGAAATCGGGGGCTGGGCGTACATCCCCTTTTTCAAACTCAAAGAACCCGGTCATGGAGTTGGCAATAACTTCCGCATCTGCACCGACATATTCTGACCGCGACAACATCTGCACCGCCTCTTCTCGGTTGGCGTTTTCGTTTTCATCCAGCCAGATGGCGGCGCGGATCAACGCCTTGGTCAGCGCGAGCGTGGTGTTTGGGTTTTCTTCGGCAAACTCGGCGGTGATCCCGAACACTTTCTCGGGGTTGTTTTTCCACATGTCGTAATCGGTGATCACCGGCACGCCGATATTCTTGAACACGGCCTGTTGGTTCCATGGCTCACCCACGGCGTAGCCGAAGATCGTGCCGGCCTCCATCGTGGCGGGCATTTGTGGTGGTGGGGTCACAGACAAAAGCACGTCGGCCCCGATCTGACCCGAAATGTCCTGCTCACTATAATAGCCAGGCTCAAGCCCGCCAGCGGCCAGCCAATACCGGATTTCGTAGTTGTGGGTGGACACGGGGAACACCATGCCCATGTTGAATGGGACGCCCCGGTCTTTGTAATCCTCAACCACCGGGGCCAGTGCAGCGGCGCTGATCGGGTGCTGCGGGCGGCCATCGTCCATCAGCGGCACATTGGGGCGCATCTCTTCCCAGATTTCGTTGGACACCGTGATCGCATTGCCGTTCAAGTCCATTGAAAACGGCGTAATGATGTGCGCTTCGGTGCCGTAGCCGATGGTTGCCGCCAACGGTTGACCCGCCAGCATGTGGGCACCGTCCAACTCTCCACTAATGACACCGTCCAGCAGCACCTTCCAGTTGGCCTGTGCCTCAAGCGTTACGAAAAGGCCTTCGTCCTCGAAATAGCCCAGTTCATAGGCGACGGCCAAGGGTGCCATATCGGTCAGCTTGATGAAGCCAAGCGTCAGGTCCTCCTTTTCCAGGTCAAGGGACTGGGCTGCGGCGGCTGTCGCCAACAGGCTGGATGACGCCAAAAGCATCGCGATTGTATTCTTCATTGTCTGTTCCTTTCTGGGCCCGCATGGGGCGAAACAAAAAACGCCGCACGTAAAGATCACGGGGGAGGAAGTCCGTGGTCCCTACGAGCGGCGTTGCTCATGGATATTGCGCCACCTGCATCGGTCAGCGCGGATCAGCGGGCGTCGTTGCCCTTTGGTCTTAGGATGGTGGGTAAACCGCACGATCCGCAATTAGAATGCTGCAAAGCCGCAGAGAATTTTGCCGCGATGCAGAAGGTGCCTGACTTTTCATCAGTTCTCAGCCGGAAAGTCGAAGGTTCTGCCATCAAAAAAGGCATCCGGTGCGAGAATCATATGACCGCCCGTTGATGCCACTGCGGTTTCATACCTCAACGCGCCCTCGACCTTTTCAGATGCGCCCGGCATGTCGGCCCCGATCCCGCTTAAGTTCTGGCGATAGAGATCCGAGCGAAAACAGGCCTTGGCCTTCTGGATGCCCGCAGGATCTGCGCCCAACTGTTGCGCGATCCACGCCGCCTGACTGCGCCATGGAAATGATGCGGCGTGCTTGTGAAACTGCACGAAACGCGCCACCGCTTCGGGCGCGTGGTTCAATAAGGGTGTAACCTGGCCCGACAGGGCAGGATCAATCAAATCAGGCGACATGCTGAGGTGTTCGCTACGTGCCAGAATTTCAACGGCAAGCGTGCGGTTGGTGCGCGAATCCAGCCACGCAGACGCCCTGTATACTGCGCGCATGAGCCTGCGGGCCGTGTCCTCGTTGGTGTCAGCCCAGTCATGACGGACAGCCAGAACCTTTTCGGGCGCAAAGTTCCAGACGTCCTGGCCGGCCATCATCAACTGCCCAACGTTCTGCTGAACCGCAACACTGCCCCAAGGTTCACCGACCCAGAACGCGTCAACGAACCCTTCCGCAACCGCATCGGCCATGCGCGGTGGCGGCACGGTGATCTCTTCGATCTTGAGGCCCTCCGAAGATGATGTCCAATAGTTCAGCAGTAGACGGTGCATGGAATAGTGAAACGGAACGCCAATCCTCAGCGGGCCAGACCCGCGCGCCGCCAGTGCCTTCAAAAGGCCCAGCGCATCGCCAAACCGGACCTTGCCCAGCTCTGCCGCGATCCCGTTCGACACCCCGAAAACCGTGCCATTCACCGACAGAACCATCAGCGCATCAATCTGCGCGGACAATCCACCCAGCCCGATCGACATCGCAACGGGCATCGGCGACAGCATATGCGCGGCGTCCAGATGACCCAGAGCAAGCATGTCTCGCAGAGCAGACCACGAGGGTTGTGCAACAAGATTGAGGGCAAGCCCTTCTTCGGCGGCAAACCCAAGCTCCCTTGCGATCACCAGAGGCGCACAATCCACAAGCGGAACATACCCGCAATTCAAAACACGGTCGGTCATGATAACAAATCCGCTGCCGTCACCAGAGCTTGCGCTACGTCGATGACCTTGCGGTTTTGTCCCATGGCCGTTTTGCGCAGCAGCGTGTAGGCCTCGCCCTCAGACAGAGTGCGCTGGCGCATCAGGATACCCTTTGCCCGGTCGATTGTCTTGCGATCCTCAAGCGCTTGTTTCGCGGCATCCAGTTCCGACTGCATCTGTCGCATGACCTTGAAACGTGCGATGGCAGTCTCAAGAACCGACTTGATCCGCTCCATATTGAGGCCATCAACAACATAGGCGCTGACCCCGGCATTGAGCGCCGCCTGCGTCAGGGCGTCGTCGGTTTGATCGACAAACAGCGCCACAGCGCGTTTGGAGGTTTCGGTGGCAAAGGAGATATGTTCAAGCGTGTCGCGATCGGGGTTGGTCAGATCGATCAGCACTATATCTGGCGTGAATTCCCTGACCGTGCGGTCCAACGCCGAGATCTGCCCAAGCGCTTTGACATCCGACCACCCTGCGTCCGTCAAGGCATTGATAATGCCAAGCACGCGTTCGGGGTCAGGCTCGACAACTAGAATGCGCAGGTCACGGTTCATGGTGCCGTCATTTGAGTCTGATTAGGGAACGTCAAGAGGTTGCGGTTTGCGTGCGCACGCAATTTTCTTACCCGCAATCAAATAGAGCACTCTTTGTTTGGTTGCCCATATTTTCCACACATCGAAAGCGAGCGTGTTGGGTATGCTGGATAGGCCCCACTTTTTCCGAATGAACTTCATTACCTTCAGATTAATGACGAAGAACCTTGTGCGTAAAGTCAACGCCCAGAATACGCGGCAAGAAGATGCCTGCGTCCGACAAACCAGCACCAGCTTTGCCCCGCGTCTTTCACATTGGCAGAACTCGCTACAAAAGCTCGATCTTGGTTCATGCGCAATCTGCCAATGTGAATGACCGGTTCAGCGACATTTGCCGCGGCACAGCGATGAACGTGCGGCACCTGCGAACGAATGCTGCGTGAGCAATAGCCGCATCTGCACAAGTCCGGTTTGTCCGCACTGCGGACACACCCCCCCGACAATACCTGTTCACCAAAACCGGTGGGTTTTATCACTGACGGCGACGGGTATGGGAGCCTTGAAAGATCTTGTGCCACAAACCTTTGGCAAGATTCGGTTTGGTTTTGTCACGTTTTTGACCGCATCCCGAGAACCGGACCTTCCTGCGCGGTGCAGCTTCTGCTTTGCTTGGCCCAGCCACAGCCGGTTGAGTGCGCCTTCTGCCAGTTCCGCACTTACCGACAAACCAGCAACTGCCCAACAAAAAAGCCCCGCGGAACGCGGGGCGGTTTTACCGAAAAAGAAACGTGTTCAGGCGGCTTGGGCCTTCACGATTTCTTTCTTGATCTTAAGCGCGTTGGCGCTGAGATCGATGTCTTTGGCTTTCAGCAGAAACGCGTCCAGGCCACCGCGGTGGTCGACCGTGCGCAATGCCGAGGTGGCGACGCGCAGGCGGAAGGTCCGGCCCAGCGTTTCCGACATCAGGGCGGTTTCCGTCAGGTTCGGCAGGAAACGGCGTCTGGTTCTGTTTTTGGCGTGGCTGACATTGTTGCCAACCATCGGGCCTTTTCCGGTCA
>CAZWSE010000164.1:1685-4272 GCA_964636575.1 uncultured Sulfitobacter sp. | reverse complement strand
GTCATCGGGTGAGACCGCGACGCGGAAGTAGGCCATCGCATCGCGGATCTCCATGCGTTCATAAAAGCGCGGACCGCCGATGACGCGGTAGGGCAGGCCGATTGTCAGGAAGCGATCCTCGAATGCGCGCATCTGGAAGGACGCCCGGACCAGAATGGCCTGATCGTCGAGGCTAAGCGGATCATGCCCGCGCGTGCCGCGCTGATAGGCTTCGACTTCCTCGGCGATCCAGCGGGCTTCCTCTTCGCCGTCCCAATGGCCGATCAGGCGGACCTTCTCACCTTGTTCAACTTCGGTCCATAAGTCCTTGCCAAGCCTGCCTTTATTGCCAGCGATCACGCCACTGGCAGCTGACAGAATATGCGGGGTTGACCTGTAATTCTGTTCCAACCGGATCACGGCAGCCCCCGGAAAATCCGTCTCGAACCGCAGGATATTGCCCACTTCGGCACCGCGCCAGCCGTAGATCGATTGGTCATCATCGCCGACGCAACAGATGTTCTTATGCCCGCCCGCCAACAGCCGCAGCCAGAGGTACTGGGCGACATTGGTATCTTGGTATTCGTCGACCAAAATGAACTTGAACCACCGCTGGTACTGTTCCAGCACGTCCTCGTGGGTTTGGAAAATCCCAACCACATGCAACAGCAAGTCCCCAAAATCGACCGCATTCAATTCACGCAAGCGGGTCTGGTATTGGGCGTAAAGCTCTACCCCCATGTTGTTATACGCCCCCGCATCGGCCGCAGGGACGGTTTCAGGGGTGAAGGCACGGTTCTTCCAGCCGTCGATGATGCCCGCCAGCAAACGGGCGGGCCAGCGTTTGTCATCAATGTTGGTCGCGGCAATCAATTGCTTTAGCAACCGCAACTGGTCGTCGGTGTCCAAAATGGTGAAATTCGATTTCAGCCCGACCAATTCAGCATGGCGGCGCAGCAGTTTCACACAGATCGAATGGAAAGTGCCAAGCCAGGGCATCCCCTCTACCGTTTGCCCCAACATACCCGACACACGGGTCTTCATCTCACGGGCAGCTTTGTTGGTGAAGGTCACAGCCAACACCTCATTAGGCCGCGCACGGCCGGTGTTCAGCAAATGCACAATACGGGTGGTCAGGGCCTTGGTCTTGCCGGTTCCAGCACCAGCCAGCATCAAGACAGGACCATCCATTGCCTCAACCGCGCGACGCTGTTCGGGGTTCAACCCCTCAAGATAAGGCTGCGGACGGGCGGCCATCGCGCGGGCGGACAAAGATGCGCCCTCAAAGGCGTCCATTTCATCAAAACTGCTCATTCGCCTATGCTAGCGCGCATACACAAAAAGGAAAAGCCATGTTCTTCTCTTGTTCCCCCCTTCTTTGTTCAAAATAAATCCCGGGGTTTGGGGCAGAGCCCCAAAGACAATACTTGCGTTTGGGATAGAGCGATAATTCAAACAACGCATCGATAAGCCACTGGACATTCAACCCGTTCAGGCCACAAATGCGGGCCATGGACCTGCACGCAAAATTCCCCGGGCTTTACGATCTCAAACTGAAAGCCCGCCACCGCATTCCCAAATTCGTTTGGGAATATCTCGACAGCGGCACGGGCGATGAGGTCACAAAGCACCGCAACAGCGACATGTTCGACCGGATCAAGTTTGAACCGTCGATCCTGCATGGTGAATTCACACCCGATCTGAGCACGACCTTGCTGGGCCAAACCCACGCCCTGCCCATCGGGATCGCCCCTGTGGGCATGTCGGGTTTGATGTGGCCCGATGCCGAACAGCTTTTGGCGCAGGCCGCGGCAAAGGCGGGTCTGCCCTATTGCCTGTCCACGGTCGCCACCCAATCGCCCGAAGATATCGCCCCGCATTTGGGCGATCACGGCTGGTTCCAGATGTACCCGCCGCGCGATGAAGATATCAGGCGCGATATGCTGGCGCGGGCCAAAGCCGCAGGTTTTAAGGCCCTGATCCTGACCGTGGACGTGCCTGTGGCCAGCCGCCGCGAACGTCAAACGCGGTCTGGTCTAACGCAACCACCAAAATTGACGCCCCGTTTGTTGGCGCAAGTCGCGCTCAAACCCACATGGGCGATGGGCATGGCCACGCGCGGCATGCCGCACATGCGGACCCTTGATAAATATGTGCAAGCTGCGGGCGATGCAGGCCAAGGCAACCTGCCTTCGACCGCGCATATCGGATACCTTCTGCGCACCTCGCCCGATTGGGACTACGTGTCTTGGCTGCGCGACAACTGGGACGGCCCTTTGCTGATCAAAGGCGTCATGCGCGCCGAAAGTGCGGCCAAGCTTGAACAGCTGGGCGCGGATGCAATCTGGATCAGCAACCACGCAGGCCGCCAGTTCGACGGCGCCCCCGCCACGATCGAGGCCCTGCCAGCCGTCCGCGAGGCCACGAAACTGCCCATCATCTTCGACAGCGGTATCGACGGCGGCTTGGACATCTTGCGGGCCATCGCGCTTGGCGCCGACTTCGTGATGCTGGGCCGCGCCTTCCACTATGCGCTTGGTGCTTTGGGGGCAGATGGCCCAGCGCATCTGCTGGATATGCTGGCCAAGGATATGGAATCGAACATGGG
>CAZWSE010000164.1:0-1585 GCA_964636575.1 uncultured Sulfitobacter sp. | reverse complement strand
GCCAACCTACCCAGTACTACCAGTTTACGCGAGACGCATTCCTTTCTAAACAGACGCAACGTCAATTCGACCCAAGGACCAGACATGCCCGATTTCAAGAAAATCCTCATCGCCAACCGCGGTGAAATCGCCATTCGCATCATGCGCGCGGCCAATGAGATGGGCAAAAAGACGGTCGCTGTCTTTGCAGAAGAAGACAAACTGGGCTTGCACCGGTTCAAGGCGGATGAGGCATACCGCATCGGCGAAGGTCTTGGTCCTGTGGCTGCGTACCTGTCTATTGACGAAATGATCCGCGTCGCCAAAGCCTCTGGTGCCGATGCGATCCACCCTGGCTATGGCTTGCTGTCTGAAAACCCTGAGTTCGTCGATGCCTGCGAAAACAATGGCATCACCTTTATCGGCCCCAAGGCTGAAACCATGCGCGCCTTGGGGGACAAGGCAAGCGCCCGCCGTGTGGCCGTAGAAGCAGGTGTGCCTGTGATCCCTGCTACCGAAGTGCTTGGCGACGATATGAAAGCCATTCGCAAGGAAGCCGCAGACGTCGGCTATCCCTTTATGCTCAAAGCCTCTTGGGGCGGTGGTGGTCGTGGCATGCGTCCTATTTATGAAGAGAGCGAGCTTGAGGAGAAAATCCTCGAAGGTCGCCGCGAGGCCGAGGCCGCCTTTGGCAATGGTGAGGGTTACCTTGAAAAGATGATCCTGAAAGCCCGTCACGTTGAGGTCCAGATTTTGGGCGACAAGCATGGCGGCATGTATCACCTTTTTGAGCGTGATTGCTCCGTCCAGCGCCGCAACCAAAAGGTGGTGGAACGCGCCCCTGCCCCGTACCTGACCGAGGCCCAGCGCAAAGAGATTTGCGACCTTGGCTACAAGATCTGTAAACACGTCAATTATGAATGCGCGGGCACCGTCGAGTTCCTGATGGATATGGACGACGGCAAGTTTTACTTCATCGAAGTGAACCCCCGCGTGCAGGTCGAACATACCGTCACCGAAGAAGTCACAGGCATCGACATCGTGCGCGCCCAAATCCTGATCGCAGAAGGCAAACCCATCGCGGAGGCCACCGGCAAGCCGACCCAAAAGGATGTGGTCTTGACAGGTCATGCGCTGCAAACCCGCATCACCACTGAGGACCCGCAAAACAACTTTATCCCTGACTATGGCCGCATCACCGCGTATCGCTCGGCCACGGGCATGGGCATCCGTCTCGATGGCGGCACAGCTTACGCGGGCGGCGTGATCACGCGCTACTACGACAGCCTGCTGACCAAGATCACCGCCAAGGCCCCGACGCCCGAGATGGCCATTGCCCGCATGGACCGGGCTTTGCGTGAATTCCGTATTCGCGGCGTATCGACCAACATTGCTTTCGTGGAAAACCTGCTGAAGCATCCCACATTTCTGGATAACACCTACCACACCAAGTTCATCGACGAGACGCCGGAGCTGTTTGAATTCAAAAGCCGCCTTGATCGCGGCACCAAGGTGTTGACCTATATCGCGGATATCACCGTTAACGGGCATCCCGAGACCAAAGACAAACCCCGCCCGCATGCGGATATCAAAGCCCCCAAGCCCC
>CAZWSE010000163.1:0-4287 GCA_964636575.1 uncultured Sulfitobacter sp. | reverse complement strand
TTCAACAGATCAGGCAAGAACGTCACGATCACAGGGAAGTAGTAAAGCAAGAACAGCCCTGCCACTTGGATCAGAACGAACGGAATGATCCCGCGATAGATGTGTCTGGTCGTGACACTCGCCGGTGCAACCCCACGCAGGTAGAACAACGCAAAGCCAAAGGGCGGTGTGAGGAACGATGTTTGCAAGTTCACAGCGATCATAATGGTCACCCACTTCGGATCAAAGGAGCCACCGTAGATGACAGGTCCAACAATCGGGATCACGATGTAAATGATCTCAAGGAAGTCGAGCACGAAGCCCAACACAAAGAGAACCACCATAACAAGTAGGAAGACTTTGACCTCGTCGTCAAAAGATTTCAGGAATTGTTGGATATAGTGTTCGCCACCGAAGCTGATGACCACAAGGTTCAACAACTGTGAACCGATCAGGATGGTGAAGACCATAGACGTCACTTTGGCCGTTTCACGCACAACGGGGCTTAGAACGCCGCTGCGGAACAGAACCCAGCAGGAATACAGCAACCCAAAGAGCGCATATAGATAAGCCGCATAAGCCACAAAGAACCCAACCCAGCTTTCAAAACCAACTTCCTCTTGGTTGATCCGAAGATCGAAATTCACGCCCACCAAGATACAAATCACAATAGCAAAGGTAGACCACAAGATAACCTTGCCGCTGCCGCCTTCATCCTTGAGCCGACGGAAAGCCGCCAACATCAACGCACCACCTGCACCCAAAGCCGCGGCTGGGGTTGGGTTGGTGATGCCGCCAAGGATCGATCCGAGCACAGCGACGATCAAAATCAGTGGCGGGAACACGACGCGCAAAAGCTCGTTTCCTGCAAGAGCGACCAAAGCATCTTTGGCTCCGTACATGAAGATCGCAAGTGGGATCAGGATTTTGACAAAGGTCACGCCGGGGGTTGTATCAGGGTGGACAAACAAGATGTCGACTGCCGCAATCCCCAGCAGCCCGATAGCGCCCAGTATCAAGGGCACTCGGTCCATCGAAGGCGATACGCCACGGGCGGTTGTCAGTGTCAAACCGCCGAGAACCAGAAGGATCGAAATGCCAATACCAATTGGGGCGGCGTTTGCAATCTTGGCGGCTTTCGCTTCCGCAAAGGCTTCATCGCTCAGACGTTCTGATTCAACCTGACCGCCAGCTTCGTTGATTGCAGCTTGTTCGGCCACCGCCACATCCCAAGCCGCCTGACCGTGGCGATTGATCATAGCGTCCTGACAGGTTTCAGAGACGTTTGTGCGCAAGCTTGCCGCAGCGCCTTGGTCGCTAAAGCTCGACACTGCAAGGTTTTGCGATCCAACGATCCCGATTTGACCAGCAAGAATGGCACCACCGATCAAAGCGACAGGTGCAGCAAGGAACCATGTCAGGCTCTCACCGCGCGTGACAGGCTCACTGTTGGTAGAGCCCATCTCAACCGCAGGGGCTTTTTCAGGATTGAACACCGCATAGACAAAGGCATAGCCCGCATACAAAAGCGCAAGGAAAATACCTGGTAGCAAGGCCGCTTGGAACAAGGTGCCCACGGACAAGACCGCTGGTTCGCCAAGATACGTCAAAGCATCGGTACAGCCAAATCCGGTCGCGCGCTTTTCTTGAGCCGCAGAGTAGAGATCACCCGCCAAGGTGCCCAAAAGAACGATCACGATGGACGGCGGAATAATCTGACCCAAGGTTCCAGAGGCCGCAATCACCCCCGTTGCCAGCTCGGGCGAGTAGTTGTTGCGCAGCATTGTCGGTAGGGCGAGCAGACCCATCGTGACAACAGTTGCACCAACGATGCCTGTCGAGGCCGCAAGAAACGCGCCAACCACGACGATCGACACGGCCAAACCACCGGGCAGCGGACCAAAAACGCGCGCCATCGTGGTCAGCAAGTCATTGGCGATCTTGGACCGTTCAAGCGTGATGCCCATCAAAACGAACATCAACACAGCCAGCAGGGTTTCAATAGATTGGCCTGCCAGAACACGTTCATTCATGCGGTTCACGATGAAAGACACGTTCCGGTCTAGGGCCACTTCCCAACCCTTTGGGAACACCGGCTCAGCCAGTCTGGGCAAATCAGGATTTCGAAACACAGATATCGCATCTGGCCTGACGCCCGAATTCACCAAGTCCCTATAGGCGGTGGTTGATGTGTCAATCGCTTGGTGGATAAGCAATCCAGCGCTATCCAAAGACGCGATGATCCCGAAGGAAATAACACCCGCACCTGCAATGGCGAAGGCCACTGGAAAGCCGGAAAGGATGCCTCCGAAGAGACAGAAAAATACAATGATCAGGCCGATTTCGACGCCATCTAGACCAAAAAGCATGAGAACTGTCCCTTAGTTAATGAGTGCCTTCGTAGGCTTCTTCGCCGTCGCCAAGGGTATCCTTGTCGAGGTACTTGTCAGCGCTTTCTTCCCCTTCGATCCATTCAAGATAGGACCGGTAGAAGAAGGCGACGGCATGGATAAAGATCATCGCAGCGAATGCGCACAGCAGGATCTTGAAAAGGAAGTACCCGTTAAATCCGTTGGGGCTAAACCCGATGGTTTCGACGTTCCACTTGTGCACCCGTGATCCGCGCAACATTTTCGCAAGTGTGTCACTGGCAGACGGGTTTGGCGTCACAAGATGGCGCCACAAGAAGTACCAGCCATACATCCATGTCAAAACAGCCATTGGAACCATAAAGATCAGGCTGCCGACCATGTCGATAACCTTTTTGGTACGGAACGAAACGGCCGAGTAAATCAGGTCAACCCGTACGTGTCCGCCTTGCACAAAGGTGTAAGCACAGCACATACATACGACCAATGCGTTATAAAGCTTCAGCTCTTCAGCGAACCATGAGATGTCGAATTGCAGCGGAATACCGAACCCGACTGAGATATCAGGACGTGTAAAGATACGCTGCATGAAGATGATGATGATTTGCTGAAGCACCATCAAAAGGCCGGCCCAAGCAAAGAAGCGGCCGACGGTATTGGCGAAACCTTCAAGCCCCCGAACAATGCCCCACATGAAATTGGTGCGCATCATACCAAAGACCGTCAGCGCAATGAGGCCAAGCGTCAAAACAAAGAAAAACTCGACCGAGCCACCGTAGTAAATAAATCGGCGCATCGATTCAGCATTGGACCAGTCAAGCCACATGCCGGTGTTCAGCAAAGCCGCGAAGATGTTGTAAACAGCCTCAAGCAGATTACCGAAAATGAATTGTATCACCCCGCCGGATTGGAAATCATCAAGACAGGATGGCAGCTTTGCCAGCGCCTCAACTGCCTCTGGATCGGGTCGGAAAAACCCTGTGCAGGTTGCGTCGTCTGCCATATGTCCCCCTCACGTGACTTGCGCGTTTTCGCTTCAAGTCTCATCGTATGCCAATGTTGGTCAAAAAAACTTGATCTAGATCAGCTTGAGGGCAAAACATCAGCTTTGCCCTCAAGGTTTTTTTTGCAAAGTGTGCAGAGCGGCTTAGCCGTTGGCCAGAACGCGGTTGCGCTGCTCAACGTAGAAGCCATCCGACTGCAAAATCCAGTCAGAAGACTGCGCCAGAGACTCTTCAAAGCTGGCACGGATTTTGGCGAACAATTCGTCGTTCATGTTCTCGTCCATGACTTCTTTCGAGGCTGCACCGAAGGCATCCCAGACATCGTCAGAGAACTGCATGGTTTTCACGCCTTGCGCCTGCAAACGCTTCAATGCAGCACCGTTGTTGGCCAGTGTTTCGGCCAGCTGGATGTGCGTTGTCGCCATACATGCGTTCGAAATGATAGCCTGATGCGCAGGTGACAGGTCGTTGTAGACGTCCAAGTTGACGGCTGCTGCAAGACCGGAGCCTGGCTCGTGGAAGCCCGCTGTGTAGTACACTTTGGCAACTTCCTGGAAGCCGGCGCGCTCATCCGCAAATGGGCCAACCCACTCAAGACCGTCCAATGCACCCGAAGACAGGGCTTGGTACAATTCGCCGCCTGGAATGTTCTGAACAGATGCGCCCAATTTACCCAGCACTTTGCCGCCCAGACCTGGCATACGGAACTTCAAACCGTTGAAGTCGTTGGCAGAGTTGATTTCCTTACGGAACCAACCGCCGGACTGCGAACCGGAGTTACCGGCTTGGAACGCTTTTAGGTTGAAGATTTCGCCCAGCTCGTTGTGCAGGTCGTGACCGCCACCGTGATAGTACCAGTTTGTCAGCTCTTGGGCTGTGGCACCGAATGGAACGGCTGTGAAATACGCATAACCAGGGTGCTGACCGATGAAGTA
>CAZWSE010000162.1:0-4440 GCA_964636575.1 uncultured Sulfitobacter sp. | reverse complement strand
CAAAAAACTCAATCATCATGTCCAATCAAGCGGCGGAGACTGCTGATCGGGAAATCCTAGGGAGGAGACTGCTATGACCACAGGGAAGGTTTTTGTCGTTGGCACGTTCGATACCAAATCGGACGAGCTGAACTTTATCAAACAGAGCATTGAAGCCACGGGCGCTGCGGTTGGCACGATTGATTTGTCTGCAACCGGAAATGCCTCTGCCGCCGATGTGTCCCCGCAGGACGTTGCCAAGTGTCATCCCCAAGGTGAGGCTGCTGTCTTTACCGGTGATCGCGGGACTGCCGTGGCGGGCATGGCCGAGGCCTTCAAGGTTTGGACCACGCAGAACATGGATCAGGTTGGCGGTATGATTTCTGCCGGTGGCTCTGGCGGGACGGCCCTTGTGACGCCTGCGATGCAATTGCTTCCCATCGGAACCCCCAAAGTGATGGTATCCACCGTCGCGTCCGGCAATGTTGAACCCTATGTCGGCCCAAGCGATACGATGATGATGTATTCGGTCACTGACGTGCAAGGCATCAACGGGATCTAGCGCAAGGTTTTAGGCAATGCGGCTGCGGCCATCGCGGGTATGGCCCAACATGCCCCTGATGCAGCCCCTGCGGCGGATGAAAAGCCGGGCTTGGGCCTGACCATGTTCGGGGTTACCACCAATGCCGTTCAATCCGTGATCTCGCATGTCGAGGCCGAGTTCGAGCCCTTTGTCTTCCATGCCACAGGTGTTGGCGGGCGATCCATGGAGAAGCTGGCCGATGGCGGCTTTTTCAACGCTGTTATGGACCTGACCACAACCGAAGTGTGCGACTTGTTGTTCGGCGGTGTCTTTGCCGCGACCGAGGACCGTTTTGGCGCGATCATCCGTCAAAAGATGCCCTATGTCGGGTCTGTCGGTGCGCTGGACATGGTCAACTTTGGCGCACCGCCGACGGTGCCTGCCAAGTATGAGGGCCGTTTGTTCTATGAACACAATCCCAATGTGACCTTGATGCGGACCACGCCCGAAGAGAACGCGCAGATGGGCCACTGGATTGCTGGAAAGCTCAATCAGATGGAAGGCCCTGTGCGGTTCTTGCTGCCCGAGGGCGGTGTGTCTGCACTGGATGCGCCCGAGATGCCGTTTCATGACCCTGCTGCCAAAGACAGCCTGTTCGCGGCGATACGAGAGACTTTTGTTGAAACGGCCAATCGTAAGCTCGTTGATGTGCCGCACAACCTGAACACCCCCGAATTTGCAGAAGCCGCTGTGCAAGCGCTTCAAGATGTGACTGCCTAAAGGACCCTGAGAATGCCAAGATTTGACCGCGACGCCTTATTGAAAAAGTTCAACGACATGAAGGCCAATGGCGTTCCGATTGTGGGCGGTGGGGCCGGCACCGGCCTGTCTGCCAAGTGCGAAGAAGAGGGCGGGATCGACTTGATCGTCATCTACAACTCTGGCCGCTACCGCATGGCGGGGCGTGGGTCTTTGTCGGGGTTGCTGGCCTATGGCAATGCCAATGAGATCGTCAAAGAGATGGCAAGCGAAGTCATACCCGTCACAAAATCAACGCCTGTTCTGGCCGGTGTGAATGGTACCGATCCGTTCTGCAACTTTGATATGTTTCTGGATGATCTGATCCGGTTGGGCTTTTCCGGTATCCAGAATTTTCCGACTGTGGGTCTGATTGACGGCAATTTTCGTGCCAACTTGGAAGAGACCGGAATGTCATATGCTCAAGAGGTCGACGTGATCCGCATGGCCTCTGAAAAGGGGATGTTCACCACGCCCTACGTCTTTAGCGAGGACGATGCGACCGCGATGGCCAAGGCAGGTGCTGACATTATTGTCTGCCACTTGGGTTTGACCACGGGCGGCAACATTGGCGCTGAAACTGCTGTGACGCTGGACGATTGTGTTGGCTTGATTGATGCCTGGTCTGCGGCTGCGTTGGCGGTGAACCCCGATGCGATTATCCTGTGCCATGGTGGCCCGATCGCGATGCCCGAAGACGCCGAGTATATCCTCAAGCGTACCAAAACCTGCCACGGGTTCTATGGCGCCTCGTCTATGGAGCGCTTGCCGACCGAGGTTGCTTTGGTGGAGCAGACGAAGGCGTTCAAGAACATTTCGTTCTGAGGGGGAGGCTATTGACTGTTGTTGTCACGTAGGTTCAATCCCCATCGGCCTTGCAACAGATGCGACATCACCGCCCAAAGTAATTTGGCCTATGTCATTGAAGCCGTACGTCACGTTGTTATGTCGTGAGGTATGAAACGTACTCTTGCCAGCCTCAGTCTTCTTATTGCCTTTGTCGTTGTGCTTGCCCCGCAAGTTCTCTTGGCGTCTCAGATTGACCGCTTTGTTGGTACCTACACCGGCGAGGCAGATTTCGTCATCGAAGGCGAACAGCAACCGCGCGATTTGAATACGACCATCGAAGCCACAGAATCCGGGTTTAAGGTTGGATGGACCTCTGTTGTTTACAAAAGCGACGGGGCCAACAGATCCAAAAGTTACGTCATCGAGTTTGTTCCAAGCCAGCGGCCGAATGTGTTCGGCTCGGCGATGCGGACCAATGTGTTTGGCAAGCCTACCCAGTTGGATCCGATGAACGGTGAGCCATTCGTCTGGGCGCGACTGGATGGGGACACGCTGTCGGTTTTTTCGCTCTTTATCAGTGACGAGGGCGACTACGAGATGCAGGAATATCATAGAACGCGTATAGACGGCGGATTGGAACTGCTTTTTCTGCGATTGAAAGACGGTCGCCCTCAGAAGGAAATTCGGGCCTTTCTGGCACAACAAGACTAAGCTGCCTTGGCCATGGGGGTCGGGTGTGCAGAGTGCCGAAAGATGACGGCTTAGCCTGAATGCGCTGTCTTAACAAATCCCTCTTGCCACATCAAACGACTCCCCCTATACGCCCCCATATCCAACGGGCGCACCACTGCGCCCCTTTTATGTTGGACCATACCTCGCGATGAGGCGGCCTGATGAGCAGACCCCCTCCAATCCGATGAAATCCCAAAGACAAGGGATATGACATATGGCTGCTAGCCAAAACATCCGTATTCGCCTGAAGGCGTTTGACTACCGGGTGCTGGATGCTTCCACTCAGGAAATCGTCAACACAGCAAAACGTACCGGTGCGTCCGTGCGCGGACCTATTCCGCTGCCGAACAAGATCGAAAAATTCACTGTTCTGCGTGGCCCACACGTTGACAAGAAATCCCGTGACCAGTTTGAAATCCGCACACACAAGCGGATGCTGGACATCGTTGATCCGACCCCCCAGACCGTGGACGCGCTGATGAAGCTCGACCTCGCCGCTGGTGTGGACGTCGAAATCAAATTGCAAGCGTAAGGGAGGGCTACTGATATGTTGCGCTCTGGCGTTATTGCGAAAAAAGTCGGGATGACCCGGCTGTTCATGGAAGACGGTAAGCAGATCCCTGTGACTGTTCTTCAACTCGATGGTCTTCAGGTTGTTGCCCAACGCACCGATGAGAAGGACGGCTACACTGCTGTTCAGCTTGGTGCCGGTGCTGCCAAAGTGAAACGCACATCCAAAGCGATGCGTGGCCACTTTGCTGCTGCAAAGGTCGAACCCAAGCGCAAGGTCGCTGAATTCCGCGTTGATGCGGATGCGATGTTGCCTGTTGGTGAAGAGATCATTGCAGATCACTACTTTGAAGGTCAGTTCGTTGATGTGGCGGGCACGTCCATTGGTAAAGGTTTTGCCGGTGCGATGAAGCGTCACAACTTTGGCGGTCTGCGTGCGACCCACGGTGTGTCTATCTCTCACCGCTCGCATGGTTCGACCGGTCAATGTCAGGATCCGGGTAAAGTTTTCAAAGGTAAGAAAATGGCCGGTCACATGGGTGCTGTGCGCGTCACAACCCAGAACCTGCAAGTTGTCCGCACCGATACAGACCGTGGTCTGATCATGGTCAAAGGCGCTGTTCCCGGCTCCAAAGGTGGTTGGGTCACTGTGAAGGACGCGGTCAAGAAGCCGTTCCCCGACAATGCCATTCTGCCTGCTGCCCTGCGGTCTGCCGCTGCTGAAGCTGCAAAAGCTGCTGAAGAAGCCGCTGCTGCTGCTGCCGCTGAGGCCGAAGCCGAAGCCAAGCGTTTGGCCGAGGAACAAGCCGCTGTTGAAGCTGCTGCCGAAGCTGAAGCAAGCACAGACGACGCTGCTGAAGAAAAGAAAGAAGGTGACGAATGAAACTTGATGTCATCAAACTGGACGGCAAAAAAGCCGGTTCCGTAGAGCTGTCTGACGACATGTTCGGTCTTGAGCCGCGCGTCGACATTCTGCACCGTGTGGTCCGCTGGCAGCGCAACAATGCGCAGGCTGGTACCCACAAGGTCAAGACGCGCTCTGAAGTCGACTACTCGACCAAGAAGATCTATCGCCAGAAGGGCACCGGCGGCGCACGCCACGGCGCGCG
>CAZWSE010000161.1:0-4485 GCA_964636575.1 uncultured Sulfitobacter sp. | reverse complement strand
ACCGCTTGTTCGGGACGTGAACCTTTCATGTGTTTAGCCTTTTTATGAGTTCCGGCTGGGGCGCTGCCCCAGACCCCGAGGTATTTTTGCCAAAAAGAAAATGTGGATCATCCTTTGACTGCTCCTGCCGTCAGGCCGCTGACGATTTGCCGTTGGAAGACCATGACCAGAAGGAAAAGCGGTGCTGTGATACTGACAGCCGCCGCGATAGCTTCGACCTGATCCGTTGTTGTCGTTTCCCGGTTAAAGTAGCCAGCGATCGCCGGAACCATAGTTTGGTTCTGTGCATCCAGAAGAAGGGCCGTCACCAGAAAATCGTTGTACCCAAGCAAAAACGAAAACAGCCCCGTCGTGATGACGCCGGGCCACATGACGGGCATGATCACCCGCCGGAAGGCTTGGAAGTGACTGCACCCATCGACCCGCGCAGCCTCATCCAATTCCGCTGGGATGTTGTGAAAGAACGACCGCAGCATCCAGATTGTGAAGGGCTGGTTGATCGCAACAAGCACCGCAATGACCGCCCAAGGCTGCCCGTAGAGCGTCGGCGCGGCATCACCGAACACCGGCCGCAGAAGTTCGGACGAGTTGATGAAAACCGGCAAGTATCCAGCCACCAGTACCGAGTGCGGCAGTGCCCGAAAGATAAGCGCTAGGATCAGCAGCCAGAACGCGAGGTTCGATCCTGACCGTGCCAGCCCGTACCCTGCGAGCGTCCCGACCGTCAGCGAAATGGTTACGACCCCCGCTGTCACAAGCATTGAATTGAGGAAGTTGCGGTAGAATTCGTTTTCGAACCAAACAGCCTCGTAGTGCATGGTGGTCAACCCGAGGACGGGTGTTCCAAGCGGCCCCGCTAAACCGTTCAGCACGGATGTGATCGCAGGCAGTACCCCGAGAAGCAGCGCCAAGAAAATCAGTGCATAGACCAAAGCCCCGACGATCCAGCCCAGCGCGATCAGCCCCTTAGGCGTGAACCTGTCCACCACAGCGGGCAGCCGTGTAAACGCCCACCGAATAGCGAAGTAAAGGATAACCACCCCAAGCAAGATATCAATCACCGACAGCCCGTCGCCACGCGCGACAGTTTCAGGCCCGATCAGCACGTTCAACGGGTTCGCGCTGAACGCGTCGAGTGGGGCCTTGATGCTCATCACCGCGACCCAGAAAATAGGGAAGGCCGCAATGATGCACCAAAACCCTAGAAACGCGGCCGAGCTGACTCGCAGCCCCAAAGATTGTTGCATCGCTTTGGAAGACATCAGTGCGCACCCCCGCGATGATCGCGCCACGTACGGCGCAACAGTGGGATAAGTAGGATCACAATCCCGATCATGGTTAGCATAGAACTGGCCGCCGCCCGACTGATCGACCTGTTGCCGCTGTCGTCGGGGCTGAGATAATCAAACGTCAGCCATTGCAGGGAAATCACATGCGCCTCGGACGAGAACCCGATGATTTCATCGAACACGCGGTAGCAGTCCATCAGATGGATCAAAGCCACGAAAACGATCAGGGGCATAAGGTGCGGGATGATGACATGGCGCATTCGTTGCCAGCGGTTGGCCCCATCGATGACGGCACTTTCCAGCGTGTCCATATTCACCGTTTGCAGGCCTGCATAGAAGATCACAAAGGCGAAGGGGGCGACGTGCCAGACGCGGTAGAAATACATCAAAAGCTCAATCGTCCAGCCTTGGGCGAACATTGCGATGTCGGTTTGCAGATACCATTCAAGTCCAGCCGTCATGATCCCGTCGCCGATGAACAGCCACTTGATGCTAAGCGCCCCTATGACAGGGGTAATAATGAAAGGCAGCAAAGACACAAAGATCACAGGCCCGCGGACGGACTTGGCTGCATTGTTCACAGTGATCGCAATCAGCAACCCGACCCCGATCACAAGCGGCAGGGTCAGCAGTGTAAATGACAGCGTAAATCGAAGCGCTTTCCAAAAATCGATCTGGAAAATGTCTTTCCATGCACTCGTACTGAATGCCTCGGACACCTTGTTCGATTGCAGCACGTTGCGGTAGCTTTGCAGCCCGACCCATTCGGTGGTGAACTGGGTTTTTCCGGCCTCATCCAGAACAGGCACGGTCTTCAATTCAGTCGTGCAAGTCTGGGTAATAAAGCCGGGCGTGCAGGTCTCAATCTCAACCTGTTCGACAATGGGCTGGGTCAATTGGAAACTTTGGATAAAGACGTAGATCAGGGGTGCCGCGATAAACAGCAGCATCATGAAAACAGACGGGCCGACAAATGCGGCGAATGTTTTGGAGTTCATGGCGCGTCCCCTTGGTTACGTGACAATCGGGCCGCCCAGCGCAAAAGCATAGGGCGGCCCGAAGGACCGTCTTACTGCATGATGCCTGCTTCTTTGGCGGCAGTGTTGTAGGCATCTTCTACGGCAGCCAAGGTCGCGGCTGCGTCACGCTCACCTGTGAAATAGGCTGGCAGTTCGTTGCCCAGAGCCGTGTGCAGAAGACCCATCTGGGTTGTGGACGGATAGGCAGGCGGAGCCGGATCAAAGGTTGCTGTCGCAATCGCACCTTGGGCCATTTCTGTTGGCTGATAACCTGACACCAGCCAAATGGCTGCATCATTGTTGGCTGTGACCATTTCAGTATCCAGACCTTCCATCGCCAGACGGAACGCTGCATCAGCTTCCTCATCGGTGATGTTGGCTGCGATCACGATGCCGTCCCACCACAGAGTGGTCGCAGGTGCGCCGCCGTCCATCGCAGTTGGGGCGGCAGCTGTCGCGACCTTACCAACAACTTGGCTTTCGGCTTCGTCGTTCATGGCGCCGCCACGGCTGGCCCAAAGGTTCGCCATCGCGATTTTGCCTTGTTGGAACTGCTGCTGGACATATGTGGAATCAGAAACCAGATACTCAGGATCCATATAGGCCGTTGCGGCTTTCATGGTCTCAAGCGTCTTCATGCCAGCATCTGAATTAACACCCGTGGTGTTGTCATCGTTCACAAAGTTGCCGCCGAACCCGACATACATGTTGTTGAAATCCTGTGCGAGGTTCCAACCGGCCTTCATTGTCGCACCGATAGGGTAGTCAACAACACCCGCAGCTTTGATTGCCTCGGCTGCGGCCAGCATGTCTGCGTAGGATGCAGGCGCTTCAAGACCCAGATCCGCAAAGATGTCAGAGCGGTACATGATGTGCTGCGTGTTCACCATCATGGCGATTGCCATGATCTTGCCGTCCACACGAATCAACTGGTTTGGCGACAGGTTCTGACCATACTTCGCAACCAGATCATCCAGCGGGCGGATCGTGCCTGCGTTCAGCAACGGTGTGACTGTGCCGTTGGACACGCCACCGATGTGGTACAAGGATGGGTTGGCTTCAAAAGCAGCAGGCTGCTTGGTGCGGAATTCCTGATCCAGCTCGGCTTGGAAATTGCCACATTCGCCCATGGCGTCAGTGACCGCTTTCCAGGCTTCAAATCCGGCAGACAGAGATTTCAGAGGAACGGTATTTTCGTAGGAACACGCGGCGAAGGCCGAGGTGCCCATAAGCGAGACAACGCCCGCCAGTGCTAGTTTCTTGAGGTACATGTGCAAACTCCCTGTTGCGTTATGTTCAGGTGCATCTTCGAAGACTGCACCCGTCTTGGGTTGGCTGTTTCAGCCGTTAGTGTTTGTCCGCATCCAACCGTTCTCCGGTAATGCGATCAAACAAATGGGTAATCTCGGTGGGCACAGAAAAGCTGATCATATCGCCGATCTCTGCGCGGTAGTCTTTGGCGGTTTTGACACTAACCATCTGCCCGCCTGCCTTCACTGTCAGCATCACTGCATCGCCAAGCAACTCAATGGTATAGATGGGGGCGGTGATTTCGCCCTGCCCGTCCGCCAAAGCGGCATCCTCTGCACGAAAGCCAAGGGTTGCTGGCCCGTCTGGCGCGTCCAGCCCTGCAACCACGACGTTTGCACCAGTGAACACGCCGCCTGCAATGTCGCCGTCCATCAGGTTCATCGCTGGGCTGCCAATGAAACTGGCAACAAAGGTATTGGCGGGGCGGTCGTAGATTTCGGTCGGCGTACCGACCTGTTGGACCTTGCCTTGCTTCATCACCACAACGCGGTCGGCCAAGGTCATGGCCTCAATCTGGTCATGGGTGACATAGACCGTTGTCACCTTCAGCTCATGGCTGAGGTTCTTGATCTGGGCGCGGGTCGATACACGCAGCTTTGCGTCCAGATTGGACAGCGGTTCGTCCATCAAAAACACGTTCGGCTCACGCACAATCGCACGCGCCAAGGCGACGCGCTGACGCTGGCCGCCCGACAATTCAGCAGGCTTGCGGTGCAAGAAATCATCCAGCTCTACCATCGCAGACGCACGGCGCACCCGCGCATCATGGGTCGACGCATCGACTTTGCGCACCTGCAACGGGAACCGGATATTTTCATAGACGTTCATGTGCGGGTAAAGTCCGTAAGACTGAAACACCATCGCCA
>CAZWSE010000160.1:0-4866 GCA_964636575.1 uncultured Sulfitobacter sp. | reverse complement strand
TCGAAATCGGAAGCGACGTCATCTTGCTCGATTGCGGGGGCGGGGTCTATGACCGCCTGCTGCAATCGGGGCGCTTGCCGTCCGACGTGACGCATCTCTTTTTCACGCATCTTCATTCTGATCACATGATTGACTACCCCCGCCTTGTGCACGGGGCATGGGACGAAGGCGGCGCGCCGCTACAGGTTTGGGGGCCAGCGCCGATTGCAGAGATCACGAACAGGTATTTCGGACCGCAAGGCGCATTGGCTTTCGATCTGACAGCGCGCACCGAACTGTCCCAAAGCCAAGACGTCTGGGTCGCCCGCGGCGGCACACTGCCACGCCCTTGGCCCGCGCCCGTGGTCACCGAAATCACACCTGCGTTCTCGCATCAAGGCGACGGGTGGCGGCTGACAAGTGCCAAGGCCACACATGCAGAACCCTTGCTCGATTGCATGGCGTTCAGGATCGACGCAGGCGGCAAGTCCTTCGTCTATTCCGGCGACAGCGGCATCAACGACAACGTCGCGGCCCTGTCCCAAAACGCAGACCTTCTGCTGCACTGGTGCTACCGGCCCGAAGGCGCACGGGCGAGCGCTGGCATGATGGCACTGGCCCCAACCCCAAGCGAGATCGCGCAAATGGCCGAAAAGGCTGACGTAAAGCGTCTGATCCTGACCCACTTCCGCAAATCGATGGATGATCCTGCGGCGCATAAGGCAGCGCAAGACGCTGCGGCCGCCCATTTCTCAGGCCCGTTTTCCATCGCCGAAGATTTACAAACTGTTAACCTTTGAAGGCCTCTGACGTTTCGCCGCGAAACCGTTGCGTCAAATGTCCGGCCACCGCACTTGCGAAATAATGCGCAACACCAGATGGTGCGAACAGCAAAGCCAAGCCCAAGAAAGCGCCTCGAATGATCGCCAATCTGATGATGTATGACCGCCCTCAATTGGCTGAGGCCCATGACCGTTTCTGGGCCTTGATCCGCAAGAATTTGAACGTCGCCGGCATCGACAGCCCGCCAAAATTATCCCAAGACGCAGACGAATTTTTTGTCTGGGAACACCCCGATCTGGTGCTCAGCCAAACCTGCGGAATGCCCTACCGCATGTGGCTGCATGACAAGGTAAGCTTGATCGGCACACCAGACTACGGACTGCCCGATTGCCCGCCCGGATACTACCGCAGCGCCATCGTAGTCCGTTCGGATGACCCTCGTCAAAACGCTGCGGATTTCAAAGACAGCGTCTTTGCCTACAACCAAACTTTTTCCCAATCAGGCTATGCAGCCCCCTATTGGCACCTGCACGGCCAAGGCGTCTGGTTTGAACATCAACTTCACACGCAAGGACACCTAAACTCGGCGCAGGCCGTGGCACAGGGGCAGGCTGATATCGCGTCGCTCGATGCCGTGTCATGGCGGCTGATGCAGACCTATGAACATTTCGCGGAAAGCCTTCGGGTGCTGGACTGGACAGCCCCCACACCGGGCCTGCCATTGATCGCAGCAAAAGGCGCGGATGCTGCCTCAACCTTCAACGCCGTGAAGGCCGCAATCGCTCAGTTAAACCAAGCCGACAAAGACGCGCTGGGCCTCAAAGGCATCGTCAAAATCGACGCCGAAAGCTATCTCGCGGTGCCAAACCCACCCGACATCGACACCACACCAAGCCCCTAGTTTTCCGCGAAAAACGACAGGATCGCGCGCGTTAGATCCTCAGGCGCTTCTTCGGGAATAGCATGGCCACAGGGCAGGGCCAGACCAGAGACACTGGTTGCTTTCTCGCGCCATGTGGCCTCCACATCGTAAAGCTCACCGACAACGCCCTGCGCGCCCCAGATCGCCAGAAGCGGAGCCGTGATACGCGCGTCCTCATCCGCCGCATCATGCTCCAAATCAATGCTCGCCGCAGCGCGGTAGTCTTCGCAAATGGCATGGATCGTGGCCGGATCACGGTAGCTGCGCAGGTATTCCAACAAGACTTCTTCCTCCACAGCGCCCTCGATTTTGACCTGCCCTGCGATGTGTCTGCGCAGGTAATATTCGGGGTCCGTCCCGATCATCTTTTCGGGAAAATCGTAAGGCTGGATCAGGAAGAACCACCAGAAATAACGGGTCGCAAACTCTTGATTGGTCAGCGCATACATGGTGCGGGTGGGGGCGATATCCAGCACGACCAAACGCTCAACAGCGTCGGGAAAATCAAGCGCCAACCGATGCGCCACACGCCCGCCGCGATCATGGCCGACAACCGAAAAACTGTCGTGCCCAAGGTGCGTCATCAAGGCAATCTGATCGGCGGCCATCGCGCGTTTTGAATAAGGCAGATGGGCGGCGTCGCTGTCAGGTTTATCGCTGTCCCCATAGCCCCGCAGATCAGGCGCAATGACACGGTAGCCCGCTGCCACCAGCAAAGGGGCCACCTTGCGCCACGCCACATGGGTCTGCGGGTGGCCATGCAGCAACAAGACAGCCGGACCCTCCCCCGCGATGGCATAATTGATACTGAGGTCCGGCAGGGCAGCAGTCTGCACCTCAAAGCCCTCCAAAAAGCGCGAGGCACCCACCTAGATACCGTCCGCCACTGCATCAGCAATCGCGGCACCACAGGTCTGGGTATCAGCAGGGCCACCAAGATCAGGGGTGCGCAGGGCGTCCTCGGACAGAACCCGCTCAATCGCTGCCACGATCGCGCCGCTGGCCTCATGCGCCCCAAGGTGTTCCAGCATCATCGCAGCCGCCCAAATCTGACCGACCGGATTGGCGATACCCTTGCCCGCGATGTCCGGTGCGGAGCCGTGGACAGGCTCAAACAGAGACGGAAACTTGCCCTCAGGATTGATGTTGCCAGACGGCGCGATGCCGATGGTGCCGGTGCAGGCAGGACCAAGATCAGACAGGATATCGCCAAACAGGTTCGAGGCGACGACCACATCAAACCAGTCCGGATGCAGCACAAATTGGGCGGCCAGAATATCGATGTGGTACTTGTCGACTTTCACGTCAGGATACTGGGTGGCCATCTCGGCAACCCGTTCATCCCAATAGGGCATGGTGATCGAAATGCCGTTGGATTTGGTGGCGGAGGTCAGATGCCCGCCGCGTTTCACAGCCAGATCAAAGGCATATTTCAGGATGCGGTCCACACCTGTTCTGGTCATCACGGTTTCTTGCATGACGATCTCACGGTCGGTGCCGGGGAACATTTTACCACCGATGGAGGAGTATTCGCCTTCTGTATTTTCGCGCACGATCATCATGTCTATGTCGCCGGGCTTTCGGTTGGCCAAGGGCAGCGGAACACCGGGCATGGCGCGGGCAGGGCGCAGGCTGACGTACTGATCAAATTCGCGGCGAAACTGGATCAAAGACCCCCAAAGCGAGACGTGATCCGGCACCACATCCGGCCATCCAACAGCCCCAAAGAACAGGGCATCGCTGCCGCTTAACCTGTCCTTCCAGTCGTCAGGCATCATCTGGCCGTGCTGGGTATAGTAGTCGGCAGAGGCGAAATCGTGGTCGGTAAAGTCGAACCCTAAATCGAACCGTTTTTGAGCAGCCTCCAGCACCCGCAGGCCTTCCGGCGTGGTTTCCTTGCCGATGCCATCCCCTGGAATGACCGCGATTTTCCAACTGTTTTTTGCCATGCTCTGCCCCCCAATGTTGAGGTCTCAGTCTGCGTCAAACAGAACCGTCTTGCAACAAAGGTGCAGCCCGAAAAACGGCTGTCCCTCACACCATAATCCGGTCACCTGTCGCCGGACGTTCCATTGGTTTTGGGTACTGTGGATTGAATGGATTTGGCCCGCGCGTTTGGCGTTTGTGTATCCGGCAATATTGCGAACCCGAATTGCAGCGCTGCGGCCTGTTTCAGATCGGGCGCACGGCGCAAAAGGGCGGCCACCTCTTTGGTGATAAAGCGCCGCGTTTTGCCCGTGGACACTTTGTATTGAATGGCCAAGGCTTCTAGAAGGCGCTCTCTGGTGCGCAGGGGCAGGGTGTCATCTGCGAGATAGAGATCAAGTATGGACCGGACCGCGTCTGTTTTATCTTGTTCGATATAGGCGGTCGCAAAGGCGCCCAAGTAGGCCACATCCGTTTGAACCGCATCCGCGAGCTTTGCCGCCAAAAGGCCGCTATAGCTGTCATCGCGTGACAGGCCCGCCAGCAAAACCCTGATCGGCATCAGGTCTGCGTCACCTGTTTCAAGGTCTTGGCGCAGGCTTTGCACCACAGGCAATCGAACCCTGCGCAGGGCGGAATAGGTGGCACGGTCCAGTTCTTGCATCGCAAGGCGGCGGATGGCGGGGTTGGGATCGTTGATGCGGCTTGCAAAGAACGACAGCCGGTCCTTGTCGTTCCCCAACTGCCACGAAGATTTGCGTTTCAGCACTTGGTCCAAAAGATCACGAAACCTGTCGTCCATCACCGCAAGTTCCATCCACGGACCATAAGCCCCGTCACGGGCGATCAGAACGGTCCCGCCCGAGCGGTTAGAAGCGGTCAGGTTTTGTCCCTCACTTGTATCAACCGATGCACTTGAAGTGCGTGATCCGTCCAAAGCCTCAAGTGAGATATATTTGCTGGAATCGTCGGGGTCGATGCGCCCGATCAAGATGCGATCCGTGGTCAGCAGAACGTCAACCAATGTGGGGTTCGGCGTGTATCCGTGAAACGCGCAGGCCACTGTCGTCTGCGCAGTGCCAAGCACCAACGCCCCGCTTAGGATCCATGCGAACAAACGGCGTGCCATGTTTTTTTGAATGTCCCTTTTGCGTGAAATTGGTTGGTGCATCTTCTTCGCGATCTTAGATGAGGTCAGCGGTTTAAGATATAGGAACAAGCAGGCAGTAAGGGCGTCTCACGCAGGTTTGATGCAG
>CAZWSE010000159.1:3270-5108 GCA_964636575.1 uncultured Sulfitobacter sp. | reverse complement strand
GGGGGCGTGCTGAAAGACCTATAAGCATGATTATGTGTAAAGTCGGTCGAACTAGGGTGGCCCTAAAACCCCTGCATCAGCATATCGACGGCGGATGTGATCTGATCAAACTGTCCTTCAAGGCTGCCAACGGGTTTGCTGAGCACGCCCAAGGGCACGGCTGCCATAAACTGCGTGACCATCACAAAGGTGTCGCCGTTGATCTCAAAGGTCGGGTTCAATCGGGTGGCTGGTTTGGGGGCTGTCGCTTGCGGCAAAAGCGGCACCACCACGCGCGTGTTTAAGTCGCTCAGCAGGTCGGTTTGGACGTCCAGCACAAAGCCTTGCCCGGTCGGGTTTGCATAGACATCGTATTTGGCCATCAGAACTGCCGGAAGCTGTCGAGCGGTAGCCCGTGTGTTTCAACATAGTCGTTCGAGCTGCGCAGCGCTTGTTCGTTTTCCGCTTTCCATTGCTGCGCTTTGGCCGAGGCGACGGCACTGCGCACCCCGTCTTCTGCTGCGCGGGACAGGTTGACCTTAAGCGCTTTGGCTTCGGACAACAGGTCTGCGTCCAGTGACAGGTTCGTGGGCTTGCGGGGCTGTGTGTTCATGGGGTGGCGTCCTGTTTCATGATTGGGCATGCACATTCTTATGTGTATAGAATATGCGCATTAATTTCAACCTTACCCAATCGCCCGCCCCACCCAAAACTGCCGCGACGTTCCTAAGGGTCGTCTGGCGCAGCGTCTTGACTATGACCTTAGGGAATGGCCTGCTGCGGAAAACGCGCCGGAATGCGGTGCCGTGACCTACATCAAAAAGGATACCCCCCATGCCCCAGTCCGATACCGTGAACCGTCAGTTTGTTTTGGCCGAACGCCCTGTGGGCGAGCCGGATGAGAATACCCTTCGTTTGGAAACGGGCGACGTGCCAACGGCGGGTGCGGGGCAGATGTTGTTGCGCAATGAGTACCTGTCGCTTGACCCCTATATGCGCGGCCGGATGAGCGACGCGAAGTCCTATGCTGTCCCTGTTGAGGTCGGCGGCGTGATGGTTGGCGGCACGGTCGCGCAGGTCGTGACATCGGATGTGAAGGGCTTTGAAGCTGGCGATTGGGTTGTGGCTGGCGGTGGCTGGCAGGATTATGCCCTGTCCGATGGCGTGGGCACGATCAACATGGGCAAAGACCCGCAACACCCGTCCTGGGCGCTTGGCGTGATGGGCATGCCGGGGCTGACGGCCTACGGCGCTTTGACCCAGATCGGCAAACCCAAAGAAGGCGAGACGCTTGTTGTTGCCGCCGCAAGTGGCCCTGTGGGCGCGACCGTGGGTCAGATGGCCAAGATCATGGGCTGCCGTGTGGTCGGTATCGCGGGTGGCGCTGATAAATGTGCGCATGTGGTCGATACGCTCGGCTTTGATGCCTGCATCGATCACAAGGCGGCGGGCTTTCCCAAACTGCTGAAAGAGGCTGTGCCGGACGGTATCGATATCTACTTTGAAAACGTCGGCGGCGCTGTTCTGGATGCGGTTCTGCCCTTGCTGAACCCCTCTGCCCGCGTGCCTGTCTGTGGCATCATTTCGCAATACAATCTGACCGCCCTGCCCGATGGGCCGGATCGCTTGAACATGCTGATGGGGATGATCCTGCGCAACCGGATGACCGTGCGCGGCTTTATCGTGTTTGACGACTTCGGGCATCTGTATCCGGAATTCGCCAAGCAGATGGGCGACTGGGTGGCATCCGGCAAGATCAAATACCTTGAAGACATGGTCGACGGGTTTGAGAACGCCCCGAGTGCATTTATCGGCCTGCTGCGCGGCGAGAACTTTGGCAAGCGGGTGATCAAGCTGAC
>CAZWSE010000159.1:0-3170 GCA_964636575.1 uncultured Sulfitobacter sp. | reverse complement strand
CCAACCCCCTATTTCGCGGAATGACGTTCCGTTCTGCGGTATTGGCAGCGCCGGATTACCTGTTAGTCTGAACGTCAGAGACTCAGGGCCAGTCGCGGCATTGACCGCGTGGCCGCCGCATTGCCTTGGGAGGGGAATATGCAGATCAGTCCGGTGCCGCAATGACGGCGATGACACCAGAACAAGCCGTGGCCCATGTGGTCGCGAACGAGCCTGCCTTTGAAGTCCATCATGTCAAAGTGCGTGGTGTCACTGTTAAAGCCTTCAAGAACATTCCGCCCACCGTGCCATCGCTTATGGCCGCTGGTTGGGAACGGCACGGCAACGGGACGCTCGATTATATTGCCTATGAAGGCGAGACCCTGACCTATGCCGAGTTCACCGCTGGCGTGAACCGGCTGGCCCATGCCCTGCGCGACGCGCTTGGCTTGCGTCAAGGCGACCGCATCGCCATCGCCATGCGCAACTATCCCGAGCTGTTGATGCTTGTGCTGGCCATTTCATCCATCGGCGGTGTCGTTGTGTTTGTGAACGCGTGGTGGACGACGGAAGAGCTCGACTACGCGATGAAGGACAGCGAGGCCAAGGTGGTCTTTGCCGATGGTCCCCGCATGGAGCGTTTGATGCCCTTGCAAGGCGCGCTTGGTCTGACCTTGATTGGTGTGCGTGATGCCGAAGGGACGACGGCGCATGATCTGACTGCGCTGCGCGATGGTGCCGCTGCTGAGACGCCGCCGGAGGTTGCTATCGACACGGATGATGATTTCGCGATCATGTATTCGTCAGGCACCACGGGTCACCCCAAGGGCGTCGTTCAGACCCATCGCGGGGCTGTGAATGCGGTCTTTAGCTGGCTGATGCAGTCTGTCATTGCGCCGCTGATTGACCCCCCTGCCCCCGACGCGCCGGAACCGCCGCGCCCCTCTGCGCTTGTGGTCACGCCGCTGTTTCATGTCACAGCCACCCATCCCTTGTTCCTGTTGTCCCTGCCTGCGGGGGCCAAGATTACCTTGATGCATAAGTGGGATGCGCAAGAGGCCGTGCGCCTGATGCGCGACAATGACATTACCCGTTTCTTAGGTGTGCCGACCCAATCCGCCGAGCTGATGGAGGCCGCAAAGGCCATGGGGGAATCGCTGCCTTTGATGGATTACCTTGGCGCTGGTGGGGCCAAGCGCCCCGGTGCGCAGGTCGCTCAACTGGCTGAAACCTTCCCCAATGCTGGTGTCGCCACGGGCTGGGGGATGACCGAAACCAACGCCCTTGGCATTGGTATGATCGGGGATGACTACAAAGCCCGTCCCGAGGCCGCAGGCAAGCTGCATCCGCCGGTTCAGGAACTGCGGATGCTGGACGATGCCGGCAATGATGTGCCCGTGGGCGAACTGGGCGAGATCACCGTCAAAAGCCCCGCCAATATGCGCTGCTATCTGAACAAGCCCGAAGCCACCGCCGAGACGATGGATGACGGCTGGCTGCGCACGGGTGATCTGGGCGTGCTGGATGCCGATGGCTATGTCACCATTCTGGATCGCAAGAAGAACATCATCATTCGCGGTGGTGAAAATATTGCCTGTCTTGATGTCGAAGGCGCGTTGCATCGCTATCCTGACGTGCTGGAAGCCGCTGCCTTTTCTGTGCCTGATGCGAGGTTGGGCGAGGCTGTGGGCGCTGCCATTCAGCTGCGCGAAGGTGTGCAGATGACGAAGGCGGATGTGGATGCGTTTTTGTCCAGTCACCTCGCCAAGTTCAAAATTCCGGCGCACCTGTGGGTGCAGCATACCCCCCTGATCCGTGGGGCCACTGACAAGATCGACCGCCGTGCCATTCGCACTGCCTGTCTGGACAATGAGGACGCCAAGCTATGACCCAACCGAGTGAAGCCGAAATTGGCGCCTACATCGCGCAGGCGGGGGCTGATGCATGGACCGTGCCGGGTCTTGATCCGGCAACGCCCAAGCGCGCGATCAAAACCGTGGGCATCATCGGGGCGGGTACCATGGGCGGCGGTATTGCGATGAACTTTGCGACTGCTGGCATCGAGGTCAAAATCGTGGAGACCACCCAAGAGGCGTTGGACCGTGGTTTGGGCGTCGTGCGCGGCAATTATCAGCGGTCTTCCGACAAGGGGCGTTTTCCCCAAGATGAAGTCGAGGCCCGCATGGCCCGCTTTGACGGGCGGCTTTCCATTGCTGATCTGGCGGACTGTGATCTGGTCATTGAAGCCGTGTTTGAGAACATGGATCTGAAGCGCAAGATCTTTACTGAACTTGATGCGGTGATGAAGCAGGGGGCCATTCTGGCGACCAATACATCTGCGCTCGATATCAACGAAATCGCGTCCATGACCAAGCGGCCTGAGGACGTGATCGGGCTGCACTTCTTTTCGCCTGCGAATGTGATGAAGCTGCTGGAAATCGTGCGCGCCAAGCATACGGCTGACGATGTTGTCGCCACCTGCATGGCGCTGGCCAAAGACATCAACAAGATTGCCACGCTCGTCGGTGTCTGCCCCGGATTTGTGGGCAACCGGATTTTGTTTATGCGCCAGATTCAGGCCAACAAACTGGTCTATCAAGGCGTCATGCCTTGGGATGTGGATGCGGCGCTGAATGCCTTCGGGTTCAAGATGGGCCCCTTTCAGATGAGCGATCTGGCGGGTTTGGATATTGGCTGGTCCAAGGGCGCCAAGACCGACAATCCGATCCGCGATGCGTTGTGCGAGCTTGACCGGCGCGGGCAGAAAACCAAGGCGGGATTTTATGATTACGACGACGCGCGGCGGCCCATTCCTTCTGATGTGACCGCCGGCATTATCCGCGACATCACGGGGGCAAAGCCCAGCACCATGAGCGCCGATGAGATCACCGAGATCTGCATCTATCCGATGATAAACGAGGCCGTCAAAATCCTGGAAGAGAACAAGGCGCAGCGCCCGTCTGATGTGGATGTGGTCTGGCTGAACGGCTACGGCTGGCCGCCCGATAAGGGTGGGCCGATGTTCTATGGCGATATGGTTGGTGCGCAGGCGGTGCTGGCGCGGATGGAACAGCTAGGTGCTGAGGATCCTGCCTTTGCCCCTGCCAAGACCCTGCGCGAGCTTGCCGCGACGGGCGGCAAATTTACCGAGATTGATACCGGAGGATTGAAGGTATGAGCTACGAATTTAT
>CAZWSE010000158.1:0-5154 GCA_964636575.1 uncultured Sulfitobacter sp. | reverse complement strand
CGGGAACAGGATCGCTTTGATGATCAGCGTCAGGCCAATGATCGCCCAACCCATGTTGCCGATGATCTTGTTCATTTCGTGCAGCAGCCAGAAGATGGGCTTGGTCAGATAGAAGAACCAACCCCAGTCGATGCTGTCCACAAAGTTCGGGATGCCTTTGTCTTCATAGTCGCGCAGGGATTCCCATTCCTTGGCGCCCGCAAACAGCGACATGCTGGCACTGGCGGTGGCCCCGGGGGCGACGGTTTGAACCTGCTGGACGGCGTCGGTTTGGTAGATGTCGCGGCGCTCGTCCAACCGGACGATGGAGCGGAATGTGCCTTCGGCGGAGGGCACAAGCGTTGTCATCCAGTAGTGATCAGTGAACCCGATCCAGCCCGTGTTTGACCGCTGCGGATCAGCAGATTGCGCCCCGAACAGATTGTCAGTGGAAAGGTCTGTCACATCGTCATAATCAACCTCAGCCAATTCGCCATCGGTCATCGCGACGATGCCTTCGTGCAAAATGAAGAAGTTCTTCAGATCCTGCGGCAATCCATGACGTGCCAAAGTACCATAAGGCGCGAGCGATGCTGATGTAGCACCTGTGTTTTCAACGCTTTGTTCAAAGGAAAACAGATAGTCGTCGTCCACAGACATCTGACGGCGGAACACCAGCCCCGCGCCATTGTCCCACACAAGCGTCACAGGAGAGGACGGGGTCAGCGTATCACCGCTTTCCACGGACCAAAGAGTGTTCGGCCCGGGAACGCCTTCTTGCGTCACACCGTCCTTCGCGGCCCAGCCCAACAATGCATAGTACGCAGACGGCTGACCTGCGGGTTTCAACATGGTGACGACTTCGGCATCTTCATCCAGCGTTTCGCGGTAATCAGACAAGGTCAGATCATCAATCCGGCCACCTTGCAGGGAAATGCTGCCCTTCAAGCGCGGAGTGTCGATTGCAATGCGAGGGGCGGTGTCGGTTTCTTCCACATCCGCGGCAGCGGTTGTTGCCTGCCCGCCTTGGGTGACTTCTGTCGGGACGGTTGCAATGTCAGAGCCGGATTCTGCTTGCGTTGTTTGCTCGGCGGTTTGGGTCGGAGCCTCGACAGTTTCAGGCTCGGGCGGCGGAAATAGAGTGAACCAAACAAGGATAACCGCAAAACTAAGCGCTGTTGCCAGAAGAAGATTCTTGTTCTGATCGTCCATTGAAAGACCGCTACCTATTTATGAGTAAGTTAGCGTTGGGTTCAACAGAGTGCAGGGCAAAAGGTCAAGTGAAAAGCCTGTTTTTCAGGCGATGCAGGGCGCTAATTTCAAGCTTTTCCGGACTTGGGGCGCGCGGCACCCGCGATGCGTGGCGCTGTTTCAAGTTTTGCCTCATGGGCTGCGATCCAATCCAGCGTCTTGTCGAAGGGCATCGGGCGGCCAATGCCAAAGCCTTGCACATGGTGGCAGCCAAGTTGTGCGAGCAAAGCATGCTCGCCCACGGTTTCGACACCCTCGGCCAGTGTTTCAAGGTTCAAACGCTCCGCCATGGACAAAATAGCGCCGATCATGCGTTGTTGTTCAGGGTCCCGATCCGCTTTCATCACAAAGCTACGGTCGATTTTGATGCGGTTGACGGAAAACCGGCGGATCGCTGAAATAGAAGCATGGCCTGTGCCAAAATCATCAAGATCAATGCGACAGCCAAGTTCGCCCAAGCCGTTGATATTAAGTGCAATAACGTCATCCGGGGAATCCGCAACAACGGTTTCCAGCACTTCGACAGCCAATCGGTCAGGGGTCAGTTCAAACCGGTCGAGTTCCCATTTGATTTTCTCAACCAAGTTCGGGTTTTGCAGTTCCGGCCCAGCAAAATTCACGCCGATTTGCGGAATGTCCAAGCCCGCCTGATCCCAAGCTTTCAGCGCCGTTAAGCTGTGGTACATCATCACTTCGGCCAAACGCTCAAGCAATCCGGCCTCTTCAATCGCATCCAGAAAATCTGCTGGCGGGATCATACCGCGATCAGGGTGGAACCATCGGGCCAAAGCCTCAAATCCGGTAACTTTGCCTGTGTCTGTCGAAATTTGCGGCTGAAACCACGGTTGAATCTGCCCCGCATCCAGCGCTGCCGTCACTTCGTCAAATAGTTTGCCCTTCGCGACCCGTTGCTGGTGCAGTTGTGCCGAAAAGGCGCGCACAGCCGATGGGCCGTGACGCCTTGCCTCTGCAAGGGCCGTTTCACCGCAATCGAGCCAGTCCTGACCGGTCGTCCCAACACAACGCGACCGCAGGCAAAAACCGACAGAGGCAGAAAGATACACAGCTGCCCCGTCTATTGAGACAGGATCTTCTACCGCGAGCTGCAACCGGGAGGCCATCTGAATGCAAAGTTCCAAGTCAAGCTGGCGCACGGGTTTCAGAGTGATTGCAAAGCAGTTCTGCGCATATCGGGTGACATTGTCGCCATCGCGCAGGGTTGAAACCAGCCGTTCGCCAATTTGGAACAGAATTTTATCGGCCCCTGATTGTCCATGACGCGCAACGACAGCTTCAAACTCATCCATTTCAAGAAACAAGGTGGCCGATGTTCGGCCCGGTGTACTGGTTTCCTCAAAAATTGCGTTGGTTTGCGCAACAAACCCGTCGCGGATCATAAGGCCCGACATACTGTCACGGGGCGGACCATCGTTCGGCGCCGAAAACACCTTAAGCGCGGTCATCAAGGTTGGGGCAAGCACTGCGGTCGCCAACAACGCCGGTTCACCGCCCAACCAATAAGCCCCGAGACTGATCGCGGGCGCAAATGCCATAACGGCTGGCCCCGACAAGGCTGTGCTTAACGACAACTGAGATGATCTGGACGTGCGAGGCATGATCTGGGCTTTCGAACAAGGAACATACAAAACTGAATTCCCTTGGTTTAGCCCCAACCAATGCCTGAACCCTTAACGATTTGATCCTTCTTCGTTCCATTTTCGTTCGAATTTTATGAAACACGGTCTCAAAGGCTGCAGTAAGGACTTTTAGATGGCTTCTCCGCGTGCGACTGCCGCTTTCACATCTGCAATGTCTTGGGCGGACAGGTTGTAGTCTTCGGTGGCCGTTTGTTCAGAAATATACCCCCGTGCCAGATCGCGTTTGACCAGTTCAACCGATCGCTCCGCCGGATCGCCGTAGCCCGCACCACCCGGGAAAGCCATTACCACGCGCCGCCCGTGGGGGACGAATTGTTTGCCTTTGCCGTGCATCTCAGCGCCATCATCGCGCATGATCTTTGTGGGTGCGCCTTCCGCACCACCACGTCTGCCACGTGCAGGATGATCAACGCGGTCGAACATGGCTTGAATGTCAAACTCATGCCCCTCTTGCGCGCCGACTTCCATGTATTGCCCCAGACCGCCACGGGTTTTGCCTGCGCCACCTGAATCGGGCCGCAACTCTTTGCGCCAGATGATGACGGGGCCTGCGTGTTCAGTAGCCTCAATTGGCATGGTCATTACGCCGGACGGGAAAGCGGTGGCGTTCAGACCATCATGTTCAGGCCGCGCGCCAGAGCCACCGGAGTTGAACGTCAGCACCTCTGATCGTCGCGCACTGGCGGGTGCGGTTGCATCGGTGCGCGGACGCAAGGACACTTGAAAATTGCACAAACACCCAGCCCCTTCAGCGGGCACAAGGCCGGGTACGATCTTGTCGAACGCGTTGAATACTGCGTCTGGCACGAAGTGACCAACGATATGGCGCAGGGCAACGGGCGCAGGGTGCAGCGCGTTTACGATGGTGTTCTCGGGTGCTTCAATCTCGAATGGTGCGAGGCTGGCCGCATTGTTCGGGATTTCCGGCGCAATGGCGACCTTTAGGGCATAGCAAGCATAGGCTTTGGCATAGACCAGCGGGCAATTGATGCCCTTTTTATCAAGGCCAGAGGAGCCGGTAAAATCTGATACGATCTTGTCGCCTTCAACGCTGATTTTGACCTTTAGCGTGATGGGCGCATCAAAGCCGTCCATCGTCATCTCGCCTTCCGCCGATTGCTGCGGTAAGGCGGCGATCCGTTCAATCGTGGCACGGCGCGAATTGTCGAGGATAAACTCTGCAATGCCGTTTAGATCAGCGAGGGCGAATTCCTCCATCATTTCGATCAGGCGGCGATGGCCGATTTCATTGCAGGTCGCCAGCGCGTAGATGTCGCCGATCAGCTGATCCGGCTCGCGCACGTTGCCACGGATAATGCGGGTCAATGTTTCATCAACTTCGCCGCGATCTGCGAACTTCATGATCGGGATATAAAGCCCTTCTTCGTAGACGCTGTGTGCATCTGCACCAAACCCGCGCCCGCCAATGTCGACGATGTGTGCGGTGCAGGCAAAGAACCCCACATGGGAACCTTTATGAAATGACGGCGTGACCATGGTGATGTCATGCAAATGACCAGTGCCCTCCCAAGGATCGTTGGTGATATAGACATCGCCTTCATGGATATTGTCGCGCCCGATCCGGCGGATGAAATGCGCGACCGCGTCTGCCATGGCATTGACGTGGCCTGGCGTGCCTGTGACGGCCTGCGCCAGCATCAGCCCTTGGGCGTTGTAGACACCGGCGGACAGGTCTCCGGCCTCGCGGACCGAGGTTGAGAAGGCTGTGCGCACAAGCGCCTGTGCCTGTTCTTCGACGACCGAGATCAAGCGGTTCCACATCACTTGATAAGCGACTTTTGAGTGCTCTTTGGTCATTGGGCAGCTCCCTTCTTGATCAAATCGATGCAGCCATCTGGCTGGCGGATGGCGTCGCGGCTGGCGGGGACAATGATCGTGGTTTCATCCTCAACCACGGCGGCTGGTCCAGAGGCGCGCGCGCCTTCAGCCATGTCAAACCGGTTGACGATTTGTGCGTTGAGGTATCTGCCCGCAGCCGCATCAAAGAGCTGGCGTTCGCCCGTTGCAGTCGCGGTGCCGGAGCCGTCGGTCTCACCAATCCGCGCGACTGTTTCAGGGGGAGTTGTGGCATTGACCGACCAGACGGTGATCTCGATATCCATGCCCTCGACAGGACGGCCGAACAGCTTGGAATAATCTTCGATAAAGCGCGCTTCAAAGGTGGCGGCATCAGGGTTCATCGCTTGATCCTCGGTCAGCTCAATCGGGATTTCCCAGCCTTGGCCGGTATAGCGCATATAGACTT
>CAZWSE010000157.1:0-5298 GCA_964636575.1 uncultured Sulfitobacter sp. | reverse complement strand
ACCGCACATGGGTCAGTTTCATGCCGCGTTGGAAGTGGCCGGATGCCATACGCACAAAGGCCACGCGGTCGCGGTGTTTTGGGTCCATATTGGCTTGCACTTTGAACACGAAGCCAGCGACTTTCTTTTCTTCCGGCGCGATTTCTCGTGGGATCGCTTTTTGCACCTGCGGGACAGGGGCGAACTGGCCAATCCCGTCCATCAGCTCTTTCACGCCAAAGCTGTTGATGGCTGATCCAAACCAGATCGGTGACAGCGTCCCGTCGAGCATGGCCTTGGCGTCCAGCGGCGGCAGCAATTCGCGCGCCATCTCAAGCTCTTCCAGCAGCTTTTCCAGCAGGTCAGCGGGCACGTGTTCCGCGAGTGCCGGATCATCGAGACCTTTGATTTCGATGGATTCAGCGACTTTGTTGCGGTCTGCGCGGTCCATGATTTCAAGACGGTCGTGCAGAATGTCGTAACAGCCGATGAAGTCGCGCCCGACCCCTATGGGCCAGCTGGCCGGGGTCACGTCAATCGCAAGGTTTTCCTGAATTTCGTCGATGATGTCGAAGACATCGCGGCTTTCGCGGTCCATCTTGTTACAAAAGGTCAGGATCGGCAGATCGCGCATCCGGCAAACTTCAAAAAGCTTTTGGGTCTGGGATTCAACGCCCTTGGCCCCGTCGATCACCATAACGGCGGCATCGACAGCGGTAAGGGTGCGGTAGGTGTCTTCCGAAAAATCAGAGTGACCAGGGGTGTCGACCAGATTGAACCGGAATTCTTTGAAATCGAAAGACATCGCAGAGGCCGAGACCGAGATCCCGCGGTCTTTTTCCATCTGCATGAAGTCTGATCTGGTACGCCGTGCTTCGCCCTTGGCGCGAACCTGGCCCGCCATCTGGATCGCGCCCCCAAAGAGCAGGAACTTCTCTGTCAGGGTGGTTTTGCCCGCGTCAGGGTGGCTGATGATCGCAAATGTCCGGCGACGGGCGATTTCAGGCGGCAATTCGGGGCGGTTTTGCGGTGTATCCAACATGGGGTGCCCTATATCGGTCGGCCTGCTGCGGGTAAAGCGGCCTTGAGATCATGTGCCGGTTTCTTTTTGGCTTGATCGCGTTAGGTAAGGTGGTGGGTCCGACACCGTGTGAGCAATCCGCCGGACCCACCATTCACCGCCGTGACGCTTGCCGAAGAACTTCGGCGGCGTTGGGGCGATCTAGAAGGGCCTTTTCCACGTCGAGACCCGCATGGGGACGACGGGCATGGCCCGATGGCGCATTTTCAAGTTCGGTTTTGATGTTTTCCGGCAAAGCGGTGCGGGTCCGTTGGTCTACAAGCATGGATTCCGCAGCGATGCCTTCTGCGTAAATGATCTGATGCCGGTCGAACAAAAGCTGGAAGTAATCGACAAAGCCGCCTTCGCAGACTTGTACTGTGTCGTCATTGACCAGATGCCGCGCCTGTATCAAAAGCTCTGACCGGCCTGCGCCCAGTTGGTCGGAGCGTTGATAGATAAACAGACGGTGATTGGGGCTGACCACAAGATCATGATCGTTGTTCAAGGTTCCCGCAGAGATGCAAATTGGAGCGAATGCGCCTTGTGCGCGGGTTGTCGTTTGCCCGATCCAACGGATTTCTTGCGGGCCGTCATCGCGGGTCAGTACTTTTTGTCCCGCTTCAAGCGTTTCAATAGGCACTTGCGCGCCTGAGGCCAGCGTAATCAACGTCCCACGCGAAAAGGACACGCAGGCGACTTGGGCAAAGCGGTCTTTGGCGCGGTCGCGATCAACCCCGACAAGCGTATATTTCGTTTTGTGGGCCAGTGGCGTCAAAGGCAGAAGATAAGTGCTCGCGACATCGCCGTTGTCATCGGTCTCAATTAAAACGATGGCTTCGTGGGTTTGTCCGTCCGTTGACATAAGGTTCAGACTACAATCCAGAAACAAGGATGCACCGGATTGGCCGATCATGCTGTCTGGCGCGATGGAGAGCCCCTGCGAGGGGCCAATGACCACGCCAAGTTCAACCAATTCCGCGTTGCGGGACAGGGCATAGGCGTCATCCAGCACCAGCTCTTCCGCGAAAGAAACAGGATCGCCGAGATTGGCACCGTCCACCACAATAAAGGTCTCGCCTGCATAGACAGGCAGGATTTGGGCTGGGCCAGAGAATTGTTCTGAGTTGCTCACACTCATGCCTCCGATTTGAGAGGCTTTGATGCGCTTTGATTGTGTCAATTTGTGGTCAAGCGTTTGGTGTTTCGCTGGCATCTTGGGCAGCCGAGGTGTTAGCGTCGCGCCAAATGCTGATTTATAGGGAGAGCAACATGGATCTGGGGATCAAAGGAAAGCGGGCATTGGTCTGCGCATCGTCCAAAGGTTTGGGGTTGGGCTGCGCCGAAAATCTGGCCGAAGCCGGTGTAAATCTGGTGATGAACGCCCGTGGATCTGACGCGCTTGAAGCCTCTGCCAAGGATATTCGCGACCGGTTCGGCGTTGAGGTCGTGACCGTCGCCGCAGATGTGACCACCCCTGAAGGCCAAGCGGCGGTGCTTGAGGCTGCAAGCGGTGTCGATATTCTTGTGACTAATGCAGGCGGCCCGCCCCCCGGCATGTGGTCGGACTGGGACCGTGATGATTTCATCAAAGCCCTCGACGCTAATATGCTGGCCCCGATTGCCCTGATGAAAGCCTTGCTGCCCGGCATGATGGATCGCGGTTGGGGGCGCGTGGTCAATATCACGTCGCAATCTGTCAAAGCGCCCATCGCGGTTTTGGGGTTGTCCAATTCGGCCCGTGCCGGATTGACAGGCTATGTCGCGGGCACATCGCGGCAGGTTGCAGGATCGGGCGTGACGATCAACAACCTATTGCCCGGTATCCATGCCACAGATCGTGCCATTTCGCTTGATACAAGCGTAACCAAAGCCAAAGGCATCACGATGGAGCAAGCCAAAGCCGAGCGCTGCGCGAGTATTCCAGCGGGCCGCTATGGCACCCGTCAGGAATTCGGTGCGGCTTGCGCGTTTTTGTGCAGTGTCCATGCGGGCTTCATTGTCGGCCAGAACCTGCTGGCCGATGGCGGCGGGACCAACATGACCCTTTAATGCGATGCCGCCCGTTGCGGTGCGACGGGTCACAAATGCGTGCGCGGGTCTAACACCTGATGACGGCTTGGGAGTCTGCTGGTAAGGCTGCCCAAACCTCTGAAAGGCCCGCGTGTTATGTCCCCGATTTTGTTGTCTGTGCTCTTTGGAGCGGTCCTTTTAGTGTCAATTGCTGTGGCCCCGCGTCGCGCCAATGTTGAAGGCTTTTTCAAAGGACGAGGCGCGCAGGGCGGTGCCCCGCGGCTGTGGGTTTTGGTGTTCAGCCAAGTCACGACATGGATTTTCGCAAGATCGCTGATGAACGCCGCGATCCTTGGGTACTACTACGGTATTGCGGGGACTTTGGCCTATGCGGCCTACTACGGGTCGTTCTTGACGGGCGGTTTTATCGTGTCACGCTTGCGGCGGCATGGGGCGCTGTCAGTCCAAGACTGGCTGGATGAGCATTTCGGCGTCGTCGGTACGGGCCTATACAACATCGTTATCGCGCTGCGTTTGCTGTCAGAGGTCTTCGCGAACCTGCTGGTGGTCGGTTTGATCTTCGGGGCTATCGCACCGGGGTCTGCGACCTTGGCCATTTGTATCGTGGCCGTGGCAGGGCTTGCCTATTCCGCTTGGGGTGGGCTGAGTGCCGCGCTGCGCACGGATGTCTTGCAAATGACTGTCTTTTTGGTCGTCTTCGGGCTGGCCTTTGGGGCTTTGATCTTTGATCCGGCCTTTGATCTTGGTGCGGTTGTGACAGCGCAGGGTGTGTCGGGCGCATACAATGGTTGGATATTGCTGGCCGTGGCTGCGTTGCAGGTGTTCAGCTATCCCGCCCATGACCCTGTGATGATGGATCGCGGATTTCTAGCGGACGCGGAGACCACGAAGCGGTCGTTCCTGCATGCGTTTTGGATTTCGACCCTTTGCATTCTGGCGTTCGGGGTGTTTGGCATTCAGGCTGCACTGGTCGGGGCGGACTACGACAATCAGTTGATTGGCACATGGGCCGTGATGTTTCCGCCTTGGGTCTTTGGAGCCTTGGTGCTGTCATTGTTGATTTCCGCACTGAGCACGCTCGATTCAGCGTTGGCATCCGCGTCGCGATTGGTGGTGGAAGAGCTGAAGCTGGCCCCGCGCACCTTGATTGGCGGGCGGATTGTGATGCTTGTGTTTATGGTGGCGGGCACGTGGCTGACGCTGTGGGGGAATGCATCGCTGTTTGATGCCGTTGCCGTAAGCGGAACGGCGTCGATGTTCCTGACGCCAGTTCTGATCGTCGGGCTTGTGATGGGTCGGCAGATAGCGCTGTGGTCTTACGTGGTGGCCTTTGCGGCTGCGGCCCTTGGGGCCTTTGCCTATTTTGGCCGTGGGTGGCCTGTTTTTGCCAGCATCCTGCCAGAGGGGCACAAATACGAACAGCTTTTGGCGATCTGTATTGTGGTGCTTGTCTGCGGCTTTGTGGCCGTCGCATTGGGTGCGCGCAGGGTTGCGGGACATGGCCGTGCCTGATAGCCAAAGTCAAATCCGATGCTTTTGATCGGGATTGAAGAAGGCGCACCCTCGCGTGACATCTCCCACGCCCAGACTTGAAATCAAAAATCTCGTGCGCCGCTTTGGCGGACGCGCTGTTGTAGATGACGTGTCTTTGCAGATTATGCCAGGGCAGGTGACCTGCCTGCTTGGGCCGTCGGGCTGCGGTAAATCCACGACCCTGCGCATGATTGCAGGGGTTGAAATGCAAGACAGCGGCGAGATTTGGGTCGATGGTGAGCTGATCTGCGATACCGTGTTTCGCGTGCCACCTGAACGCCGTGCCATTGGGTTGATGTTTCAGGACTTCGCGCTGTTTCCACATTTGACTGTCAGTGACAACGTGGCCTTCGGGCTGCGTGGATCGAAAGACGAAAAACGCGCGCGCGCTTTAGAGCTGTTGGAGCGGGTTGATCTGGCGTCCTTTATGGATGGCTACCCCCATCAATTGTCGGGTGGCGAACAGCAGCGGGTTGCTTTGGCCCGCGCCCTTGCCCCGCGCCCACGGATCATGTTGATGGATGAGCCTTTTTCGGGGCTCGACAACCGTTTGCGCGACGGGATCCGTGACGAAACGCTGGCTGTGTTGAAGGAAGAAGACACGGCTGTTCTGCTTGTGACCCATGAGCCAGATGAGGCCATGCGCATGGCGGATGAGATTGCCCTGATGCGCGACGGTCAGATCGTGCAGC
>CAZWSE010000156.1:0-5478 GCA_964636575.1 uncultured Sulfitobacter sp. | reverse complement strand
ACAACCCAATCCGTCGAAGGCAAGTCTATCACCGCCTACAAAGGCATCGTCGTGGGCGAAGCGATCTTGGGCGCGAATATCTTCCGCGATGTCTTTGCAGGCATCCGTGACATCGTGGGCGGACGATCAGCCGCCTATGAGGAAGAAATGGGCAAAGCCCGCGTCACAGCGCTGCACGAAATGGAACAGCGGGCCAAAGACGCAGGCGCGAATGCGGTTGTGGGCGTCGATCTGGACTACGAAGTGATCAACAACATGCTCATGGTCAGCGCCTCTGGGACAGCCGTGGTGATTGGCTGATTTGATGCGCGCCACCCCTCATATCCCAGCGATTTCGGGTCGCGAAATAGGGCAAATGCTGCCTGAGCTCTCCTTGGGGACGTCAAATTCGTGCCTTACTCTTTTGTTAACCAATATGGCACAGACTGCCAAAGAGGTTAATTATGACCATTTCTCAGGACCGTCAGAAAGACGAGTTTGCCAACCGTTTGAAGCGCATTCAAAAGGGCGAGGGATTGGTCATGGGCGCAGTGGCCCCGATCGAGGGCAAGTCACTGGCCAAGGCAAAATTCAAAGACAACACATCGCCGCGCGGCAAGAAGAAGCGCAAGCAAAAGAACCGTGTGATCGGGGCCTTCATGGCCTGCATCTTCGGGATCGGCTTTGTGTTCATGGGCGAATACGTCGCCTCAAACCACGCGGACGAATTGAACAAACTGGCCGGTATCAGCGCCGATATGTCGCCGTTGCTGGTGCCTTACGCAGTCGCGGGGCTTGGCGCGTTGGTGATCATGCTGATGTTCGGTATGCGCAACAGCCAGCACTTGGTCGGCACGACAGCGGGTATTGCCGCCGTGACTTTGGGCCAGCCCGTTGCGGCCGAGATGTATCCGGACTTGATGCATCAAATCGAGACAGCCGACATATCAGGGCTCATCAAAGCCCAGATGCATTCGTTCAAGATCGACCAGATCTTCTAAATCCTGCGGGGCGTTTGCCCCAACTTTCAGACACACACCCCACGCACACCCTGCGCGCCATCCGGCCCGCGGGGCAGACCTTTTTGGAGACCATAAAATGTTGAATATCAAAAACTTGCACGTCAAACTTGAAGACGAGAACAAGCAAATCCTGAAAGGTGTTGATCTGTCGGTTGAGGCCGGAAAGGTACATGCCATTATGGGGCCGAACGGCTCCGGCAAATCGACCCTGTCTTACGTTCTGTCTGGCAAGGACGGTTATGAGGTCACGGACGGTTCTGCCACCTTGGGCGATGCCGACATATTGGACATGGAAGCAGAAGAACGCGCTGCGGCTGGCCTGTTTCTGGCCTTCCAATACCCCGTTGAAATCCCGGGCGTTGGCAACATGACGTTCCTGCGCACGGCTGTGAACGCCCAACGCAAAGCCCGTGGCGAGGACGAGATGTCAGCGGCGGACTTCCTGAAAGTGATCCGCGCCAAGGCGAAAGAGCTAAAGATCGACGCAGATATGCTGAAACGCCCCGTCAACGTCGGCTTCTCAGGCGGTGAAAAGAAGCGCAACGAGATCCTGCAGATGGCCATGCTTGAGCCAAAGATGTGCATCTTGGACGAAACGGATTCCGGTCTGGACGTGGATGCTATGAAACTGGTCGCAGAGGGCGTCAATGCGCTGCGGTCCGAAGGACGCGGGTTCTTGGTGATCACCCACTACCAACGCTTGCTCGATCACATCAAACCCGATGTGGTGCACATTATGGCCGACGGACGCATTGTGAAGACGGGCGGACCAGAGCTGGCTTTGGAAGTTGAAAACAACGGCTATTCCGACATTCTGGCGGAGGTCGCGTAATGGCTTTGCCACAATTGAAACAGGACGCCACAGAGGCGCGGATCACGACGCTTGATCTGCCAGATGCAGGCTGGACCGCTGATTTGCGCAAAGCGGCCTTGGCCCGTGTCCGCCAGATGGGCCTGCCGGATCGCCGCGATGAATACTGGAAATACACCCAGCCCGACACGCTTGTTCAGGCAGACGCGCCCAAAGCCGCTGTTTTCAACAGCGATGAGCCTGTGCTGTTCGACAGCATCGACCGTCTGAAAGTGGTCTTTGTGGATGGGGTCTTCGACGCGGATGCGTCCGATGATCTGTCCCTCGAAGGTCTGACAATCGAACGTCTCGCGGATGTCGCGGACAAAGACATTCACTGGTCCAAATCGCTTTACGGGACTTTGGAAGAGGCGGGTCAAAAACCTGTGCAGCGCCCTTTGGCGGCGCTCAACACGGCCTATGCGACCGACGGTGTTTTGATCCATGTCACTGGCACGCCAAGCAAACCCGTAAGCCTGATCTACAAGCACAAGTCCGACACATCAGACGCAATCCTGCACCACGTCATCAAGCTGGATGAAGGGGCTGAACTGACCGTATTGGAAAACGGCCCCGCTGCGGCGCGGTTCAACAAATGCATGGAAATCGACGTGGCCGACAAAGCTGCGTTCCACCACGTGCGCGCCCAAGGCCGTGACCATGAACGCCGCGCGGCCACCCACATGTTTGGCCGTTTGGGCGCTGAATCCACCTTCAAATCCTTCACTTTGACCGCCAATGGCGTCCTCACCCGCAACGAAGTGGTGCTGGAACTGACGGGCGACGATGCGGTGGCACATGTCGCGGGGGCCTGTGTCGGGGACGGTGATTTCCACCACGATGACACGGTCTTTATCACCCATGACGCTGTGGGCTGCGAAAGCCGTCAGGTGTTCAAAAAGGTGCTGCGCAACGGCGCGACGGGCGTGTTTCAGGGCAAAATTCTGGTCCAGAAGGATGCGCAGAAAACCGATGGCTATCAGATCAGCCAGTCGCTTTTGCTGGACGATGACAGCCAGTTCCTCGCCAAACCGGAACTTGAGATTTACGCCGATGATGTTGTCTGTTCGCACGGATCGACCTCAGGCGCGATTGATGAGGATGCGCTGTTCTATCTACGCTCACGCGGGGTGCCTGTGGATGAGGCGACAAATCTGCTGACGCTGGCCTTCCTTGCCGAAGCCGTTGCCGAGATCGAAGACGAAACCCTGGCCGAGCAAATCGTAGACCGTTTGACCGGTTGGTTGTCCCGACACAGCAGCTAAGATGGCCCTTACCCAAGATATCGTCGCCACCTACAAAGGCCCGCGCCGCGTCATTGATCGCTTTCTGGCGCAGGGACGCAATGAGGTGCGGCTACTGCTGTTTGTGATGATCACAGGGCTTTTGTTCTTCGTGGCCTCAACCCCCTATCAGGCCCGCGAGGCGCAGTTGGACCCGGACGTACCGCTTGAAGCACGGCTGTACTGGAGCGCGTTTTTCTGGATCTTTATCATGCCCTTACTGCTTTACGCCTTCACGGCGTTGATATGGGGGCTGTCGAAGATCGCGCGGCGTCAAATCACAGGCTACGGGATCAGATTTACCTTTGCTTGGGCTTTACTGGCCTCAACCCCTGTGGCTTTACTGCTGGGCCTTATGGCCGGATTGATCGGACCGGGGGTGCAATTGCAACTTGTCGGGCTGGTATGGCTGGCCGTGTTCGCGTGGTTCTGGATCGCGGGCCTAAGTGCGGCAGAGCGGGGCGCGGCATGACGGATGTGCTGAACTTCAAAGAACTCGCGATAGAGACCCTGCGCGCGCCTTTAACGGCGGCACAGCGGTTGATGGCGCTGAACCTTGATACCAGCACGCTTTGGCTGGCGCTGTTTTTGATGGCCGTGCTGAACACCATTTTGTTCACCCTCTCGAACATGGCGATGCCCATTGACGGACAGCTGCCCGTCGCGCTGAAATCGCCCGTTGTCTACCTGATGATCGTCGCAGGCGGGCTTGTTCTGACGGCCTTTGCGCTGTTCTGGACGGGGCGCGCACTGGGCGGGCAGGGCCGGCTCGAAGACATGCTGGTGCTTCTGGTCTGGCTACAATCGCTTCGGGTTTTGGGGCAGGGCATTACGCTTGTCTTAATGATGATCTCGCCGGGGCTGGCTGGGCTGATGATCCTGTTCATCGGGCTGGCGGGCCTTTGGATCTTGATCAACTTCATCCAAGCCGCGCACGGGTTTCAAACCCCTTGGCACGCTGCAGGGGTCTTGGTGGCGGCCATGGTCGCGCTGGTCTTGGGGTTAAGCGTTCTTTTGTCCCTGATCGGGGTCTCAGCAATGGCGCAAGCCTATGTATAACATCGACAAAATCCGCAGCGATTTCCCAATTCTGTCGAGGGAGGTGAACGGCAAACCGTTGGTCTATCTCGACAACGGGGCCTCTGCTCAAAAGCCTCAGGTCGTGATTGACGCGATCACGACTGCCTATGCGGAAGAATATGCCAACGTACATCGGGGCCTGCACTTTCTGTCCAATCTGGCCACCGACAAATACGAATCCGTGCGCGGCAAGATCGCGCGTTTTATAGGGGCCGGATCAGAAGACGAGATCGTTTTGAACTCCGGCACGACCGAAGGGATCAATCTGGTCGCCTACGGCTGGGCCATGCCGAACTTGCAGGCGGGCGATGAGATCATCCTGTCGATCATGGAACACCACGCCAATATCGTGCCTTGGCATTTCTTGCGCGAACGGCAGGGCATTGTGATCAAATGGGTCGAAACAGATGCTGCCGGTGATCTGGATCCGCAAGCCGTGATCGATGCCATCACCCCACGCACAAAGCTGATTGCGGTGACCCAGATGTCGAATGTCTTGGGCACCAAGGTGGACGTCAAAACCATCTGTGCGGCAGCCCGCGAAAAGGGCGTGCCAGTGCTGGTCGATGGCAGCCAATCCGCAGTGCATATGCCTGTGGATGTGGTCGACATGGGCTGCGATTTCTTTGCGATTACGGGGCACAAGCTCTACGGGCCGTCAGGATCAGGTGCGATCTATATTCGGCAAGACCGAATGGCCGAAATGATCCCCTTCATCGGCGGTGGCGATATGATCAAGGAAGTCTACCGCGATCAGGTGATCTACAACGATCCGCCCATGAAGTTCGAAGCAGGCACACCCGGCATCGTGCAAACCATCGGGTTGGGTGTGGCGCTGGACTATATGATGGATGTCGGGATGGAGGCGATAGCCGCCCATGAAGACAGCCTGCGCGACTATGCTCGTGACAGATTGCAGGGTTTGAACTGGCTTCAGGTGCAAGGCACCTCGGCCACCAAGGGCGCAATCTTTAGCTTTACAATCGATGGCGCGGCCCATGCCCATGACATCTCGACGATCCTCGACAAAAAAGGCGTTGCCGTGCGTGCGGGCCAACACTGTGCGGGGCCTTTGATGGAACATATCGGCGTTCCCGCGACCTGCCGTGCGTCCTTTGCCATGTACAACACAACCGACGAAGTTGACGTGCTGGTGGACGCGCTTGAACTGGCGCATGATCTCTTTAGCTAGACGGCAGTGGCGGACCATAGAGGATTCGAACCTCTGGCCTCTGCCTTCGGAGGGCAGCGCTCTATCCAGCTG
>CAZWSE010000155.1:0-5575 GCA_964636575.1 uncultured Sulfitobacter sp. | reverse complement strand
GTCTGAGGCAGTGTTGCACGGTCGTGAGGTCGCTGCGAAGGGCCAGTTTGAGCCCGAAGTGACAAATGCTGCGATCTGACCAAATGACAGCACGCGACCAAAGTCCGACATTAGCCGCACATTATGTGGGCCGTTAGCTATCACAACTCGTTTCCTAGGCCCTTCCAGACCCGCTGCCAGTTTTCAATGATTGAAATCATAAGCCGAGCTACCGACTTCAGGCCTTGTATTGGGAAAAGCTTTTCGAGTTGCGGCTTGCGATGTGCTCGCCCGCACGAACCGGTGGATATGCACTTTCTGCAACCGTGGCGCCTAGATCAATTGGGTCAACAATCGTGTCCGTATGAGGATCAAAGAAAACCGGTATGGAATACCGCGCGCCTTTCGAGCGGTTGATCACGCGGTGCATGGTTGAGGCAAACCTGTTATTGCTCCACCGCGCAAGCAGATCACCGATATTGCAAACCAGCGTGCCTTCAATTGGCGGTGCCTCGATCCAGCCGCCAGACTTCGATCTGACCTGAAGCCCGCCACTGTTGTCTTGCAGCAGAACGGTGAGGACACCGAAGTCTGTGTGAGGGGCCACACCAAAACGTTCCTCAGCTTCATCGGCCTCCGTCGAGACCGGATAATAGACCAGCTGACCACGTGCGAGAGGCTTTGTATAAGCCGCATCAAAAAAATCAGAAGATTGATCAAGGCTGACAGCAACCGCCGCCATGACCTTCCGCGCCATATGGCAAACGGCGTCATAATACGGCGTTAGATCAGCCTTTAGACGGGGAAAATCAGAAGGCCATTGGTTCACGGCACATAGGGGTTTGCCCGCCAAGACGTCGACGTCATCAGCAGCAGTTTCTGCGCCCCAAAAGAAGACTTCTTTCAGATCATGGGTTCTGGAGCCTTGCAGCCGAGACATACCTTGCGCCATCCAACCACGTTGGTTGGTGTCGACCGCGATTTTACTTTTTTCGTTGTCCGGCAAGTCAAAGAAGGCTTTGGACACCGCAAAGGCCTGTTCCATCAAAGCGGGGTCAATTCCATGGCCACGGATGTAGAAGAACCCGTGATCGATGGCCGCCGCGTGGATCGCGTCCGCAACACCTTGGATGTCCTTGCCGGAAATTGCGCCTGACACGTCGATGACCGGGATCGACCGAGTGCCGGTTTGCTTGGCTTTGGCAAAATCGGTCGTCATTGGATTGGTCCGTTACAAGAATGATGGTTGGATTGTGCCTGCTCGGGCCGCTTCCATGCAAGTTAATATGTCTGTGACCGGCAAGGCCGTTTGGGCCGTGATTACCCGCTTGTAGGGGGGCAGGTTGGTACATTCCAACAAGATATGTTTGTGGTTCGGTTGGCGTTTCGAAGCAATAAAATCGGTGATTTCTTTCGATGCCCGTTCCACGTCAAGCGTTGCGAGGTTTCTGGATATCACCTGACGCAAATGCATGTCTTCGGGCAGACCAATGACGTCCGTGCGCTGTTCGCCAAAGTGGTTCTCGTTCAGGCTATTTTTATCAAATGTAACGGTCAGGATGTCACGTGCAGCGTAACGGCTGCGCAAAGCAGGCAGAGCGGTCAGCGCGGAGCTGATGAATGGTTGGTCCGTTAAACTCCCGAGGTGGTCTTGCCAAAATGACAGGAAGCCGCAGGACGTGACGATGATGTCGCCGCGCGCCTTTAGGGTGGCGGCTTCAAACGGAGCTATCGCTATCGAAGCGGGATTTTCGCTGACGATCTGGTCAACCGATGCACCAGAGATACGCAGAATTTCGATGTCATCAACGTAGGTGTCCCGGGACCCGACATCGCCCGCAATCCTCGGGAAATCAGTGTCGAGTTGAAGGACCGTAACCGAAGGCATCTCTATTGCCGGATGTTATCTGGCAACCATGTCGCGAGCTCTGGGAATGCGACAAGCAATACGATCATCAAAAGCATTAAGCCAACCATGGGCAGTGCGACTTTCGAGATATAGCCAATCTCATGGCGGGTCATGCCTTGCAGCACGAATAGATTGAAGCCGATCGGCGGGGTGACTTGCGCCATTTCGACGACGACCACAATGAAGATACCAAACCAAATTGGGTCGATCCCCGCTTGGCGGATCATTGGCTCTACAATCGCCATCGTCAAAACGACGGACGAGATGCCATCTAGGAACATGCCAAGTATGACATAGAAGACTGTCAGCGCTGCGATGAGGGTGATAGGCGACAAGTTCAACCCGTCAATATAGGCGGCCAATGCGCGCGGCAAACCGGTGAACCCCATCGACAGGGACAAGAACGCAGCACCCATGAGGATCAGCGCGATCATGGCCGACGTGCGGGTCGCCCCCATGAGACTTTCAAAGAAGGTTGAGAGTGACAGCGAGCCCTGAAACATCGCCAAAGTAAGTGCACCCAAAACGCCCACGGCGGCAGCCTCAGTGGCCGTTGCCCAACCGAAATACATCGACCCGATAACAGCGAACACCAAGCATAGCACCGGGATAAGAAAGCGGCTCTCGGCCAGCATCTCGCCTAGAGAGATACGGGGTTCTGGTTCAGGCCGCTGGGAGGGCGCAAAGAAATGCCACGCCACAATATAGGACATGAACAACCCCGCAAGAACGAGACCCGGAATGATACCTGCCATAAAGAGTTTGATGATGCTTTCATTGATCGACACCCCGTACACGATCAGCGTCAGCGATGGCGGGATCATCAGGCCCAATGTTGCCGCCCCAGCCAGCGTACCAACGATCATGTATTCAGGATAGCCGCGCTTGCGCAATTCAGGGATCGACATTTTGCCAACGGTGGTCAGCGTTGCGGCGGATGATCCCGACACGGCCGCAAAGATAGTGCCCGGATGAACTGTGATGTCGATCGCGCCGCCCGTATAGTCGCGTACGAGATCCGCAAAGATCACACCATGTTCGGAATGAAAGTTCGTGGCGGCATAGGCCATCGGCATGTCCCACGATTGCGCGTGGCCATCTGCCAGCGCAGATGTCGCCACATTGCGCCGAACGCGGTTACGGTAACTGATTTAAGAAGTGTCATGTGTCCTCCCAGACGGTAGCACGCTAACGCGCAGTATATTTCATCGGATCAAAGGCTCCCAAATCAATGTTTGGTTTCTTCCCGCCGATCAGATCAGCAATGATCCGACCCGTTTTGGGACCACCTGTCTAGCCGACGTGTTGATGCCCAAACGCGCTGTAACTTTTGCCTTGGGTATCATTGGCCCCGATTAGCGGCAAACTATCGGCCGGGGCAGGGCGGTAGCCCATCCATTCCACGACATTATCATAGCTCATATTCGGCAAGATGGCAGCGACTTGGCGGCGTAACATGTCGAACGGTGCCCGGGCAGGCTCATTTTCCAACCCGCCAAATTCGATGACACCAGCCGCGCGCAAACGGCCCTCCATCGGTGTCAGCACAAACTTGCCGCTTGCGACCATCATCGGCGCCGATGGCATGATGCTGGGGTTGATGAATTCAAGATGATAGCCACGCTCGCTTTCGAATGGAACTTTGACCCCAAGCTTGTGCGCGATGTCTTTGGACCAAGGGCCCATAGCAAATACGATATGATCGGCAGTCATGGGCCCGTCAGACGTTTGCAGGCCCGTGATTGTGCTTGCGTCAACATCTATATCGTCCACCTGAGCGATTTGTAATGTACCGCCTTGTTCCACAAAATGATCCGCGAGCGCTTTGACATAGGCCCCGGGATCAGAAATGCGCCCATGGTTTTTACAAGCCACGACAGTGTCAAAGGATGCGCCAAACGACGGATCTCGCAGCGCGTAATCCGACCCGCTCATGGTTTCAAACTCAACCCCCGCCGCACGCCGCTTTTCCCAAGCGTAGGCATCGTTTTCAAATGCGTCGCGGGTTGCATAGCCGAAGCAGTAATCGTCTGGGTGAATAAAACGCGCGGCGGGTGTTCCGTTCGCGAGTGCGCGGTGTTGGTCCAATGTATCGTGCATCAATGATCCCATCGCTGCGCCGTAAACATCCACATGGCTATCTGTGGCGTACCCAAGGTATTTCGTAAGGAACGGGAACAGTTTCGGCAAATAGCCCCACCTCAGAAATAACGGAGCATCGCGGTCGAACAACATCCTTGGCGCTTTGCGCAACAGCCCGGGAACCGTCACGGGAACGACCGCGCCCGCAGCCAATACACCCGCGTTTCCGTGGCTCGTACCAGACGCCGGGCCCGCGCGATCGACGATCGTCACGTCATGACCTCCACGTTGCAGCCAAATCGCACATGACACCCCGACAATCCCCGCGCCCACAACAATGATCTTCATGCCCAAACCCTTCGCTTGCACAAAACAGTCCCACAGAGCCGTCAGAAAGGGAAGCTTGACGCGTCACATCGATTGACACATCCAGCTGTCATATGTGTCCTTGGCAACGAGACAGCATGGGTGAACAAAAATATGATCAGACCGCTTATCTCGGCGCTCGTTTTTGTGTCGCGCCATGGCCGCGCGGGGCTGGCCGTGGGGTTGATCGCGGGGCTTATGTTGCCAGCTGTCGCGAGCGCCCTGACGCCCGTTCTTCCGCTTCTGGTGATGGCATTGCTGTTTCTGGTCGCCCTACGGATCGGCCCAATCCGAGCACGGCATGGTTTGTCAAATCTTCGGACAACATTGGCACTGGTTGTGACACTACAACTTGTCTTGCCTATTGCGACCATAGGCTTGGCTCTGCTTTTCGGGATTGGGGCATCGCCTTATGTGCTCGCTTGCGTGCTGGTCCTTGCCGCGCCATCGGTGAGCGGCAGCCCGAATTTCGCGACTATTCTTGGGGCCGATCCCGAACCGGCATTCCGGTTGTTGATTGTAGGCACCGCGTTATTGCCCCTAACTATGTTGCCCGTCTTGTGGTTGCTGCCGCAGTTTAGCGACGTGACAACCATTGTGGTCCCTGCGCTGCGAGCGCTGGTCGCAATCATATTTGCGATGGGATTGGGCTTCTTTGTGCGAAGCACGTTGCTGCCTCACCCAAGCATTCAGCAGACGAGCGCGTTAGATGGCGCCATGACGGTAGCCCTTGGCATTATCGTGATCGGCCTCATGGCGGCTCTGCGACCAGCTTTAGCCGACTCTATCAGCGCTGTTGCAGGTTGGTTGGCCCTCGCCTTTGCCGTGAATATTGGCATGCAAGTTCTGAGTTTCATGCTCTTTCGACCTGTTGTGCCGCGGACTGAACTGGCACCTGTTTCCATAGTGGCAGGTAATCGCAACTTCGCCATCTTTCTCGTAGCACTTTCACCTGCGACTGCTGAGCCTTTGCTAGTATTTCTAGGGTGCTATCAAGTGCCAATGTATCTCACACCGCTTCTTATGGATCGGCTCTATCGGCAAAGTTGACTATGGACTGAATAAATTCTGAAGTGATCTCAAGCACTGTTCGGCTCAGGTCCCGATATCTCGTCTTGAGCGTTCGCTTTCAGCTGTCTGCGGTCGTTAGCACCCATAATATCAATGACTGCTTCGTCCGGCATAGCAGACCTATCCAAAATCCCCCACCTCAGTCCGGCACATCATCTACGCCGCGTC
>CAZWSE010000154.1:0-5598 GCA_964636575.1 uncultured Sulfitobacter sp. | reverse complement strand
GGTGCCTTTATGGGCGGCAAACGCCCTGCGATCATCATGCAAAACACCGCCATTGGGGTGACCATCAACACGCTGGCCACATTGACCCAGTACTACCGGATGCCGCTTCCCATGATTATCAGCTACCGTGGTGAACTGCGCGAACCCGTTGCCTGTCAGGTGGAAATGGCGGTGCACACCAAAGCGCTGCTCAGCCAGCTGAACATCCCGACCTATCACTTCCACAAGGAATCGGACGCGGATGAGCTGGATGCGATCCTGAAATACACCTTCATGTGCAACAAACCTGTGGCGATCCTGACGGATGCGTCTTTCTGGGGAGGCTACGGCGACCAATGATCAGATCAGAAATCCTGCGCGACATCGCGCCCATCATTCGTGACGAACTGGTTGTCTGTAACATCGGTCTGCCCAGCCAAGAGCTGCATATGATCGACGATCAGCCGACCAACTTTTACATGCTCGGCACTATGGGTCTGGCATCTTCCATCGGGTTGGGGCTGGCCTTGGCGCAACCCAAGACCGTCATTTCAATCGACGGGGATGGATCGGTTTTGACCAACCTCGGAACGCTTCCGACCATCGCCAACAACGTGGCGGACAACTACATTCTGCTTATTATTGATAACGGGTCTTATGGCTCTACGGGTGATCAGCCGACCTATGCGGGCAAAAAAACCAAGCTCGAAGCGGTGGCTGCAGCCTGTGGATGCGATAATGTGTTGGTGTGCCGTGATGTGGACACCGGCAAGGTTCTGCAAGAGGCGATTGATAGCAAGAAAATGACGGTGATCGTGGTCAAATGCGACAGCGGAAACATCAAGCTGCCGGTTATCACAAAAGACCCTGTTGTGATCCGCGACCGCTTTATGACGGCCGTTGCCAGCTAATATTTGCTCAAAAACAATGCAAAGGCCGCTCCTTCAGGGCGGCCTTTTGTGTTTCGGCGGAATTTTCAACACAGTGAAATTTTACCGTTTGATAAAAAAATAAGTTGTGCCACAGTGATCTCAAACGCATCACTGTAGGATCACATATGAACAATCCTCGTACATCCGGTATCGTTGACGCGCGTCTTAGTGCGGCTGAATTGGCAGAAAACTTCTCTGACCTGCATGCGCCATTGGTGCCGCACGAAGCCGCAGTGGCCGCCGACCGCTGTTATTTCTGTCATGACGCGCCCTGCATTACCGCCTGTCCAACGGACATCGATATTCCGCTGTTCATCCGCCAAATCAGCACCGGCACCCCTGCGGCGGCCGCCAAAACGATCTTCGATCAGAATATCTTGGGCGGCATGTGCGCCCGTGTTTGCCCCACAGAAGACCTGTGCGAACAAGCCTGCGTGCGCGAAGCTGCCGAAGGAAAACCGGTTGAGATCGGCCGTTTGCAACGCTTTGCGACCGATCATCTGATGGCAGGAAATGCGCATCCCTATACCCGCGCCGCAAGCACTGGCAAACGTGTCGCTGTTGTGGGCGCTGGGCCTGCGGGCTTGGCCTGTGCGCACCGGCTTGCGATGCTTGGCAATGATGTGGTGATCTATGACGCTAACCCCAAGGCAGGGGGGCTGAACGAATACGGGATCGCCGCCTATAAATCGACCGATGATTTCGCCGCGCGAGAGGTCGACTGGCTGATGGGTATTGGCGGGATCACGTTGGAAACGGACAAGGCGCTGGGCGTGGACCTGTCACTGGACGGATTGACCGAAAGCCATGACGCCGTGTTCATCGGGGTTGGCCTCGGCGGGGTGAATGCGCTGTCGATTGAAGGTGCTGATAAGGAAGGGGTTGAAGACGCAGTGTCGTTCATCGCTGACCTGCGCCAAGCCTCAGATCTTCGCAAACTGTCGGTCGGGCGCAATGTCGTTGTGATCGGCGGAGGCATGACAGCCGTGGATGCGGCTGTGCAGTCGAAATTGCTTGGGGCTGAGACCGTCACCATCGCTTACCGCCGCGACCGCGCCGCCATGAGCGCAAGCCGCTACGAGCAAGACTTGGCTGCCTCTCATGGGGTTAAGCTGATGTTCAATGTTCAACCAAAAGCGATCCATGGCAATGGGTTAGCGGCAGAAGTTGAACTTGAATATACGGGCGTCAAAGACGGTAAGCTGACCGGCACTGGAGAGACCATTCGCATCGCAGCCGACCAAGTGTTTCGCGCCATCGGGCAGACGCTGACCACGGATGGTGGGCTTGCCAGAGACGGTTCAAAAATCGGCGTTGCAGGGGCAGGTCGCACCAGCCGCAAAGGCGTTTGGGCAGGCGGGGACTGCGCATCCGGCGGTGATGATCTGACCGTCACAGCCGTGGCCGAAGGGCGCGACGCAGCAATGGATATTCACGCACACCTGAACGGAGGAACATGACAATGGCTGACCTCACTACAGACTTTCTGGGGATCAAATCCCCCAACCCGTTCTGGCTGGCCTCGGCGCCGCCCACGGACAAAGAATACAACGTCCGCCGCGCCTTTGAAGCAGGCTGGGGCGGGGTGGTTTGGAAAACGCTCGGCTCCGAAGGACCGCCCGTGGTCAACGTCAATGGCCCGCGGTATGGCGCGATTTATGGCGCGGATCGGCGGCTTTTGGGGTTGAACAACATCGAGCTGATCACCGACCGGCCATTGCAAACCAACCTAGAGGAAATCACCCGCGTTAAGGCCGACTATCCTGACCGCGCGATGATCGTCAGCTTGATGGTTCCGTGTGAGGAACAAGCGTGGAAAGACATTCTACCCCAAGTGACCGAGACAGGCGCCGACGGGATAGAGCTGAATTTCGGCTGTCCGCACGGCATGTCCGAACGGGGCATGGGGGCTGCCGTGGGCCAAGTGCCTGAATACATCGAAATGGTCACCCGTTGGTGCAAGCAATACTACGATAAACCGGTGATCGTGAAGCTGACGCCCAACATCACCGATGTGCGCAAGCCTGCAGCGGCGGCGATGAAGGGCGGGGCGGATGCGGTCAGTCTGATCAATACGATCAACTCGATCACTTCTGTGAATTTGGACAGCATGTCACCCGAACCTTCGATCGACGGCAAGGGCAGTCACGGCGGCTATTGCGGCCCTGCGGTGAAGCCGATTGCGATGTCGATGGTGTCCGAGATTGCGCGCAACGCCGAGACCCAAGGCCTGCCCATATCGGGCATCGGCGGGATCACCACGTGGCGCGATGCGGCGGAATTTATGGCGCTCGGGTGTGGCAATGTGCAGGTTTGTACGGCGGCCATGACCTACGGGTTTAAGATTGTTCAGGAAATGATTTCGGGTCTGTCCGATTGGATGGACGAAAAAGGCCACGAAAGCACTGCCGATTTCATCGGCATGGCCGTGCCCAATGTGACGGACTGGCAGTATTTGAACCTGAATTACGTGGCCAAAGCCAAGATCAATCAAGATGATTGCATCAAATGCGGACGCTGTTTTGCGGCCTGCGAAGACACATCCCACCAAGCGATTGCCATGTCCGAGGACCGGACCTTTACAGTGATCGACGCGGAATGTGTGGCTTGCAACCTGTGTGTCGATGTCTGCCCTGTAGAACATTGCATCACGATGGAACCCATGAAGGCGGGCGAAGTCGACCCGCGCACGGGCAAGGTCGTGGAAAAAGAATACGCCAATTGGACAACGCATCCGAACAACCCGGGCGCGGTGGCGGCGGAATAGACGATACGACAGCAGTTCTCCCTGCTGGGGTCGCCTTCGGGCGGCCCTTTGGGTTATAAAGCAAGGCTTTTTCGGATCATCTGCTCCAGATGGGCAGCGGCATCCTGAAAGTAATCGTCGCGCCCGAGAACCGCGCTGACTTGCACTTCGAAATCGGCGTAGTGTTGGGTCAGGGACCAAATCGAAAAGATCAAATGATGGGGATCGATGGGGCCAATTTTGCCCGAAGCGGACCAGCCTTTTATCACCTCTGCCTTGGTATCGACCAAAGCTTTGAGATCAGTGGCCAGAACGCCTTGCAGACGCGGCGCGCCTTGCAGCATTTCATTGGCAAACAGCCTGCTTTCGCGCGGATAATCGCGGGCGAGATCCAGTTTGCGGTGGGTATAGGCCACGATCTCTTCAACCGGATCGCCATGGTCATCCATTTTGATCAGCGGGTCGAGCCATGTGGCAAGCAGCTGTTCCAGTAGAAGGGTATAAATCGCTCCCTTTGATGGAAAATAGTAAAGCAGATTGGGTTTCGACATGCCCGCAGCTTCGGCCACTTGATCCAGCGTCGCGCCGCGAAATCCGAACTTTGAAAACACGTCCAACCCTGCGGCCAGAATGGTCGCGCGGTTCTTTTTCTGAATTCGGGTGGGTTCTTTTTCAGTCATGCTTCAATTCTATGCAAAGGGCGGGTCAAAGCCCTTTGCATGCGCATTGGAAACTTGACTGGGTGTTAACCTCTGTTAGCCTCTATTTTACCATTTGGTCAAAACAAAATGCGGAGCGTCCCATGGCAGCCAGCGGCGAGAACCTCAAAATCAACGCGGATCGCTTGTGGGACAGCCTGATGGAGATGGCCAAGATCGGCCCTGGCGTCGCGGGCGGCAACAACCGCCAGACCGTCACTGATGAAGACAGCGAAGGCCGCCACCTGTTCCAAAGCTGGTGCGAGGCAGCGGGTTGTACCATGGGGCTGGATCAGATGGGTAATATGTTCGCGCGGCGCGAAGGGACGGACCCTGACGCACTTCCGGTTTATGTTGGCTCTCACTTGGATACCCAACCGACGGGCGGCAAGTATGACGGCGTGCTTGGCGTGCTGGGCGGGTTGGAACTGATCCGCACGATGAATGACTTGGATGTGAAAACCAAACACCCGATTGTTGTCACCAATTTCACGAATGAGGAAGGCACGCGCTATGCCCCAGCGATGCTGTCGTCAGGGGTCTTCGCAGGCATCCACACGCAGGATTGGGCCTACGACCGCGAGGATGCGGAGGGCAAGAAATTCGGCGATGAGCTAAAGCGCATCGGATGGCGCGGCGAGGAAGAGGTCGGGGCGCGCAAGATGCACGCCTTCTTTGAATTGCACATCGAACAAGGCCCGATCCTAGAGGCCGAAGGCAAAGAGGTCGGCGTTGTCACCCACGGCCAGGGCCTGTCTTGGACCCAAGTGACCGTGACCGGCAAGGACAGCCACACCGGATCAACGCCCATGCCCATGCGCTATGACGCAGGGCTTGGCATGGCGCGGATATTGGAAAAGGTGAACGAGATAGCAATGTCCCACGCCCCCCATGCGGTGGGCGCTGCGGGGCATATCGACGTCTACCCCAACTCGCGCAACGTGATCCCCGGCAAGGTGGTGTTCACCGTCGATTTCCGCTCGCCCGAGCTGAGCGTGATCGAGGATATGGAGGCGCGTTTGCGGGTTGATGCTCAGAAAATCGCGGATGACATGGGGCTGACGGTTGCGTTTGAAAAGGTTGGCGGGTTCGATCCCGTTGCGTTTGATGAGGGCTGTGTGACCGCTGTGCGGACTGCGGCTGAGCGCTTGGGCTATTCCCACATGAACCTGATTTCAGGGGCGGGGCATGACGCCTGTTGGATCAACCGCGTTGCCCCGACCGCGATGATTATGTGCCCTTG
>CAZWSE010000153.1:0-5752 GCA_964636575.1 uncultured Sulfitobacter sp. | reverse complement strand
ACCATATTCTACCGGCTTGAATGGCTGCTCTGGTAAAATTTGCTGCACTGCAGTATACACCTTACTGCAACTGAGCGAAAATGCTGCGTCAGCAACATGCCCAAACGTCAATGCCCGCTAAGTCCGCTTAGAAAACCTTTGTGCACCGTGCAGCTAAGGTCCGCTTCCCGCCCGAGTACGTGTTTCAAAGTCGATGGCCTTCGTTTGCAAACCGCAGCGGGGCCTGCTTTGCCCCCCGCAACCGCCAAGACCCCTCCCCTAGTCCCCCCAATTTACGTGGCGTTTCCGGCTTTGGGGCTTTGCCAAATCCTAAAGCTCCACTACCAACTTCCCGAGAAGCACGAGAAAACGTTACCGCAGCGGGGCAGGTTCCAAAATGATTTCATATACACTCGAAAACGATGTTGCCGTTCTCACAATGGATGATGGCAAACTCAATGTTGTGAACCCGACATTCACCAAAGCGATGAACGATGCTCTGGACAAGGCCGAAGCCGATAAGGCCAAGGCCGTGGTACTTCAGGGCCGCGACAAGGTTTTCTCGGCAGGCTTTGATCTCAAAGAATTTGCGAAGGGGCAGGATCAGGCAAGGGCACAAGTCCGCGATGGCTTTTCGATGCTGATCCGCATGCTCGATTTCCCGCGCCCGCTTGTCGCTGCGTGCAAAGGGCACGGCATCGGCATGGGGATCTTCCTTTTGATGGTCTGCGACTACCGTGTCGGCGCGGAAGGCCCCTATAAGTACAGTATGCCGGAAAGTCGCATTGGCATGGACCTTGGTGATCTGCTGATCGCGCTGGCCAAATCACGTATCTCGCCGAAATACCTGACACGCATGGCCGTTTTGTCCGAAGATTTGGATGTGCAAACTGCTCTGGACGCGGGCGTGCTGGACGAGATTGTCGACGCTGAGACCGTCCAAGCTCGTGCAATGGATATTGCAACAGGCCTGGCGTCGATGCCCGTCGTCTTTGGCAAGAACAAGCGAGAGATCAAGGCCACCGAGCTGGACACTATGAGAGCCGCCTTGAAGGTCTTGGGCGGGGCATAATCAGCCCAATCGCAACACCCGCACCCTACTTCCCGTCGCGGGCCGCTTTCTCTTCCTTGGTCAGCTTTGCATTCCAGACGTTCTTGCTGAGGCCCAGTTCCGGCTTCGGCGGTTTCGTCTTCCCAACGCTAACTTTCCCGCCCTTGTCCAAGAATTCCTGAATAAGCGCTTCGTCTGTGGTTTGTTTAGGCACATGTTTCATAGGGATAGCCTACGTCCACCCGCTCCAACTTGCAACGAAAAGCCCCGCCACGCCCGTCGTCTCCGCGCAGTTTCACTCCGCGCGTAAAATCAGTTTTTAGATATATTTAACAAAGGGTTAACGCCAAAAACAGGTTTCGCCGCGAAACCTAACCATCCCGAAAAACAGCTGGAGCCCTAAAAATGTTGGAGTTTTGAGGTCTTGGCAGGGGCTGAGGGACTCGAACCCACGACCCTCGGTTTTGGAGACCGATGCTCTACCAACTGAGCTAAACCCCTAAGACCTGCAGGCTGCCTAAGGTATGGGCCCGCCAATATCAAGGGGCTTTAGACACGGTTCTCAGGCCGCTGTTCGCTCGACTGCGAAAGTTGGGCTTTGAACGATGCCGTTGTCGAACAAATCAGCGATTTCTCGGTCGTCCATGCCGACCACATCTCCCAAAACTTCCTCTGTATGAACGCCTAACTCGGGGGCGGCGACCGGGTCTTGGCGGGGGCTTTCGGAGAAGCTGACGGGGGAGGATGGTACGGGGAATTTGCCCAGTCCGGGTTGGTCCAGTTCTTTGAACATGGGGTTCGCGGTGGACAGGTCGGGGTCTTCGGCGAGGGCTTGGGGGATGGTGCGAAACTCGGACCACGTGAGGCCTTTTGCCGTAAATTCTGACGCGAAATCAGACACTTGACGTGCGGCGAACCAGGGCTTGAGGATCGCTGTGATTTCGTGGCGGAGGTCCCAGCGGGCGCCTTCTTCGATCAGGTCTCGGCCCGTACGTTTGGACAGCTCACGCATCTGAGCCTCGGTTCCGGTCATCTTGACCAGACCTGTCCACTGACGATAGGTCAGCCCGATGACCATGACGCGGCGGCCGTCGGCGCAGATGAAATCGTGGCCGTAGGCACCATAGAGAGCGTTGCCCCCCTTTTCGCGTTTACCTTCGTTCACAAGCGCATCGCCGATCATCCCCAGATGACCTAGCGTTGCAGCGGCCACGTCCTTCAAAGACAGTTCCACATCCTGACCAACGCCGCGGCGCAGGCGGTGGCGCTCGGCGGCGAGCAAACTGCTGACACAGAGATTGCCAGCAATCAGATCCCACGCGGGCAAGGCGTGTGCGACAGGATCGGTACTGCCTTCGGGGCCTGTAATGTCAGGAATACCGAGCGCAGGGTTAACCGTGTAGTCAACGGCCGGATTACCATGGCGGTCGCCCATCAGGGTGACCATGATCAGGTCTTTGCGATGTTGCGTGAGTGTTTCATAATCCATCCATCCCCGAACCCGCAGGTTGGTCAGGAACATGCCAGCGTCATCACCGGGCGCGGTGATAATGCGAGTGACGAGTTCCTTACCTTCAGGGCTTTTCATATCGACGGCAACGGAGCGTTTACCCTTGTTCAAACCTGCCCAAAACAGGCTTTGACCGGAGGGCGCCACGGGCCAGCGATGCGCATCGAGACCGCCACCAATGCGGTCAAAGCGGATCACATCTGCGCCCATTTGGGCCAGTGTCATGCCAGCCAAGGGCACAGCAACAAAGGCCGATCCTTCTACAACGCGCATTCCTTCGAGGATCGATGTCATTGTCTTATATCTCCCAGATTGCGGTGGCTTGCATGCCTTGATGGCCAGCGTCGGTCGTGGTGCACAGGTTCCATTCGGCGTCGCTTGTTTTGACAGCGGACATGCCGACCTCGGACGGGCAAAACACGGGATGCACGCCGCGAAAACTAAAGAGCCGCGGCACAGCGCCTTTGTGACGCACGGCCATATCCATCAGCAAATTGGCCTGCATCGGACCATGCACAACAAGATCAGGATAGTGTTCGACGTCGCGGGTGTAGGGCAGATCGTAGTGGATGCGGTGGGCATTGAAGGTGATGGCGGAATAGCGGAACAGCATGGGGGCGGTCATTGCTTTGACCTCGGCCACATCCGGCGCTTTTGGCGCGGGCACTGGTTTCGGCGCGCGGAAGCTGTCGGGGATTTCGAGGTATACAATGTCTTGTTGTTCGCGGATCGCCAGACCGTCGCGGCCCATAATGTCGTGCTCAAGTTTCACGAAAACCATCGGGCCAGTTGCGCCGTCCTTTTCCGTAATTTTTGCAACACGGGATGTGCGGGTCAAAGTGTCACCGATGTGGATGGGCTTGAAAAACTCAAGATTTCCACCCGCCCACATCCGACGGTTGAGACGTACCGGAGGCATGAAGTCTGAGACGCGCGGGTGACCATCCACACCCAATTCATCCATCGAAGCTGTCGGCGGGAACGCATACCAATGCCAGAGGGGGGGCATTTGGTCAGCATGTCGAGGTGCAGTTGTGCCGGGTTGGCCGAGCACGGCATGGATCATTGCAGAAGTTTGAGCGGAAACGCCACCGATCGTTTGCTGGCCGCGGTCGATCCAAGCGCCTAGGTTGATCTGGTCCATGATGTGCGTCCTCCTACGTCTGTCACCGTACAAAATCGCATCCGAGCCGAAAAAATCAAGTGTTTTTAATGGGTTAACGGAATACCATTGTATACCGCTGCTGTGCAGAAACGATGTTGCAGTGCAGAAGGCCACTGAAAACGCGACAGGAAATCCCGATGGTCATCGGTTGTGCTGCACCCGCAGCCGTCTCAAAAAAATGGTTAACGCAGGCTCAAACGGGCCAATATTCCCGCTTAGTCGCTGGCGGATTTGTATTTCGCGCGCAGCTCAATCGCGCGTTTGATCTCTCCCATGCGGATCAAACGCTTGTTGAAATCACCGACACGGTAGGCTGCGAGGCCCTTAGACATGGCCGTATCAAAGCGCGCTACCCCGTCATCCATCTGACCTGCTTCCACCATCAAAATGGCGTCGAGATAGACGGAATAGGATGTCTGAGACTCCGCGAGCGCCAGATCAACCACCTTACGGGCCTCATCGAACTTGTCTTGTTCAATCAGCGCATAGCCCATCAAACGGTAGTCGTAGTGATCAGCCACCCCACGCTCAACCGACCTGTTCAGCACGGTAACCGCATCTGCAAAACGGTTGTCTTTGGTCAACAGATCCGCCTGCCAATAGGTGATGAACGCACTTGGCCCTGTCTTTTCCAGCGCCCCGTCCAGAAGCGTAAGTGCATCTGCCCGTTGCCCCAAAGCCGACAAGGCCCGCGCCTTAGTCACATATCCTGACGTGGACCCCGGCCGCATTGAAATCGCCCGATCCGCATCTTTGATCGCTTGTTTGTCCCGATCCAGATGAAACAGGATTAACGCCCGTTCTGCATACCCAAAGTAGCTGTCTGGATCGCGGTCCAGCAGTGTGTTCACGTACCCCAGACCATCTGTGTATTTGTCTTGGTTCCGCAGCGCCCGTGCCATGCCCAGAAGCGCGTTTTCATCGTATTGGTTGTATCCCAGTGCTTCCCCGAAGGCGGTTTCGGCGCGTGCATCCTGATCTGCGTTCAACAGCATCCACCCCCGTTCCCGCAGTGCATATCCATAGTCCGGATCAAGTGAGAGCGCCGCTTCCAGAAGCTCTATCGCTGTATCCAGATCGATGTCCCCAAGTTCATATTGCGTTTTGCTAAGCCCTGACAGCCCGCTGGCCGTTGGGTTTGTCGCAACCGAGGTTTGGAAGAACCCGTATCCTTTTCGGTATTCGTCTTTTTCTTCTGCCAGCCACCCCAGCCCGTTCATGGCCTCAACCGCATCAGGGTTAAGATCCAGCATGTCTTTGAACACCGCTTCTGATTGCTCGTATTGGTCCGTGTCCAGATAGGCCCATCCGAGTGACCACATCATATCCAGCCGTTGTACTTTGCTGGCCCCTGTCGCGCTGAGCCCCGATTTGCACCGTTCGATGATCTGCGCGTATGTCCCTTCGTAATCGATGCAAGCGCTGGCCGCTGTTTGCTGGCTGTCGATCAGCGGTGTTTTCGCGGCGCTGATGGATGCGGTGCCGATGAAGGTCGTGCAAAGGATCATTCGGAGCATGGTCGTTCCTCTGGTCTGGTGCGGTTGTTTCTAGGTTAGCCGAGCTTTGGTCGATGTCAAAACATCCCGTTTTATCGGGTCCGCATCCGTTGCACGAAGCTTTCACAGACTGCGATTGAGATGAGTGCCCCTATCACGACGAAGGGGAAGAGTATTTCCCCGTCTTTTGTTTGTACGAGGCTTGTGCAGAGTCCGATCACTGCGACGCATCCGCTTGCTGCGATTGCTCCGTGGAGCGTCAGCGGGACTGCTGTTTCTGCGTTGTTGTAGTCTCTGCTGAGAACCGCCGTGTGTGCGAAGGCGACCCCTGCGAAGATCAGTGGCAGCATGGCTTGGAACGGTACGTCGGAGGCTTGCATCATCAGCATGATGTAGAACAGGCTGAGGGGGGCTGCTGTTACCGATAGGATCACGCTGAGCCAGAACCCCCAAACCAGAAGTCCGGATCGTTTTGGCTGCGTTTTGTCGGTTGGTGGCGTCATTGTGGTCCGGTGCGTTGGTCTGAAGGGTCCGTGTACGCTGGGATTTTG
>CAZWSE010000152.1:0-5758 GCA_964636575.1 uncultured Sulfitobacter sp. | reverse complement strand
GCCAGCATGTCGATTTCGCCAGAAGCCAACGCGGTAAAACGTGTCTTACCTGTGGTTGGTACGAATTCAACGGCAGTCGCGTCACCCAAAACGGCAGCTGCAACAGCGCGGCATACCGCAACGTCAAAGCCTTTCCATTCGCCATTCGCGTCAGGGGCAGCAAAGCCCACAAGACCAGTTGTCACGCCGCAGTTCAGCTTGCCGCGCGCCTTAACGTCGTCGAGTGTCCCAGCCGCAGCAACACCTGCTGACATACCGGCGACAGCAAGCGCGCCAAAAAATACGGATTTGTTCATTAGTAACCTCTTCCTGATTGTCCGCCACCTTATGGGACGGTTCGCTCGACCCGTGGAAGGTCGATTTTTATCACACTTCAGCCCAAGGGCCGAACGTGACAGGGAGCATGGGGGGAATCATCACATTTCGTCAAGGGTATGATCACGGAAAACGCTGGAAAATCTGGCACTTCCCCTTGGGTCAACGCCCTAGAATTAAGAATTAGGCACTTGCGAGGTCATAAAAGGTTAACGCGTTCACAAATGCCACACGTTTGGTCTCTGCAAGGGCAAGGGCGTCTTCATCCTCGCCCCAAAGCTCCATTTGCCAGTCTTCATCAACGCGGCTTGCGGCCCAAAGGTCTTTTCCGCTTTGCAAATGTGCAGCCGCAGCAAAGCCTATAATCAAGCTGCCAGACAAGCTGACCAGATCATGAAAGGCCGCAAGTTGAAACGCGGACATATCGTGGGTCTTCGCCCGCAATACCGCCACAGATTTCGGGTCTTGGGGTTTGTGAATGATCCCCGAATGAACTTCTAACGGTGCTCCAAGTGCGGTTCTGGACCACTCCACCAGCGGATCCCAGACCTGCGCCTGACGCTCGACCAGTTCAACGGGGCTTTCAGCGCGGTAACAAATCAAGTCGCTGTCGCCATAGGCCGCGATCATATCGGCGACTTCCGCGTGCTGAACAGCCACCTTATCAATGGCAGCATTGGCCGCACGAGTGAAAGGCATTGTCATCGGGTCGATCTTGTCGGTTTGGGCCTGCCATTCGGCCGCAATGGCCTCGCCCATTTGCGCGGTGGGCAACAAAAGTGTGGCCTTAGCCGGCGTTTTGACCCCGCGTCCGTCCAAAAGCACCGTGAATCCCCCCGCTTGAGGCTCAACCGTTGCGTCTGTCCAAAACCGTTTGGCGGCCCACTCGCTCATGTCTGTGCTCTCCAATGCTGCGCCAAAACGTCGGGCAATTCGGCAAAGTCCTCTAACAAAGCCGTCGACAGATGCAACCGATCAACGCTGTGATAGCCCCAACGCACCCCGATAAATGGAACACGCGCCGCCGTGGCCATTTCCATATCAAAACTGGTGTCCCCGATCATGACCGTCTGTGCAGAGCCAACTCCGATTTCATCCATTGCGGCCTTTAGCATCGCTGGGTGCGGTTTTGAGGGATGAAAATCTGCCACTTGCTGGGTGTCGAACATTCCGTCCAGCCCATGAGCCTCGATCAACTTGTCCAAACCCCGCTTCGATTTGCCCGTCGCCACCCCAAGAATCGTGTTGGGCTGGGCGTGCAGGGTTTTCAAACAGGCCATCGCACCGGGATAAAGAGGCGAAGACGCCGCCGCACCCGCCTGAGCCCGCAAGGACATGTATGCGTCCTTATACCCCTGCACCAAACGGGTGTGCGTGGCAGGCGCGGCGTCAGGTGCCAAAACAGGCATCGCGACGTCCAGCGACAGGCCGACAATTCCCAGGATTTCCGGCAAGGCAGGCGACGCCAGCCCTTCCGCTTCAAACGCCAGCCGCATGGCCCCTGCGATATCCGCCTGACTGTCGACCAACGTGCCATCCACATCAAAGACAACCAGCCGCAGGTCCGTGCTCATTCAAAGCCCTCAAACGGGTCCTCTGGATAGTCGTCATCGCCCCAAGCAAAGGTGTTCCAAGTGTCCTTCATATGCTCTGGCATCGGCGCGACCAGTTGCAGCGTGTTGCCAGTGACGGGGTGTTCCAATGTCAAAGACCGCGCATGCAGGTGCAAACGTTTGGAAATATCACCGCCAAGCTGCGCGCCCCATCCATCGCCCATATTGTCCTGTGATGACCCGCCATATTTGCCGTCGCCCACAATCGGATGCCCGATCTCGGCCATATGGGCGCGCAATTGATGGGTGCGGCCCGTGACAGGGATCATGGCAACCCATGAACAGCGTTTGGCAGCGGCTGTGATCACCGAATAGTCGGTGGTGGCGCGCTTGGCGCCTTCGGTGGTGGCCACATCGCGGGGATGGATGCAATGCATCTTCTCGCCCTCACCGCCCTTACCGTGACCGCCTGCTTTGACCATCCCGTATTTGATGACACCCATCTTGGGATGCGGCACGCCCGCGACAGCAGCCCAATAGATCTTGCGGGTTTCGCGGTGCCGGAAGGCGGCTGTCAGGGCGGCTGCAATCGCACGGGTGCGGGCCATAATCAGAACGCCGGATGTATCTTTGTCCAAGCGGTGCACCAGCTTCGGCTTCTCATCCAAGTCAAAGCGCAACGCGTCGGCCATCCCGTCCACATGGCGATACTGCTTGGACCCACCCTGTACGGGCAACCCATGCGGCTTGTTCAGCGCAATGATGTGATCGTCACGATAAATCACGCAGGACCGGATCATCTTGATGTCGGCGGCAGTGATATCTGTCTTGGCTTGGGCCTTTATCTCACCGGCATCAGGCAGCGGCGGGATACGCACCTGTTGGCCTGTCTCAATACGGGTCGCAGGTTTGACGCGGCCCCCGTTCACACGCAGCTCCCCCTTGCGGCACATCTTCTCGATACGACCTTGGGACAGATGCGGAAACTTGACACGCAACCAACGATCAAGGCGCATATCAGTGTCGCCAGCTTCAACAGCCATTGTTTGAACGCGGCTCATACGGCGGCTCCTTTGATCAAGTATAGTCCCAGTGCGCAGGCAAGCAGCGACAACAGGACAGAAGCCACAACGTATCCCCCCGCGAAGACGATCCGTCCGTCATGGATCAGCCGCAATGTATCCAGTGAAAAGGTCGAAAACGTCGTGAACCCGCCCAAAACACCGGTCATCAGAAATGGCATCGCCGCAGGGCTCGGGGATTTTCCCGCGAACTGCGCCCACACCAGTCCAATCGCAAACGATCCTACGACGTTGACTGCTAACGTGCCCATCGGAAAGGCCACGGCAAGGCCCACCAAATAGCGCAAAACCGCACCAATCGCGCCACCCAAGGCCACAGAGATCACTGTTGAAAACATGCCCGTGCAATCGCGCCTGTAAGGGCAAGAGTCAACCGTCCCGCTTGGCCCGCAGCTTCGCGAAATACTCCATCCGCTTTTTCAAGTCGCGCTCGAATCCACGCTCAACCGGTGCATAGTAGCTGGGGCGCTTCATAGTCTCAGGGAAATAGTTCTGGCCCGAAAACCCATCTTCGGCGTCATGGTCATAGGCATAATCGGCCCCATACCCCTGATCCTTCATCAACGATGTGGCTGCGTTCAGAATATGCTTGGGCGGCGGTTCTGACCCTGATTTACCCGCCTCACGCATAGCCGCCTTAAACGCCACATAGCCCGCGTTGGATTTCGGGGCGAGCGCTAGGTAGGTGATCGCTTGGCCCAACGCCAGTTCGCCCTCAGGACTGCCAAGGCGCTCATAGGTTTCCCACGCGTCCAAGCACACGCGGTGCGCCTGCGGATCAGCCAAACCAATGTCTTCCACAGCCATGCGCGTGATCCGGCGGGCAAGATAGCGCGGGTCTTCGCCCCCCGTCAGCATCCGCGCCAACCAATAAAGCGCCGCATCAGGATCAGACCCGCGCACGGACTTATGCAGCGCAGAAATCAGGTTGTAGTGCTCATCGCCGGACTTGTCGTATTTGGTCGCACGACGCATGAGCCGTGTCGCCAAAGCTTCGGCATCCAGCGGAGCCTCCACTTTCCACGCGGCGACCTGTTCAATCAGGTTCAACAAGGCACGGCCATCGCCATCTGCCATCTCGTGCAAAGCAGTGCGGGCCGCGTCCGACAGGGGCAATGGCTTGCCCACCTCAGCCTCGGCGCGGATGGTCAGCGCTTCCATATGCTCGGGGCGCAACCTCTCCAACACCAGCACCTGCGCGCGGGAAAGAACAGCGGCGTTCAGCTCAAAAGACGGGTTTTCAGTGGTTGCCCCAACCAGCAAAATAGTCCCGTCCTCCATATGAGGCAGAAATCCGTCTTGCTGGGCTTTGTTGAATCTGTGGATCTCATCGACAAACAGCAAAGTCCCCTGCCCGTTTTGACGGCGGATCTTGGCGGCCTCGAACACTTTGCGCAGATCTGGCACGCCCGTGAAAATGGCGCTGATCTGGACGAAGTGCAGATCGGTTTCATCGGCCAAAAGCCGTGCGATGGTGGTTTTACCAACACCGGGGGGACCCCAGAAGATCAAGGACGACAAAGACCCTGACTCCAACATCACTCCTAAAGGCGCATCAGGGCCAAGCACCTGATCCTGACCGATCACTTCTGCCAAAGTCTTCGGGCGCAGCCGGTCTGCCAAAGGACGCGGGGCGGTGCCTTCGGGGATCGGATCATCAGATGCAAACAGATCGGCCATTGCAGAACCCTACGTGCAGCCCAAACAAAGCAAAACCCCCCGCTGTCGCCAGCGAGGGGTTTTAGAATTTCATATGGCGGAGGATTTATTCCTCGCCTTCCACTTCCATGGCTTCAAGGCGGGCTTTGTCGCCAGCGCCCTTGGCATCGCGGTCGCGGTCTACAAACTCGATGATCGCCATCGGGGCCATGTCACCGTAACGGAAGCCAGCTTTCAACACGCGGACATACCCACCTTGGCGGTCTTTGTAGCGTGGGCCAAGAACGTCAAACAATTTGGCGACATACTTGTCTTGCTTCAGCTTGGCTGCGGCCTGACGACGGGCGTGCAGATCGCCGCGTTTGGCCAGCGTGATCATTTTCTCAATGATCGGGCGCAGTTCTTTGGCCTTGGGCAAAGTTGTTTTGATTTGCTCATGTTCAATGAGCGAGCCTGCCATGTTGGAAAACAGAGCTTTACGGTGCTCATGTGTCCGGTTCAGGCGGCGGTAACCACGTGCGTGACGCATTTTGATAGTCCTTCTTCAGGTTTATACTTTGTACGGCCTTATGATGCGTGTCATTGGCTCTGTTGGGGCAGGATTGCCCAAGTATTCCCCACCAGCGTGGGCATTTTAAGGGGCGGTCCTTGCGGGCCACCCCATGTTCTTAAAAGGCGTCTTCGAACTTCTTCGCCAGATCTTCGATGTTGTCTGGTGGCCAGTCTTCGACGTCCATGCCAAGGTGCAGACCCATACCGGACAGCACTTCCTTGATCTCGTTCAAGGATTTGCGGCCAAAGTTCGGGGTGCGCAGCATTTCGGCTTCTGTCTTCTGGATCAAATCGCCAATATAAACGATGTTGTCGTTCTTCAGGCAGTTTGCAGAACGGACAGACAGTTCCAACTCGTCCACTTTCTTCAGCAGCAGCGGGTTGAATTCCAGACCATCGTCGTCATCAGCACGGGACGCGCTTTCAGGCTCGTCGAAGTTGACGAAGATAGACAGCTGGTCTTGCAAAATACGGGCCGCAAAGGCGACCGCATCGTCTGGCGTGATCGAGCCGTCAGTTTCGACCTTCATGGTCAGCTTGTCATAATCCAGAACCTGACCTTCGCGGGTCGGTTGCACGTCGTAGCTGACTTTCTTG
>CAZWSE010000151.1:0-5796 GCA_964636575.1 uncultured Sulfitobacter sp. | reverse complement strand
GGTTTTATTCGGCCAGTCCTGCGGATGATCCGAATGCCCGCCGCTTTGATGTGGTCGATGCGATTACGCCCGAGATTGAGGCCATGGCTGGCGATGCCGGATCCGGTCTGTCCAAGGGTGGGATGAAAACCAAGATTATGGCTGCCAAGACCGCCACCGCTGCGGGCTGTCACATGGCGATCACTGAAGGGTCCGTCGCGCATCCCTTGAAGGCCTTGGCCGAGGGTGCCAATGCGACGTGGTTTCTACCGCAAACCGACCCGCAGACAGCCCGCAAGCTGTGGATTACCTCAATGAAGGCCAAGGGCGCCATTTCCATCGACCAAGGGGCGGCGCGGGCGTTGCTGAGCGGCAAAAGCCTGCTGCCTGCGGGGATTACGGCTGTGTCGGGTGCTTTTGAGCGGGGTGATCCTGTTGAGATCCGCGATGATCAGGGTCATGCCATTGGCCAAGGGTTGGTGCGGTATTCGATGGTTGAGACAAAGCTGATCACGGGTGCTCAATCCCGCGAAATTGCGGGTATTTTGGGCTATCCCGGCCGTGCTGCATTGATCCACCGTGATGATATGGCGGTTTGAAGAGAAGGATATTTGGTATGACTGAGAGCCAAGACATTCCCCAGATGATGGCCGGTATCGGGCAGGCGGCGAAGGCGGCTTCGGCGGAGTTGGCGTTTGCCTCTGCCGAGCGCAAGCATGCCGCGTTGATTTCGGCAGCCGAGGCGCTTTGGAAGACCCGTGATGCGATCATTGAGGCCAATGCCAAGGACATGGTCTATGGCCGTGAGAAGGGTCTGTCGGATGCGATGATGGACCGGTTGATGCTGGACGAAGACCGCATCCAAGGCATGGTGGACGGATTGCGCATGGTGGCCGAACAGCCCGATCCTGTCGGCGAGATTTTGGAAGACTGGGATCAACCTTCGGGTTTTAACATTCAGCGGGTGCGCACGCCGCTTGGTGTGGTGGGTGTCATCTATGAAAGCCGCCCGAATGTGACCGCCGATGCGGGGGCCTTGTGCCTGAAGGCCGGCAATGCGGTGATCCTGCGGGGCGGGTCTGAGGGGTTCAATTCCTCGACCGCTATTCACGCCGCGATGGTGCAGGGGTTGCGGGACGCGGGGCTGCCTGAGGCGGCTATTCAGCTGGTCCCGACCCGTGATCGTGCAGCGGTGCGCGAAATGCTGACCATGACCGACAGTATTGATGTGATCGTACCGCGTGGCGGTAAGGGCTTGGTTGGCTTGGTCCAGCGCGAGGCCCGTGTGCCTGTTTTCGCCCATCTCGAAGGGATCGTGCATATCTACATTGATGCAAAGGCGGACCCTCAGAAAACGTTGGACGTGGTGATGAACGCCAAGACCCGCCGCACTGGCATTTGCGGCTCGGCGGAGTGTTTGTTGATCCATGAGGACGTGGTTGAGACGCTTGGTAAGGATGTTCTGACAGCGCTGATGAGCGCAGGTGTGGAAGTGCGCGCGGATGGGGCTTTGGCGCAGGTTAAGGGCGCTATCCAAGCGACAAAAGACGACTGGGGACACGAATATCTGGACATGATTATCGCGGCCAAACCTGTGGCGTCGCTGGATGAGGCCATCGCGCATATCCGCACCTTTGGGTCAGATCACACCGATTGTATCATGACGGAAGACGCGAATGCGGCGCAGCGGTTTTTTGAACGGTTGGACAGTGCAATCCTGATGCACAATGCCTCGACGCAGTTTGCGGATGGGGGAGAGTTCGGAATGGGCGCTGAAATCGGCATTGCCACGGGCAAAATGCATGCCCGTGGCCCTGTCGGAGCGGCTCAGCTTACCAGTTTCAAATATCTGGTGCGCGGGGAGGGAACGACGCGAGCCTGAGAGTAACAAGGCGCATCAAAAGGTGATGCTGACGCGCCCTTCGAGACTTGTGTTGGCGTTGACGTCGCGGTCGACTTCGCGCGCGAGTTCCGCCAGCAGCGGAAACTGCACATGGGCAGGGGCAAGGTCGTCGTCTTGGACAGAGCCTTGCAAAATGCCCCAAAGTTCAGATGACAGGACCATCTTGTCGGCAATGCCTGTGATCACCCAACGTCCGCCATCAACGCCCACTGTAATGATGCCGCCATAGGGCATCGAGCATTCCAAACACTGGATCGCCAGAAAGGCCATGCGCACGGCTGAGCGTGATTGCGGGGCGTCGGTATTCCAGCGGATATCAAGGCGGCTGCCTTTGCACATATCGCGCAGGACCGAGTTGATTTCGCCCGGGCCCACCATCTGGTCACCCGCAGCCCCATAAGCGATGCGGAAAAAGCGGATACGGGCAGAGGCGTTTTCAACGCTTTCCCCGATCAAGGCGAGCTCTGGGCTGTCTGATTGCATGGCCCCCATCGACAACAGTTCTAACCCGTTGTTGATTGCGCCAATTGGCGATATGAGATCGTGACAAATCCGCGAGCCGATCAGCGCGGACAGATTAATATTTGTGTGACCCATCATAGCCCCTCACTTTGGATGTAAGGCATGGACGATCTAAACGCGATCTTGTCGCCCGGAATGCTGGTAAAGCATCCGACCAAACCCGAATGGGGCTTGGGGCAGGTGCAATCCAACATCGCGGGGAAAGTGACCGTTAACTTCCGTGAGTCTGGTAAAGTGGTCATTGATAGTTCCCGTATTGCCTTAGAAATTTATTTTGATGCCAAATAGCGTCACTGCAAAGCTAGCACACGTTCGTGATCTGCATACTCACCGTTTCTGGGGAAGCGAAAACGTTAAGGTTTTAAGGCCATGAGCGGTCGATTTGTTGTAAAACTGGCTGAGACTGAGGCTGAAAAAGAGGCCGCCTTTCGCTTGCGCTACGATGTTTTTGTAGACGAAATGAAGGGCGATGGGCCGTGCGTCGATCATGCTGCTCGTATTGAAACGGACCGCTTTGATCCATTCGCCGCACATATGATCGTCACCGACGGGGCAGGTGGCCCTGTGATCGCCGTTTACCGCTTGATGACCCAAGAGATGGCGGACCACGCGGGTGGCTATTACAGTGCGCAAGAGTTTGATTTGACGCCTGTTCTTGCCTCTGGCCGTCGTTGTCTTGAGCTTGGCCGGTCCTGTTTGCATCCCAAATTCAGGGGCGGCACTGCCTTTGTGGCGCTTTGGACGGGCTTGGCTGATTACATATCACAGCACCAGATTGAGTTGTTGTTCGGTGTCGCGAGCTTTCACGGAACGGACGTTGATACCTTGTCCGGCCCGCTTTCGATGCTGCATCATCGGCATCTCGCCCCTGCGTCGTTGCGTGCAAAAGCCCTTTGCGATCAAAGTCTTGATATGAATATCCTGCCCGAGGATCAAATTGACCGTCGCGCCGCGATGGTTGCCATGCCCAGCCTGATGAAGGCCTATTTGCGCATGGGCGGCGTTGTCGGGCAGGGGGCTTGGATTGACCATGACTTTAACACCACCGATGTTTTGATGATTATGGACACGCGCGAGATGAATGCCCGCTATGCCCAGCGATATAGCGCTGAGGTGGGCTGATGGCGCACCCGCGATGGAGCTCTGACGATCCGCCGGATCCTTACAAGATCACACCTTTTGGTGCGCTGCTGGCTGTGTTGCGCGCGCTTGTGTTGGTGGTCGTGGTCTTTGGCGGGCTGATCTTGTTGTTGCTGTTGCGCCTGATCGAGGCCCCTGTTTACGGCATGGGGCGCCCTGTGACCCCTTGGATCACGCAGGCTGTCTGTCGCACGGCGTTTTGGGTGTTGGGGATGTCGTTCACTACCGAAGGCGCGCCGATGACCCAACCCGGCGCTGTGGTGGCCAATCATTCAAGCTGGCTTGATATCTTTGCGCTGAACGCCCGCAAGCGGATTTACTTTGTGTCCAAGTCCGAAGTTGCGAGTTGGCCCGGAATAGGGTGGTTGGCGCGCGCGACGGGCACCGTGTTTATTGAACGCAATCCGACGAAGGCCCGCGAGCAAACGGTTGTGTTCGAGAACCGTCTTCTTGCAGGGCACAAGCTGTTGTTCTTTCCCGAAGGCACCAGCACCGATGGTTTGCGGGTCTTGCCCTTTAAGACAACGCTTTTCGCGTCGTTCTTTACGCCCAAGTTGAAGGATGTGTTGTGGGTCCAGCCGGTGACGGTGTTTTATACAGCGCCAATGGGTCAATCGCCCCGATATTATGGTTGGTGGGGTGACATGGACTTTGGTCCGCATCTGTTGAAAACGCTGGCTGTGGTGCGTCAGGGGGGCGTTACGGTGACCTATCATGCGCCTTTGAAGGTGAGCGATTATCCCGACCGAAAGGCCTTGGCCCGTGCGGCTGAGGCGGTTGTGCAGGGCCAACATGCGGCGCAGAGTGGCGATGGGTAAGGGGCGGTGTGGACTTAGCGCGCTGGTACGTTAGTTACCCCCCTATATTCACCTCACGAATTATTCTAAGCTTAAACTAACTGCGACCCCGTGAGAGATCGCCAAGCCTCGAAGAAAAGGACCCAATCATGAATGTGCAATCCAAAGCGACCCCTGCGCTGAAAGCCAAAGATGCGCCCGATCTGGGCAAGTTTGATTGGGAAGACCCGTTTTATCTAAACGACCAGCTGTCTGAAGAAGAACGCATGATCCGCGACAGCGCACATTCCTACGCGCAGGAAAAGCTGGCCACGCGGGTGACGGCTGCCTTTGCGAATGAAGCGTCAGACCCTGAGATTTTCCGTGAAATGGGTGAGATGGGCCTGCTTGGCACCACCATCCCAGAGGAATATGGCGGGCTAGGGGGCAGCTATGTGTCCTACGGGCTTGTGGCCCGCGAGGTCGAGCGTGTGGACAGTGGATACCGGTCGATGATGTCTGTTCAATCGTCCTTGGTGATGTATCCGATTTACGCCTACGGGTCTGAAGAACAACGCCAAAAGTACCTGCCCAAGCTGGCCTCGGGCGAATTTATCGGGTGTTTTGGCCTGACCGAACCAGATGCGGGCAGTGATCCGGCTGGTATGAAGACCCGCGCTGTGAAGACGGATGGTGGCTATTCGATCAGTGGGTCCAAGATGTGGATTTCCAATTCACCGATAGCGGATGTGTTCGTGGTTTGGGCCAAATCAGAAGCGCATGGCGGCAAGATACGTGGCTTTGTCCTTGAGAAAGGTATGAAGGGGCTGTCGGCGCCTAAGATTGAGAACAAGATGTCGCTGCGCGCGTCGATTACCGGTGAGATCGTGTTGGACGAGGTTGAAGTTGGTGAAGATGCTTTGCTGCCCAATGTGGAAGGTCTGAAAGGGCCGTTCGGCTGTTTGAACCGCGCGCGCTACGGCATCAGCTGGGGCGTTATGGGCGCGGCTGAGGCGTGCTGGCATGGTGCGCGGCAATACGGGCTGGACCGGCATCAGTTCAAAAAGCCGCTGGCGCAGACGCAGCTATTCCAGCGCAAACTGGCAGATATGCAGTCCGAGATCGCATTGGGGCTTCAGGCGTCGTTGCGGGTTGGCCGCTTGATGGACGAGGCACGCGCAGCACCTGAGATGATTTCAATCGTGAAGCGGAACAATTGTGGTAAGGCGCTTGATATCGCGCGGATGTCGCGGGACATGCATGGCGGTAACGGGATCTCTCTCGATTTCCACGTGATCCGCCACATGATGAATCTGGAAACGGTAAACACCTACGAAGGGACCCATGATGTGCATGCTTTGATCCTTGGGCGTGCGCAGACCGGATTGCAGGCGTTTTTCTAAAGCATAAGGCTGTACGGGTTTAGGCCGCATCCTTGGGAACAGGGGTGCGGTAAACTGGCGGACGCACTCTTTC
>CAZWSE010000150.1:0-5813 GCA_964636575.1 uncultured Sulfitobacter sp. | reverse complement strand
CGCTTCTTCTCCGTCCAATCCATCGGCTTGCTGTAGTGCGTGCTCAGAAACACAAACCGGATCACCTCGCCCGGTACGCCTTGGTCTAGCAAATCGCGCACGGTGAAGAAGTTGCCCAAGGACTTGGACATCTTCTTGCCCTCAACCTGTAGCATCTCATTGTGCATCCAGATTTGCGCCATGGTGTCGGAGCCGTGGGCGCAACTGCTTTGAGCGAGCTCGTTTTCGTGGTGCGGGAACTTTAGGTCGTTGCCGCCGCCATGGATGTCGAACTCTTTGCCCAAAAGCTCGTCCGCCATTGCAGAACACTCAATATGCCAACCGGGACGGCCGTAGCCCCATGGGCTGTCCCAGCCGGGGGTGTCGCCGCTTGAAGGCTTCCACAGCACAAAATCCATGGGGTCTTCTTTGTAGGGCGCGACCTCGACCCGTGCGCCTGCGATCATGTCGTCGACGGAGCGGCCCGAGAGCTTGCCGTACCCTTCATAGGATCGCACTTTGAACAGCACGTGGCCTTCGGCGGCGTAGGCGTGCCCCTTTTCAATCAAGTCTTCGATCATCGCCACCATTTGCGGAATATACTGCGTTGCCCGTGGCATATGCGTCGGCTCTAATGTTCCGAGCGCGCCCATGTCGTCGAGATACCACTGGATGGTTTCTTCCGTGATCTCGCCGATGGTGCGCCCAGCCTCAGCCGCGCGCGCGTTGATCTTGTCATCCACGTCCGTGAAATTGCGCACGTATGTGACGTGGTCTTCGCCATAGGTATGCCGCAGCAAACGAAACAGCACGTCGAACATGATCACATTGCGCGCGTTGCCCAGATGGGCGCGGTCATAGACCGTTGGCCCACAGAGATAGATCCGCACGTTTTCAGGGTCCAGAGGCGTGAAAACCTCTTTCTTTTTGGTCAGCGAGTTGTGCAGTTTGATCGTCGTCATAGCATGTAGCTTTCGCGCAAGGGTGGCGCGGGCCTAGCAACTTTTGTCTTGTTTTGAAACGACAGAAACCGGCCCGCAGAAGTGTTCAGCAGGAAATGCAAATACAAAGGGTGCAAATACGGTTCATGCCGCACCCTTAGCCTGCGTGGCGGTTTCAATCAAGGCTTGATTGACAATGGCGTTGCGTTCTGGCGTGGTCGCCTCAAGTACAGAAAGGCCAAATCATGCAGCTTTCAGACCGGATTATGACCCTGACCGGAGACGGATCGGATGGGTGGGATGTGTTCAACCGTGCCCGCGATATGGTGGTTGCGGGGCACCCTGTGACCGAGCTGACGATTGGTGAGCATGATATTCGCACGGATGCGTCTATTTTGGCGGCGATGGATGCCTCTGCCCGTGGTGGCCATACGGGTTACGCGCGCATTTCGGGCATTGCGTCGTTGCGAGACACCATTGCCAAGCGCGTTCAGGACCGCACAGGCGTGCCGACGACTGCCGACAATGTGGTTGTGACCCCCGGCGGGCAAGCGGCGCTTTTTGCAGCCCATGCTGCTGTCTGTGATCCCGGTGATACGGCGCTTTATATTGATCCGTTTTACGCCACCTACCCCGGCACCATTCGCGGTATCAGTGCGGTTCCCAAAACGGTTCCTGCCCATGCGCATCATGCGTTTCAGCCGCAGGCGGAGGATATCGCGCAGGCCGCTAAGGGTGCCAAATCCTTGCTGATCAATTCGCCCAACAACCCGACGGGTGTGGTGTATTCCCAAGCGACTATGGAGGGGATTGCACAGGTTTGCCGCGACAGTGATCTTTGGCTGATCTCGGACGAGGTGTATGACACCCAAGTCTGGGAAGGTCAGCATATCTCGCCCCGCGCCTTGCCCGATATGGCAGAGCGAACGCTTGTTGTTGGGTCTATGTCGAAATCCCACGCCATGACAGGGTCGCGCTGTGGCTGGATTGTAGGGCCAGAGGCGGCCATTTCGCGGATCATAACGCTTGCCAATTATACCAACTACGGTGTGCCCGGGTTTATTCAGGATGCGGCTGATTTTGCCCTGAATGCGGGGTCTGCGTTGGAAGAGCAGATAGCCGAACCCTTTAAGCGACGCCGCGAGATTGCCCAAGCGGTGCTGGCTAAACAGAACGCTGTTGGCTTGGTCCCTGCGGGCGGTGCCATGTACCTGATGCTGGATATTCGCAGCACGGGCATGAGCGGTGATGCCTTTGCGAATGCGTTGCTGGATGAAAAGCTGATTGCGGTCATGCCCGGCGAGAGCTTTGGTGCGTCGGCGTCGGGGCATATTCGCGTTGCCATGACCGTCGAGGATGAAGCTTTTGAGCAAGCCCTTGTCACCTTGTGCCAGTTTGCCGCCAAACACAGCGGTTAGGGCTGGCAGCGGGGAGGCACCGCCAGCCCTGCACCCTTCCTAGAAGCGGAAGGATGCGCGCAGACCGAGAGTGGTTGCGTTTGCATCGACACCGGACCCGCCGATGTCACTGAAATCATGGTACAAAACCTCTGATCCCAGTGTGAATTGATCGGTCAGCTGGTAGGCCACGCCCAGGCCGCCGAAGGCCCCTGTGTCATTGCCGAGCGATGTGTCGACCCGCGCGGCCCCTGCCGTTGCATAGATCAAGGTGCTGCCCAGATTATAGCCTGCCTTCAACTTTAGCCGCGCCACGTTGTCCACTGTTGCTGCTCCGTTCAGGTCGATATCGGTTTTGTCGTATTCGACTTCCCCGCCCAAGACGTAGGATCCGAAGTCATAGTCGTATCCGGCGTGCAGCCCGTAGGATGTATCATCCCCGTCTGCCCCGCCTGTTCCGTCGACGTCGATCCGCCCGAGGTTTATACCGCCGTAGAACCCTGTCCAATCGGTGCTTGGGGCCACATAGGGGGCTGGTGCTGTTGTCACAGGCGTTGGCACGGGGTCGGCCAGTGATCCTGCGAACCCTGCAGTACCTGTCAGTCCAAGTGCCAAAGTCGTTGTCAAAATACGTTTCATTATAGTCTCCTTTCGGTCTGTCCGTCTGTTGTCGAACATCATCAGTCCAAGGAAGTGCCTTGCTGATGCCTTCAAGACTTAGACGCGAACCCGCCTGTCGCTAGGGTTTCTAGCGCAAAGGGGGGGGCTGTCGGCTGAAACCCCGCAATTTGTTTGAAACTCGTCGGCTGGTCTTGGCGTATGCCTCACACAAATCCGTGAGCCTGACTTGAACGCATTGTCCCCTAACCCACTGATATTCCAAAAACGACATCGGTCGTTTTCGGGACAGACTGGCGTTTGGATCGGCGCAAAGCTGGTGCCACTTAGGGAGACATCTATGCAGCATTTCAACTGCGCGATAACGCTTGTCACCCGCACCATTGGCGCGGAGCGTGGACGTGCGGCCCGTGGAGGTCCGGTGAAGGGTTGATCGTTTCACCCCTTCCCATTCTCTATCATAACGGACCCAATCCATGAACACTCAAGCCCCATCCCGCAGTGGAGGCCGCGCCGCCCGTCGCGCCGCCCGTGCCGCCCCTTTGTCCGAAGAACTGCGCCCGATCCGCGCTGGTATGTCTGGCGGTCAGTACAAGCCTTTGTCAGATGCGGAGGTTTTGAAGATCCATTCTGCCGCTTTGGACGCGTTGGAAACCATTGGCTTGGCAGATGCCCCGCCGACTGGCGTTGACTATCTTGTCGGTGCAGGCGCTATTCTGGGTGAAGACGGCCGCATCCGCTTCCCCCGTGCGCTGGTTGAAGACACAATCGCCAAGGCCAACCGATCCGTCACCTTGATGGGCCGTGACCCCAAGCACGACATGGAACTGTCAGGCGCGCGCGTGCACTACGGCACTGCCGGTGCAGCCGTGCATCTGGTCGATGCCGAGGGCAAGAATTACCGCGAATGTGGGGTCCAAGACCTGCACGACGCTGCCCGCATTGCAAATGTGCTCGACAACATCCATTTTCTGCAACGCCCTATGGTCTGTCGCGATATCGAAGACACCTGTGAGATGGAATACAACTCGATCTATGCATGCGTGTCCGGCACCACCAAACACGTCGGCACCAGCTTTTCAGAACCTGAGTTCGTCAAACCGGCCATCGAGATGCTGCATATGATTGCAGGCGGTGAAGACAAATGGCGCGAACGCCCCTTTGTCAGCAATTCGAACTGCTTTGTTGTGCCGCCAATGAAGTTTGCCCCTGAATCCTGTCAGGTCATGGAAGAATGCATCAAACACGGTATGCCGGTGTTGCTGCTTTCTGCGGGCATGTCGGGGGCCACAGCCCCGTCGACGATTGCAGGTGCCATCGTGCAGGCCACCGCCGAGTGTCTGGCGGGCTTGGTCTATGTGAATGCGGTCAAACCGGGCGCGCCAGCGGTCTTTGGGACGTGGCCTTTCGGGCTTGATCTGCGCACAGGTGCTATGACAGGCGGATCGGGTGAGCAAGCTTTGCTGACAGCGGGCTGTTCGCAAATGCATAAATTCTACAATCTGCCCGGCGGTGCGGCTGCAGGGATTGCGGATAGCAAACTGCCCGATATGCAGGCGGGATGGGAGCAAATGTGTTCCAACGTGATGGCGGGCTTGTCCGGGCTGAACATGGTCTATGAAGCAGCGGGGATGCATGCGTCGCTGCTTGGGTTCTGTTTGGAATCGCTGATCTTGGGGGATGACATCATCGGACAAGCCCTGCGTTGCGTGCGCGGGATTGAGGTCAACGACGACACGCTGGCGGTTGAGGAAATCGCGAAGGTCTGCATGGGCGGTCCGGGGCATTACCTCGGGACGGATCAAACCCTCAGCCGGATGCAATCGGACACGGTTTATCCGACGCTGGGCAACCGGATGTCGCCGAAAGAGTGGGTTGAGAATGATAAGCCTGAACTGATCGCGGCTGCGACGGCGCGTAAGGATACGATTCTTAGCCAACCGTCCGGCGCACTGTTTGATCCTAAGCTCGATGCGCAGATCAGGGCGCAATTCAATATTCACTTGGGATAGCTCAAACAAGAAAAATGCGCTCCGAACTCTGGGGAAGTCGGAGCGCACCTTGGACGTCGGGTTAGCCGCCGGTTGGCATCAATCCCGAGGCCTCAGCCGCTGTAACTTCATCTGAATCGAGCGCCCCGTCGCCGTTGGCGTCCATTGCGGCAAAGCCTTCCGGTGTGACGTCGGGCAGACCTGCTTGCACTTCATCTACAGTCAGCAAGCCGTCTGCGTTTGCGTCGAGCGCGGTGGCGGCATCGCTCATGGCAAAGGCTGCGGCACCGATGCCGATCAGGGCGAAGGCTGTCAAATAGGTCGATTTCATGGTCTCTCTCCTTGGTTAGGTTAGGAGGCCTGCATATGGCCTGCCCCTACTCCAACGCAGTGCAGCTTTGGGCGCACCCCTAAACCAACGACGCCCCCGCACTGCGCTTGAGATCGCCCAATTCCGCCTGAAAGACCTGCAAGGATTGGCCCAAAACCGTAGGTCAAAATCCGCTCGGCCAAAGCCCGCGCCTTGAAATCGAAAACCGGTCACATCCCGCTGAAATTATGTTGACCGCAGTATGTCAACGAATCCAAACCATCACCCTAAGGCACAAACATCCATCTTCTTTGTTCCAAATAAATCCCCGCCGGAGGCTTAAAAAAATAGTGTGAGGCGAAGCCTCTCCGTTTGCTTGTCTGAAGGACAGAGCGGTTTTGGTGCAAAACCTGCGGAGTCCGCGGTGTCACCTTTTGCAACATAAAAAAAAGGAGAGCCGAAGCTCTCCTTTAGTTTCGCCGTTCAAGCTCAATTTGTTAACCGCTCGGTGTTTGTTTTTGCCTGTGGCCTGAACGTCGTTCGGGGGCGAGCGCACCCGCCCCGTGTGAAGGTGGGG
>CAZWSE010000149.1:0-5928 GCA_964636575.1 uncultured Sulfitobacter sp. | reverse complement strand
AGGTCGCGGTATTGGCCCAACTGGTAGTCTTCTAGTCCGTTCAGTTTGACTGGAACGATACCATGGAAGACCTCATCCAATCGCGTCGAGAGGGTGGCCCCCAAATCGCGCGCCGCACGGGCCTGTTTGCGCACATAGCGCGCCGCTGTCAGCGCGGGCAGCAGGAGCAGGGGCGTTCCGATACAGGCCAGAAGCGCCCATGTCAGGTCGACGCTGATCGCCACCCCAACAAGCACTACCAGCGCAATCGCATCGCGGCCTGCGCCTGTGATGACGGCCCGCCAGACTTGATTGACTGCATCTACATCAGATTGAACCCGTTGCACCAGAAAGCCTGGCGGATAGGTCTGATGGAAAGCCGCATCTTGTTTCATCATTTGTTCCAGCAGGTCGATCCGTAGATCGGCCGCCGTGCTTTGCGAGATGCGCGTCAGCAGCACTTTTTGCACGACCCCAGCGACGGCCCGCACACAAAAGATGCCCAGAATTCCAACAGCAACCCAGCCCAAAGCGCCGCGATCACCTGCCACAAAGACCTGATCGAACATGGGCTGCATCATATAGCTGAGTGCGCCCAGCATGGACCCTTCGAGGATCATGAAGACCACCGCCACCATCAACAAGCCGACGTGCTTGTGCAAATAGTTGCGCCACAGCCAGCCCATCAGGGCGCGGGACGACGTGTCGGGAGCTGTAGGGGGCGTTGGTGTAGATGTCATGGATTTGGGATGTAAGCGGTGCCGCAGTCCGGCGCAAGCATGCTTGCACATCGCGGCAGGCAAGCTAGGTTGCGGTCAGACCCTGAATTTTTCTTCATTTCGGACGCTGCGCATGCCTTCCACTGTCAATCTGTCCAAGGGGCGACCCTACCTTGCAATTCCTGGCCCTTCGGTGATGCCGGACGCTGTTTTGCAGGCCATGCACCGCGCCGCCCCCAATATCTATGCCGGCGAGATTGTTGATATGGCTGCCAGTCTTGTGCCGGATTTGCGGCGGGTGGCCCGCACCGAGCACAATGTCGCAATCTATATCGGCAATGGGCATGCTGTCTGGGAAGCGGCCTTGTCCAATGTCATTTCTGAAGGCGACCGCGTTTTAGTGCCTGCCACCGGTCGGTTTGGCCACGGTTGGGGCGATATGGCTACTGGATTGGGCGCAGAGGTCGATGTTCTTGATTTTGGCAAACGCACCCCTTGGGATATGGACCGCATTGCTGAGGCTTTGCGGGCGGACACTGCCCACAAAATTAAGGCTGTTCTGGCGGTGCATGTTGATACATCTACCTCCGTTCGCAACGATGTGGCCGCGTTGCGTGCTGTATTGGATGATGTTGGGCACCCCGCGTTGCTGATGGCTGATTGTATTGCTTCGCTTGGGTGTGACCGCTTTGAGATGGACGCTTGGGGCGTGGATGTGATGGTCGCAGCCTGCCAGAAAGGGCTGATGGTTCCCCCTGGGATGGCGTTTGTGTTCTTCAACGACAAGGCCGCTCAGGTCCGTGCCAAAATACCCCGTGTCAGCCGCTATTGGGATTGGACGCCGCGCGCAGATCCTGAGCACTTTTATCAATACTGGTGTGGAACGGCCCCGACCCATCACATCTTTGGTCTGCGCGCAGCTTTAGACATAATTATGGACGAAGGCATGGAGGCTATCTGGGCGCGTCATGATGTTCTGGCCCGCGCTATATGGGCGGCTTGTGACCACTGGGGGCAGGGTGGCCCGCTAGAGCTGAACGTGGCCGATCCTGCGCATCGAAGTTCCGCGGTCACATCGCTTCGGATCGGGGCGCCTTATGGCACAGATTTGCGCGATTGGGTTGAGCAGAACCTTGGTCTGACTTTGGGCATTGGCCTTGGTATGGCTGAACCAGATGACCCTGCATGGCACGGCTTTTTCCGGTTCGGCCACATGGGGCATGTGAGCGGTCAGATGATCCTTGGGATGCTTGGAGGCGTAGAGGCGGGGCTATCGGCGCTGGATATCCCGCATGGGTCTGGCGCATTAGACGCTGCTGCGAAGGTGATTGCGGGCAAAGCCTGAAAGTGCGGTTTGATTATTGAGGGTAGGCCGACTGAGGCGCATTCTGCCAGCGCCGCCATACGGCCAGCCGCGTGATGCAATGATTGATTAGGGCCCCCAGAACAAGAACGGGGAAGAACCCGAACACCGCCCAAACCAGCACGAAGACCCACATGAAATTCACACCCAAAAGCACGAGGCAGGCGTTTAGATAGTTTGGGGCTTCTTTAACGGTCGAGTTCCGCATAACTGGTCATCCTTACATCCGTGGGATGTATGATTAACCAGATTATCCTTAATGCCAAGTAAAGCTGAGACAAATCGCCTCATTTTTCCGCGACGGCCTTCGTGAGGGCAGACTTGAGCTTGGGCAGGTCTTTTGCATGCCCGATGGAGAGCCGTACGAACCGTGACAAGGGGTCTACCATCGGTTTGCGCACGAAAATCCCTTGATCGACAAGGCTGGCAAGAATGGCATCGGCCTTGTGTGTTGTGCCGCAATCGATCGCGATGAAATTGGTTTTTGAGGGCAGGGCGGTCAACCCGAGATCATTGGCCATAGTGCTGATCTTACCGCCCACGGTTGCGACTTTGCTGCGCACATCTGCCAACCACACGTCGTCGTTCAAAGCGGCCAAAGCCCCTTCTTGCGCGGCCCGCGAGACCCCGAAGTGGTTCCGGACCTTATTGAACGCCTGTGCCAGCTCAGGGGCTGCGATGGCGTAGCCAATCCGCGCACCAGCCATGCCGTGGGCTTTGGAAAACGTACGCATGCGGATCACGCGAGGGTCGTTTGCGTCGATCACTGGCAGTTCCGCGGTCTCCATAAAATCGCAATAGGCCTCATCAAGCGCCAGAACGCAGCCATCAGGCAGCCCGTCGAGCATCCGCTGGATCACATTTGGCCCATGGGCAGTGCCCATCGGGTTGTCCGGGTTAGCGAGATAGATCAGCTTTGCGCCGGTTTCATGGGCTTTCGTAAGCAAAGCGACCGGATCTTCGTGGAAATCCGCTCTGTAGGGAACGTTGTGAAGAACCCCGCCGAAGCCCGCGACATGGTAGTTGAAGGTCGGATAAGCCCCGAGCGACGTCACGACCCTGTCTTTCGGACCGACCAATAGACGCACCAGGTATCCCAAAAGCCCGTCGATCCCTTCACCTACGACAATATTGTCGATGCTGCATCCGTGTTTAGTTGCCAAAGCAGTACGCAGGTCATGGTTTTCAGGATCGCCGTACATCCAGTGCCCTGTTTTGGACATTGCTTTGATGGCCTTAGGCGACGGGCCAAAGACGCTTTCATTCGCGCCCAACCGGAGATCAAACGGCGCGCCTTGTTGGCGCTCCATCGTTTCTGGCCCCACAAAAGGGACGGTGGAGGGCAAAGCGTGCGAAAGCGGTGTAAAACGAGGATGTGTCATAGCGATCAAATAGCCTTCTAAAGCGGTTGGGGGCAAGAGGTTGAAATGTATCGTATCGTGCATATATGAGAATCGCTCGCAACTGGAGGAATTGGTATGGCTAAGCTGACCCGACGTGGATTTATCGCAGGCACTGTCGCTGCAACGACCCTGCGTGCGACCCCTGTGGTGACCAAGCTGGCCCCTCAGGGCGGTAAACGCATTTTGACGTTGGTCTATGACAAGTCGATGGGCATGATGCGCGCCGTTGAGCGGGTTGTGCCGTGGTGATGCCACGGCCCCTAATCTGACCCCACGTTTCGCTGGATTAATACGCGCTGATCCCCTTTGATCGCTGTCAAAGAGGAGGCCTGTGTATGACCCGTGTATCTGTGACCTATGACGCCCATGTGGCCCATGTAGAACTCACCCGCCCTGACAAACGCAATGCGATGGACTCTGATATGATCGATGCGATCATTGTTGCAGGGCTTGAGGTCAGTGCGTCGGATGCGCGGGCAGTTGTTTTGTCGGGCGCTGGTGAAGGCTTTTGCGCTGGTTTGGATGTTGCGAGTTTTGCGTCCATGGCAGGCAAGGACCCATACGAATTGATTATGCCGCGCTCCCATGGGGAAGGCACCACCAACCGCTGGCAAGAAGTTGCGATGGTTTGGGATCGTTGCCCTATCCCTGTGATTGCAGCCTTGCATGGCACCGTTTTTGGCGCGGGCTTTCAGTTGGCAATGGGTGCGGATATCCGATTTTGCGCGCCCTCGGCTAAGCTTTCGATCATGGAAATGAAATGGGGATTGATCCCCGATATGGGTGGCATGGTGTTGCTGCCCCGTCTGGCCCGTGAAGACGTAATCAAGCGGATGACGTATACGGCGACGCCTATTGCTGCCGATCAGGCTTTGAAGTGGGGGTTGGTTACTGAATTGGCCGATGATCCGGTGGCTGCGGCCAAGGAGCTGGCGGGTGAGATTGCAGGCAAAAGCCCGAGCGCTGTTCGAGCTGCCAAGGCTTTGGTGTCCTATGCCTATGCCAATGTCGCCGATGAGGTACTGGTTGAGGAATCCCGTGCGCAGGCATCGTTGGTCGGCGGCGCGGATCAGATGGAAGTGATTGCCGCCCAGATGCAGGGGCGTCCTGCTGTATTCAAGTAAACGGTTTTGATCCCCGCCGTGATAGCCTCCGGCGGGGATTTATTTGGAACAAAGAAGATCAGCCGATTTCTTCTAGACGGGCGAGGGCTTCTTTAAGTTTGCTGTCTTCTTCTGTCCGCAAGGCGAGGTTCTGGCGCGCTTCTTCGACGACTTCTGGCGGGGCAGAGGCCGCGAATTTTGGGTTGTTGACCCGACCTTTTAGTCCACCGATCTCCTTTGCCAGCTTGTCGATGGATTTTTGAAGCCGTGCGATTTCTTCAGAGATGTCGATCACGCCTTCCAGCGGTAGACCAAAAGTGCCACCCTCAACAGGGATTGTGATCGTGCCTTTGGGGAAGGCACCCTCGGTCAGGCTGTCAATGCGGGCGAGCCGTTTGATCAGCCCTTCGTTTGCGGCCCAAGCGGCACGGCCTGCCTCATCGAGATCAGATAGGATCATCGGGACTTTGAGCCCTGCAGGTACGTGCATCTGCGCACGGGCGGAGCGGACGGATTCGATCAGGTTGATCGTCCAGTTCATTTCACGGTCGGCTTGTGCGTCCACCAGATTAGCGGCTGTGTAGGTCGGCCAATCCGCATGGCAGAGCATTTTGGCGCGGTCTGCCCCCATGGTTTGCCACAGCTCTTCCGTGATGAAAGGCATGATCGGGTGCAGCAGGATCAGAACTTGATCGAAGACCCATGCGATGGTGGCTTGTGTTTCGGCCCTGGCGGCTGGGTCATCCCCTTGCAGGATCGGCTTTGAGAATTCCACATACCAGTCGCAGACCTTGCCCCATGTGAAGGCGTACAGCGCATTGGCTGCATCATTGAAGCGGTAAGCGGTGAGGGCTGCGTCGACCTCTTCACGGACCTTGGCGGTTTCGCCTATGATCCATTTGTTGAGCGTGTTCAGAGGCTTGGGCGGCGTTGTTTCGCCCGTGAAGGGCACCTCATAGTGCTGTGCAAAGCTGAAAGCGTTCCAGATCTTGGTGCCGAAGTTGCGATACCCTTTGATCCGGTCTTCGCTGATTTTCAGCACCCCACCCAAGGCCGCCATCTGTGCGTTGGAAAAGCGCAGCGCGTCGGCGCCGTATTGGTCGATCATGTCGAGCGGGTCGATCACGTTGCCCCGCGTTTTCGACATCTTCTCGCCCTTGGCGTCGCGGACGAGCTGGTGCAGGTAGACCGTGTGGAACGGGTCTTCTTTCAGGACCGCCTGAGACATCATCATCATCCGCGCGACCCAGAAGAACAGGATGTCCTGGCCTGTGATCAGCACGTCGCCGGGGAAGTATTTGAGTGCCTCGTCATCGTCGGGCCAGCCGAGTGTACCGAAGGGCCAGAGGCCGGAGGAGAAC
>CAZWSE010000148.1:4596-5930 GCA_964636575.1 uncultured Sulfitobacter sp. | reverse complement strand
CCGCAGCTGAGAACACCAGTCGTTCGTACAGACCATTGTAGGAATACTGATCTCAAGGATCAAAATGTACAGAATGCAGATTGCGTGTAAGTGAGGCTGTTCTTGGCACCTGGATTATGCACAGCGTTGTGAGTGATCTCACCAGAGTTGTAGGGATGAGTGGGATCCGCCAGCTTCGTTCGGGCTACGCCAGTCGTATCATTCACCTAAAGTGAAGTTGAAAACGCGACGGGGTCGCGCTCCCAATCTTGACCGATACATTGGCGCTTTAAACTCGCACCAGTCCCTTTCAGACGTTACTTTATTATGACCTCTGGTCCCATAACGGCGTTCGGCAGCACCGTCGAAATCCATGGCACGTAAGTGATCAAGATCAAGAAAACGAACATGATTGCAAGGAAAGGCAAAGCAGCGCGCACGACGCCCATCATCGACATGTTGGCAACGCCAGCGGTGACAAAGAGGTTCAAACCAACCGGCGGCGTGATCATCCCGATTTCCATGTTCACCACCATAATGATGCCCAAATGAATCGGGTCGATGCCCAGTTCCATGGCAATCGGGAACACCAGTGGCGCGACGATGACCAATAGGCCTGATGGCTCCATAAACTGACCACCGATCAGCAGGATTACGTTCACGATCACAAGGAACATCACCGGCCCAAAGCCGTAAGACAACATCACTTCTGTGATCTTCTGCGGAATCTGTTCGTCCGTGATCACATGCTTCAGGAGCAATGCGTTGGCGATGACGAACATCAGGGTTATGATCAACTTGCCCGCATCGGTGAGTGTTCGCATGGTGTCCTTGTGCCAAAACGCTGTGATCAAGGCATGTGGTTTGGTCAAGACCGAGCCACCATCTTTGAGCGGGCCCATGTCACGGTAGACGAAACTGGCGACAAGAAAGGCATAGACGGATGCCACAGCGGCGGCCTCGGTTGGGGTGAAAATGGCACCTGTCACGCCGGGCACGCCGTAGATCCCGACCATGATGATCACAATCAACATCAGACCCCATACAGCGTCCTTGAAGCTGGCCCAGATTTCGCCAAAGCCCGCAAATTCACCTGATGGCATGTCCTTGATCCGCGCCATCACATAGATGCCGATCATCAACATGGTACCGGCCAACAGACCGGGGATGACACCGGCCAAGAACATTCGGCCTACCGAAACTTCTACCGCAGCAGCATAGACCACCATCACAATAGAGGGCGGGATCAAGATGCCTAGGGTGCCTGCATTGGCAATCACCCCTGCCGCGAACTCTTTGGTATAGCCAACCTGACGCATGGCGGAGATCACGATTGTTCCGATGGCCACAACGGT
>CAZWSE010000148.1:2636-4496 GCA_964636575.1 uncultured Sulfitobacter sp. | reverse complement strand
CGAGATGGCGATTGGTACGCCGACCAGCATCAAAACGATAACCAGTCCAAAAAGGAATGCGATTTCCATGAGGTCAGTCCTTTAGTTTCGCCGCAGCTTCGGCGACGTCGTCTTCGGCCTCGTGGCTGACGATCAACATGTCTTGTTCTTCGCGCCAAACGCGCAGACCGGCTTGGATAAAGCGCCAGACCAGAAGGGCCGCAGACAGCGGGAGAACAATATAGGGCACAACTTTGGGCAGCTTTTCATAAGCATCGCCGTCGTTAAATAAATCCTCCAACCAGTTCAGAAAAAACGGCACCGGAATGTCTTGGGTCTCATACCAACCCTGCCCGCGCACGTTGTCCGTGAACCCCGTGGGGAACCAGCGGCCCGATGTTGGCTGAAGGTTCGCGTAAGGCGCCCAATAGTCCCAAGACCCTTTCAAAAGGAGCAACGCATAGCACAGACATACCGCAACAACGAACAAAGCCGTGACGCGTTTTGTTTTGGGCGAGACCAGGTTGATGATCGCGTCAACACCAAGATGCAATGTCTTTTTGACTGCGTAGCTTGCACCCAGCAAGACCAGCCATGCAAACAGGAAAACCGTCAGTTCCAGCGCGTAGAAAATGTTGGAATTGAATCCGTAGCGCGCAACGACGTTGGCAAATGTCAGTAAGGTCATGACCCCAAGGATCACGGCAATGCCGGTTTCCTCGATCTGATCAAGACGCGACGTTGGGCCTTTTGATAGGGCCATGCCGATACTCCGATATATTAGAGCGGGTGCCGAAGGGAGGTTCGGCACCCGAGAAATCCAATGATCCTAAAGCACGGGCTTTAATTCGTCATTGCATTGATTTTTTGGGCGGCATCGATGTTTTCCTGACCCACATCGTCTGCAAACTTTTCCCAGACTGGCTTCATGGTATCGACCCAAGCCTGACGCTGTTCAGCGGACAATTCACGCACGACGCCACCGGCAGAGATGATTGCCTCTTTGGCTTCGTTGTTCACTGAAGTGGATTCCGCGTTACGTGTGGTTGTGACTTCGGACACGATGGTCAAAAACTGTTCTCGCACATCGTCTGGAAGACCATTCAGCCAGTCAATATTCGTTACCAGCAGATAGTCGATGATGCCGTGATCTGTTTGTGTCACGCCGTCCTGAACTTCAAAAAACTTCTTGCCAAAGATGTTGGACCAAGTGTTTTCCTGACCATCAACAACACCCTGCTGCAAAGCACCATAAACTTCGGAGAACGCCATTTTCTGTGGTGAGCCACCGATGGCTTCCATTTGCGCAACCAGAACATCCGATGATTGAACCCGGAACTTCAGACCGTTTGCATCTGTCGGCGCGACCAAAGGCACGTTAGCCGACATCTGCTTCATTCCGTTGTGCCAGTAGGCCAGACCCTGAAGGCCACGCTTTTGCATGCTGTCGAGCATACCCTGGCCCGCTTCAGACGCCTGAAACGCTTCAACTGCGTTGATGTCGTTGAACATGAACGGCAAATCGAAGATGCGGAATTGCTTAGTGAATTTTTCGAACTTGGACAGCGAAGGCGCTGCAAGCTGGACGTCGCCCTGAAGCATGGCTTCAAGAACTTTGTTGTCGTTGTAAAGCGTGGAGTTCGGGAAGACCTCCAGGCACATCTTGCCGTTCATCTCATCGTTGACCCGTGCTTCCAGCAGTGACGCGGCAATCCCTTTTGGGTGCTTGTCAGTGTTGGTGACGTGGCTGAACTTAACGACGATTTCACCGTCATCACAAGCCGCGGCCGCGATGGATGGAACGGATGCAACGGCTGCGATGCACGCCGCTTTCAAGAACTTTTTCATATCTCTCTCCCAGTTGTCCGACACTCCTCCAGC
>CAZWSE010000148.1:0-2536 GCA_964636575.1 uncultured Sulfitobacter sp. | reverse complement strand
GTCCGCCTGACCGAAGCAGCAAGCAGGCTGCGATTGCAATTGGATGAGTTTCGCGCATTGGCAAACTTCGTCGCGCATGAACCGATTATGGCCGAGGTCTTGCACAACGAAGTCACTGACGCGGTCAGGGACGAACTGGCTGACTTCAGACTGATCTACGGCGCATGGCATATCGATCTGGTTGAGCCGGGAGGGCGTATCATCGCCTCGTCTAGCGTCGCCCGCGAAGGCAGAACTGTTTCGCGCTCGCTTGTTAGAGCGGCAATGAATGGGCGGCTTGGGTCAGAATTCGCGGTCGAAGATGGTATCCGACTTACGCGGTTCAGCCGCGGCGTTTTAGGTGCCGGGTCAGATGTTCTGGGAGTTGCAGTTGTATCGGCGGATATGGCCGCGCTTGAGTTTGAATGGCCTGTGACACCAGAGCCGGTGGTCTTTTTTGATCAAGAAAACCTGTCATTTGTTGCAAACCGACCAGAGCTGTTGGGGCTAAGCATGGGCGATGATCCTGAGGAAGCGACGTTTCCCCTCACACTGATGTCAACACGTCACCCCATTCACATTTGGCGTTTGGGCAGTACGCAGATCGCAAACGAACAAGTGATCCGCTTACAAGACTTCATTACCCCGTTGAACCTGCGTGGCGAGATTTATCCCAGTGTCCGAAATGCCCGTGAAACAGCGCAACTGCGGTTCTTTCTCGCATTGGCCTCCGCAATAGCGCTTGGCCTTATTGGTGCTGTCGCGGTTCAGCAGCGTAGGCGTCTGGCACTTGAAGCACGCCAGTCCGCAACGCTTGAGGCGCGGGTCGAGGAGCGCTCAAACGAGCTGAAGGCCGCGCAGGATGAATTGGTCAAAACCTCCCAACTCGCGGCGATGGGCAGGCTGTCGGCGGGTATCAGTCATGAACTGAACCAACCGCTGGGGGCAATCCTGAACTTTTCCGAAAATGGCCGGAAGCTGCTGGCCAGAAAACGGTATGAACCTGTCGATACAAACCTTTCTGAGATTTCAAACCAAGTGCGCCGCATCACCCGGATCATTGGAAACCTTCGGGCATTTGCGCGCCAAGAGGTCGCAGCAACCGAACTGATCAGTATTCGCGAGGCCGTTGAAGGCGCGTTGGTCCTTGCGGCAGAGGAGTTAGAGACGGCGCAAGTGACGACCAAGGTCGATCTGCCCGCTGAGCGTCTCGAGATTAAAGCGGGACAGGTACGTCTGGAACAGGTCATTCTCAACCTGATCACCAACGCGATTGACGCAATGGAAACGTCTGAGGTCAAGACCTTGTCGGTTCAGCTTGAGCAAGTGGGCAACAAGGCAGTTCTGCGTTTCCAAGACACCGGAACCGGCATCTCAGACCCGACACGCGTCTTTGAACCGTTCTATACGACCAAGAACTTGGGCGCTTCGCAGGGATTGGGGCTGGGGATGTCCCTGTCGTTTGGGATCGTACAGCAATTCTGCGGGGACCTGCGCTGTCGAAACTTAGACCAAGGTGCGGAATTTTTGGTCGAATTCCCATGTGAGGAACTTAAAGATGATCAATAAAGTGCTCGTTATCGAGGATGACCCGGTGCTGCGCGCGTCAATCGTGCAAACTCTTGAGCTTGAGTATCTGGAGCCAATCGCGACCAATGGTTTTACCCAAGCGCGCAGGACCATCCGGTCTAACTTTCGCGGTGTGATCCTGTCAGATATCAAGATGCCGGATTTCAGCGGTTTTGACGTTTTAGACTTTGTGCAGTCTCGAGATGCGGAACTCCCCGTCATCTTGCTGACTGGGCACTCGGATGTGCCAACGGCAATGCGCGCCATAAAAGAAGGCGCTTACGACTACCTTGAAAAACCCTGCGATCCGGCGCGTTTGGTCGACACCCTTATCCGCGCGTTAAAGCAACGCGAACTGGTTCTGGAAAACCGTTTGATCCGTGAGGAACTGGATGCCAAAACCGTCGAGGAGGTGGACGGGTCACTGACGAACAAGCTCGAATTCCACGAGAAAAAGATCATCGAGCAAGCCTTGATCAAGATGGATGGAAACGTCGCCAAAGCCGCTGAAGCCCTCGAATTGCCACGCAATACGCTCTACGATCGTATGGCCAAATTGGGCATCAGGGCAAAGGCATACCGCATGTAATGTTAGTCTCATAGGGGCAAAGGATCGGCGGCCTATAGAATATGCATAGACGTTCGAAGCGCCCGCTTCTTGGGTTTGCGACATGACTTTGGCGAAAGGATGGTTTGAGTTTACGCGTCAGACTGGACGTAAATGACCGTTCGAGCGATATCGTTTAGATCGAAGCGACGCGTGTGCCGTACTTTCAAGGGCATGCGGCATCAGCAAACAGTGGAAAGCGCAACGGCAGCACAGTCCACAACCGTCGAGTTCATGCATCACGCAGCGAAAGTGAAGTTTGGATTTGATGTCAGCAAGCCGCTTTGACGACCTTGGCTGCGACGCCGCAGAGAACGTGCTGCGCCCGCGAACAGATGCTGCGTCAGCGAGGGCTGAAAAACGAAGGTCGGTTTTGTCCGC
>CAZWSE010000147.1:0-6166 GCA_964636575.1 uncultured Sulfitobacter sp. | reverse complement strand
TGCCGCGGTGGGAGATAAGACGCGGTGATAGGGTAAAAGGCGTTGCGCCAAATGGTTGTCAGCCCGCCTTTCCAAAATCCGAACCCTGACAGATGAACAACGTACTGCACCCATGTTTCGGGCCGCCCGCCGCCCTCTAACTCAGGGTCATTGTCGGGATCATTGGTGTATTTATGATGGGCCAGATGAAAGTACCGGAACCACGTGAAGGGCATTGCAAGCAGCGCGCCAATGGCGTGACCTGTTAGGTCATTCAGCCTCTTTGAGCGGAATGGCGTGTAGTGCGTGCATTCATGGCTGAGGGTGAACAAAAAGCTGATCAGAATGCCTTGGGGCAGCAGCGCAAACCCCCAGAACGGGGCTTGGAATGCGATGTATGCGGTACAGATCGCCATCGCAGCCAGATAGCCGCACAAGTGACGCAAGCCGTCGCTGTTGGAGCGCTGGGTCAGAAAGGCTTTTCGCTCGGGCGTCAGGCCCGCAAGTACGGTCGTGTGATCCATGCCCTATCCCTGCGCATAGGAAGCACGATGGTCAAGACGCGTCGCGGGGGATGTCAAAATCTGTACCGCGCAGATCAAAACCTTCAAACTGGAATCCGGGGCTGACGGTGCAACTGACCAGTGTGTAGTCGCCCGTGCTTTGCGCGGCTTGCCAATGGTGTTCTGGCACGATCAATTGTGGCTGGCCTGCGGTCAGATCAGGGGTCAGCAGATGGTCTTGTGCCGGTCCGGCCTCTGTTTCGGCCATCGACAAGATCAATGGGGCGCCGGCGTGGTACAGCCAAATCTCGGTGGCATCGACGCGGTGCCACAGGCTGCGTTCGCCTTTTTGCAGCAAAAAGTAGATGCAGGTGCCCGTGGCGCGGCCTTCGTTTGAGGCAACCCACGTCTGTCGATAGTGCCCGCCTTCGGGGTGCGGGGTCAGCGACAGACGCGTGATGATCTCGGCTGGCGTCATGCTTTCAGGATGGATGCGCCTGCGTATTCGGCCGCTTCGCCAAGCTGTTCTTCGATGCGGATCAATTGGTTGTACTTGGCCAACCGGTCGGACCGCGCGAGCGAGCCTGTTTTGATCTGACCGCAATTCGTGGCAACAGCCAGATCTGCAATTGTGGCATCCTCTGTCTCGCCGGAGCGGTGGCTCATCACGTTGGTATAGCGTGCGCGGTGGGCCATATCGACGGCTTTCATGGTCTCTGACAGGGTGCCGATCTGGTTGACCTTTACCAGCATCGAGTTGGCGCAGCCGCGTTCGATCCCGTCAGCAAGGCGGGCAGGGTTGGTCACAAACAGATCATCGCCGACCAGTTGCACCTTGTTGCCGATTTCCTCGGTCAGGGTTTTCCAGCCGTCCCAATCATCTTCGGCCATGCCATCTTCAACGGAGATAATCGGATAGTCCGCACAAAGGGCTGCAAGATAGGCCACATTGGCGTCAGATGACAAAGACTTACCCTCGCCTGCCATCTCATATTTACCCTTTTTGAAATACTCAGTCGCAGCGCAATCGAGGGCAAGATGAATGTCCTTGCCTGCGGTGTACCCGGCTTTGTTGATGGATTTCAAAATGAAATCAAGCGCATCACGGGTGGAGCTGATGTTGGGCGCGAACCCGCCTTCGTCGCCGATACCTGTGGAGAGACCCGCGGCGGTTAGCTCTCCTTTGAGGGTGTGGAAGACTTCGGCCCCCATACGCACCGCATCGCGGATGTTATCCGCAGAGACAGGCATGATCATAAATTCTTGGATGTCGATGGGATTGTCAGCGTGCTCGCCCCCATTGATGATGTTCATCATGGGCACAGGCAAAACCCGTGCTGAGGTGCCGCCTACATAGCGAAACAGCGGCTGCGTTGTGAAATCAGCTGCGGCTTTGGCAACGGCCAGAGAGACGCCCAAAATCGCATTCGCCCCAAGGCGGGATTTGTTGTCGGTTCCGTCAAGTTCGATCATCGTGGCATCGATGTCTTGCTGATCGGTGGCATCAAATCCGAGCAGGGTTTCTGCGATCTCACCGTTCACTGCCGCAACCGCACCCAAAACGCCTTTGCCTTTGTAGCGGTTCTTGTCACCATCGCGCTTTTCTACGGCTTCATAGGCGCCAGTTGAGGCACCCGAAGGCACAGCGGCACGCCCCATCGTGCCGTCTTCGAGGATGACATCGACTTCTACGGTCGGGTTTCCGCGGCTGTCTAGAATTTCGCGGGCGTGGATGTCGATGATCGTGCTCATGAGGGCAAGTCCTTGCTTGAGAAGAAGTTTGGGGCCTTCTAGCCCTTTGGTGGCGTTACGAAAACCCCTGCGCTTTATGTTTGCGCTCTCGCCACACTGTATAGATGCCTGAGCCCACAATGATCGCGGATCCGATCAACATTAAGCGGTCAGGCGTTTCATTGAACACGAACACGCCAACGATCATCGCGAAGATCAGTCTTGAATAGCGGAAGGGTGTTACAAAGCTGACCTCTCCGATGCGCATTGCGGCGACGATCCCGTAATAGGCAAAAACTCCGATGATGAGCGCCGCTGCAATCAGGCTCCAAATGTAGGGTGTGGGCATGACCATGGTTTGGCCTGTGACCAGCATCAGTATAAATCCGGTCGGGAAAAGCAGCGCAAAGGCCAGCAAGCTGAGTTGCATAGATGACGTTTCTTTGGGGATCCGCCGTGTCGCCAGATCGCGGATGGCGAGCCCGATGACCCCTTGCACGGCCAGCAGTGACAAAAGACTGAAGTCACCTGTACCGGGTCTGATAATTAATAGTACCCCGAAGAACCCAACCAAGATTGCCGTCCACCGTCGCCAACCTACGGGTTCATTCAAGAACAGCGCCGCGCCGAGTGTCACCACCAAGGGGGTGGCTTGCAAAATGGCGGATGCCGATGAAATAGGTGTGAGCACGATCGCTGAAACGAAGCCAAGTGTTCCCAAGACTTCACCGAAGTTTCGCAGCAGAACGGTGCGTGTTAAAAGCCCTTTCGACACAAGCGGCTCGCCCCGCAGGCGCATGTTGATCGCGAAAAGAATTGAACCGCCGAGGCCCAAAACCATCAGGATCTGGCTGATCGGGAGCGCACCTGACATCAGTTTGATGAACATGTCCTCAATCGCGAAGCCGAGCATTGCGGATGTCATCAAGATCGCGCCGCGCAAATTGTCCATTGAATGCCCTTTGGTTGTGGTTGCGCTGTCCATGAAGCCTTATGTGCGGCAAGGCAAGGGGTGGTTGCTCTGGCCAGTGCCCTTGCAGAGTGTTAGCGGTTTGGGACCATGAATATGTTGCCGCACCAAGCCTTTGTGACCCTTTGGACGCTTACCGCTGGTGCGATCGGGGCGGCTGTTGCGATGTGGTTGCAGGTGCCTGTGGCTGTTTTGATCGGGCCTGCTTTGATCACTACGGCCTTAGGGTTGGCCGGTGCCCGCCCTGAGATTGTACCACGCTTGCGCGATCTGTGTTTTCTGGTTTTGGGACTTGGCATTGGGGCTGGCTTTGACCCAACGGCCACCGATGCCATGGCCACATGGCCGGTCGTCTTTGTTGTCATCGCCATTTTGATGGTCGCGATTATGGTCGCGGGTCGATGGGCCTTGATCCGCTGGTTCGGGTTTGATCGCCGTGCCGCTGTCTTGGCTGCTGCCCCGGGTCACTTAAGTTTTGTCATCGCGATTGCCACTGAGGCCGGGCATGATGTTGCGCGCATTGCTGTGGTTCAGTCTGTGCGGTTGCTGTCGCTGACTGTCATCGTGCCTTTTATCGCTTTGGCTTTTGGTGTTGAGATGTTGGGCAGCATTGTTCCGGCCGGTGATCTGCTTTCGGGCTTTCATATCTTTTGTTTGGCTTTGGCCGCCGTCTTGACGGCTTATGTGTTCAAGCGGTTGCGCGTGCCTGCCCCGATTGTATTGGGCGCTATGGCCGTGTCTGTTGTTGGTCATGTGACGGAGACGACCCCCGGTGTCTTGCCGGAATGGCTGATGTTGGCGGCTTTCGCTGTAATGGGCATCCTGATTGGCACCCGCTTTGTTGGGGTGTCTTGGCCGATCTTTCGGTCTGCCTTGGGTGCGGGCTGTGCCATTATGGTGATCTCTGTCGGGTTGTCTGCGATTGCTGCTATGCTTGCGGCCTATTTCGTTGGCCTGTCTGTTCCCGAACTATTGGTCGGATTTGCCCCGGGCGGGTTTGAGACGATGATTGCTATCGGGATCGTTATTGGTGCCCCGCCAGGTTTGATCGCGGCCTGTCATGTGGTTCGGCTGTTGGTTCTGACCGTTCTCGTGCCGTTGATGTTGGGCCGTCGGTAAGAAGCGTCTGTCCCGTTGGGACAGATCACAGGTTTTGCGCATCCCTTCGGGATCCGCGGGGCGCCTCCGGCGGGAGTATTTTGCAAAGGGTAAAGGGGTGGTCGTTAGTCTTTTTTGGGCACGCCGTAGAGTTCGAGACGGTGCCCGCGCAATTCGTAGCCAAGTTTGGCTGCGATCCGTTCTTGCAGCTCTTCGATGTCCGGGTCGACAAATTCGATCACTTTGCCTGAATTGATGTCGATCAGGTGGTCATGGTGGTCACGCTCTGCGTCTTCGTAGCGTGCACGCCCGTCTCCGAATTCCAGTTTTTCCAGAATGCCTGCTTCTTCAAACAGTTTGACGGTGCGGTAGACCGTTGCGATGGAGATGCCGCTGTCGACCGCACTGGCCCGCGCGTAGAGCTCTTCCACATCCGGGTGATCGTCGCTGTCTTCGAGCACTTTCGCGATCACTTTGCGTTGGCCGGTCATGCGCAGCCCCATTGCAGCGCTGCGGTCGAGGATTGTCGCATTTGTCATGGCGGGCCTTTTTGGTCTTGTGCTGGTGCAAACCTACCCGAGCGTTGCATTGGTTTCCACTCCCTTTCTGGGGCATGCACTGTTGACTTATCCCCAGCTGTGCCCCATGTGCCCTTGTAGCAAGAGGGTCTGCCGCGTGAGCAGGCGCAGAGATATGCGATTTTTCAAGATCGCGGTCCGCTTGGGGCCTGAGACTCTGACCACACCCTTTTGCACCGTTCCCAAAATCACGCGTGGGGCCAAGCGCTGGACCGACCTGTTGGCATGTGGCCGATGGGTTTGAGGTTTTGGCGCACCCGCAAGACGGCCCCTGAGGGTCGTGGTCGCTGTCGCGGCCGAAAAGGAAGTATTTTGAACGAATTTGAAATGATGGGCTTGCCCAAAGTGCTGATCAACCGTCTCAAAGAGATGAATATCAGTGAACCGACCCCGATCCAAAGCCATGCCATCCCGCATGCCTTGCAAGGCCGGGATGTGATGGGCCTTGCCCAAACCGGCACCGGCAAAACCGCTGCATTTGGCCTGCCATTGGTCACCATGATGCTGGAGCGTGGCGAAAAGCCTGCCCCCAAATCGGTGCACGGTCTTGTGCTGGCCCCGACTCGTGAGCTGGCCGGCCAGATTGCTGACAACCTGCGTCAGATGACTGAAAACACACCGATCAAGGTGTTTATGGTGGTGGGTGGTCAATCCATCAACAACCAGATGCGCCGCTTGGACCGTGGTGTTGATTTGCTTGTCGCAACACCTGGCCGTTTGATTGATCTGCTCGATCGCCGCGCTGTGAATTTGGACAAGTCCAGCTTTTTGGTGCTGGATGAGGCCGATCAGATGCTTGATCTTGGCTTTATCCATGCCCTGCGCCGGATTGCGTCTGTGCTGCCCAAAGAGCGTCAATCGATGATGTTTTCGGCCACCATGCCAAAGCAGATGAACGAATTGGCCCAGTCCTATCTGAAGAACCCGCAGCGGGTTGAAGTGTCGCCTCCCGGTAAGGCTGCCGACAAAGTCACCCAAGAGGTGCACTTCATTGCAAAGGCCGCCAAAGCCGGATTGCTGATTGAGATGCTGGACAAGCATCGCGATGATCTGGCGCTGGTCTTTGGCCGCACCAAGCATGGCTGTGAAAAGCTGATGAAACAGCTGGTGGCCAAGGGATTTGCCGCTGGATCTATCCATGGCAACAAGTCTCAGGGGCAGCGTGATCGCGCTTTGAAGGCTTTCAAGTCAGGCGAAATCCGTGTGCTGGTGGCAACGGATGTTGCTGCCCGTGGGTTGGATATTCCCGATGTGCGCCATGTCTATAACTATGATCTGCCGAATGTGCCGGACAGCTATGTGCACCG
>CAZWSE010000146.1:0-6169 GCA_964636575.1 uncultured Sulfitobacter sp. | reverse complement strand
GCTTACTCGTCCATCGAGACTGGCGCGACTGGCCTGACAGCCAACACTGGCGTCTTCCTGGACGGCCGCGACCCTAACTAAGTCTTTGGTTTCGTTACCAAGTAGTGGCCGTGTCCTACACCAAGGGCGCGGCCATTTTTTTGAGCTGGGGTTCGAAAATGAAGAGATTTCTGAAGAGATTCAGGCGCGATCCGTCCGGGACTGTGACTGTCGACTGGATCGTTATTTGCGCCGCGATTGTCGGTCTTGTGGTCCTGATTTTGACCGTCATGCAAAACAGCACTTCCGCGCTGTCGGATGCGGTCGCAGGCTTCCTGACCGGATGGGCTTTTTGACCGCTTTCTCTTTGTAGATCCGCTGTTGCGCCCCCTTCCCCTGTCCTGCCGTGGTGAATTCATCCTTCGTCCATGGTTTTGACATATTCCTAGCCCACAAGGGCCTTTGAGTAGACAGCCGATTTAGAAAACAGGGCTGTAAAAATTTGAGAGGTTAAGAACATGCGTTCAGTTTTCGGGCTTGTCCTATTGGTTGGCATAGCGCTTGCAGGTGGGGCCGTTTACATGGCCAAGGACTATATTTCAGCATATCAAAACGAGCTTGCGCACAAGAATGCTCAGCTGCGCGCCGTTGTGCCGACTGTTGATGTCTATGTTGCCAACCGTGCTTTGAAGTATGGCGAGGATTTGATGCCCGAGGATGTGCGTCTTATCAGCTGGCCGGAAAATGCCATTCCTGAGGGTGCCTTTATGGAAGAAGCGGTGCTTTTCCCAGAAGACAACAAAGAACCTCGTGTTGTTTTGCGCACTATGGAAAAAGACGAAGCCTTGCTGGCAGTCAAAGTGACTGCCCCAGGCGAAGATGCTGGTCTGACCTCTCGTTTGGCTCGCGGCATGCGCGCCTTTGCAATTAAGGTTGATGTGTCTTCCGGTGTATCCGGCTTCTTGCGCCCAGGTGACCGAGTTGACGTCTATTGGACCGGTCGCGTGGACGAACAGCTTGGTCAGGGTCGCGGTGAATTCACCAAACTGATCGAAGCCGGCGTATCCCTGATTGCGATCGACCAATCTACCGGCGGCGATGTTGAGAACGGCGCGATTGCCCAAACCGTCACCGTGGCTGTGAAGCCCGGTCAGGTCGGAATGTTGACCCAAGCGCAAAGCACTGGTCGTCTGTCATTGTCACTGGTTGGTGCCGAAGACGACACCATTGCCGAGAACATCGAGATCGATCAGCGCGCTTTGCTGGGGATCCAAACGGCTGCCCCTGTTCAGCAAGCGGCTGAAAAAGAAGTTTGCTACGCAACAGAGCGTCGCGGTGGCGAGCGTGTCAAAACAGACATCGTGATCGACTGCCCAGCGTAAGCCTGACAAAACGAATAGGGAAAGGCGCCCCACCATGTGGGCGCCTTTTCGCGTTTCCGTCCCGACTGTTGCGATTTATCCACAGGCAGACCACCCGCGAAGCCTTTGATTATTGCTTAAAAACTTCTCCTGACGCATGGTGGCCCATAATGCGGGCAATAGACCCGTACAATGCAGCGTGATCGGAGAGGCAGGTCACATGAAAATCGATAGATTCATGAAGGCAGCCCTATTGGGGCTAACCGTTGCTGTGACGCCATTGGCGTTTACAGCCGCGACAACTGCGCAGGCCGAAAACCTGCGTGTTGTAAATAAAGGAACAGCATCGACACTGAATGTGCCGATGAACCGGGCCGTCGTCGTTGAAAGCGATGTCCCCTTTTCAGAACTGAGCATTGCCAATCCCGGCATTGCTGACATCTCGTCGCTTTCTGATCGCACTATATATGTGCTCGGAAAATCGCCGGGTCTGACAACTTTGACACTGCTGGATGCCAGCGGTCGTTTGATCACTAACGTCGATGTCCGTGTGGCCGCCGATGTGAGCGAGTTCAAACAGCGTCTGCGTCAGATCCTTCCCGGTGAAAAGATTGAAGTCCGCACCGCAAACGACGGAATTGTGCTGTCTGGCATGGTCTCAAGCGCCGCTCGTCTTCAACGCGCCCTTGATTTGGCAGAACGCTACGCGCCTGAGCGTGTATCGAACCTGATGGGCGTCGGTGGCGTGCAGCAGGTTATGCTAAAGGTCCGTTTTGCAGAGATGCAGCGCAACGTATCCAAATCCCTTAGCTCTTCCCTGTCGCTTGGCGGCAGCACATTGGGCGGTGATCTGGGCGTTTCAGGCGGTAACGGCACCACAACTTCATCTGGCGCGGTTGCGAACGCTTTGGCGGGCAGCACCCCGTCCATCAACGAAAACGCAGGCGCGTTCCTGTTCGGTTTCAACGCCGGATCGCTTCAAATCGGCATTTTGCTGGAAGCATTGGAGCAAAAAGGCGTTGTTCGGACCTTGGCAGAGCCAAACCTGACTGCTTTGTCGGGCCAGGAAGCCAAATTCCTTGCAGGTGGCGAATACCCCGTCCCTGTCGCGCAGGAAGACGGTGCGATTACGGTTGAATTCAAACCTTTCGGTATCGAATTGAACTTTATTCCAACCGTTGTTGACCAAGACGTCATCAACCTTGATCTGACGGCCGCTGTTTCGGCCATTGACCCCAACAACGGGGTTCAGGTTGACGGATTTGACATCACCGCCTTCTCGCGTCGCGAAACATCGACCACGGTTGAGTTGCGTGATGGTGAAAGCTTTGCCGTTGCCGGTTTGTTGCAAGACGAATTCACCGACAGCAGCCGTCAATTGCCTTGGATCGGCGATGTGCCTGTATTGGGGTCCCTGTTCCGCAGTGCCGCCTATCAGCGCAGCCAAACCGAGCTGGTGATTATCGTGACAGCCCATCTGGTTGTTCCAACCCGTGGTGAGGCCTTGGCCCTGCCTACGGATCGGGTGAAACCACCCACCGAGAGAGATCTGTTCCTTTATGGTCGCACTGCCGCTGGCACCCGCGTTCCAGAAGAGGGTGCCGCTGGTGAAGTGGCCAAGCAGGACTTTTCCGGTTCCTACGGCTATGTGATGGATTAAGACTATGTCTCAGAAAAACATCAAAAAAATCAGCACAGTAAGCATTCTGGCAGGGGCCGTTGCCCTTGCCGGGTGCCAGAAGACTTCCGAAGACAAGGTTTACTCTGCATTTCACCGTGAGGCGGGATCGATTGTAGACAACGGGTCATTCGGGAACGCCTCGATGAACAATATGCTCGTCCAGACCGGTCAACGCAGCTTTGCGGTGGCCTTGGGCGAGCGGTTTGCCAAAGAAGTCCCTTCTATGGTGAATTTTGCGTTCAACTCTGCGACTTTGGACAACACCGCCCTCCTGGCGCTTGATCAACAGGCGAACTTTATCAATCAGTTCCCTGAGGTTCGGTTCAAGGTTTACGGTCATACCGATGCTGTCGGGTCCAACGCATACAACAAACGTCTCGGCCTGCGCCGTGCCCGTGCTGTTGTGCGCTACCTGACCAGCAAGGGTGTCAGCCGCAGCCGTCTTCAGGCTGTTGTCTCTTTCGGCGAGACCCGCCCTGTTATCGCGACCCAAGAGCGTGAAGTGCGCAACCGTCGCACTGTGACCGAGGTCAGCGGCTTTGTTGGCCGTCATCCTACCGTTCTGGACGGCAAATACGCCCAGATCGTATACCGTGATTACATCACGAGTGCTCAATCCGAGACCCGTTTGACCGGCATCACTGGCCGCGATTTCCAGACGGAACAATAAACTGAATTGTTGGGTATCGTGCCAAGATACCCAACAATTGGAACTTTTTAGCCCCAATCTTGCCTACATTCCCTGTCATTTATTCCGCAATGGAACAACTGCGTTCGGCTTTGGTCGATCGCGGGCGATCGTGGGACAGCTAGGTTTATAGGGCATTTCCGCCCTCTCTTTCCGCCCTGCCCTGCCTCGCCTTAGGAATAAAGGACGTAAGGCACATGAGCAGTGTAATGCCACAACCCGAGACCACCCCAATCGTCGCGTGTACGGTCAGCCGGGATGTACAGAATTTTGATCTTCTGATCGAAGATATGGAAGCTGTTCTTGGCGAAACCTGGGGCGACCTTGGCTTTGCCGAAGCATTGGCCTTTTTCGGACAACCCGACGCTGAGGCAATGGAATTCATTGCTCTCGCCATGGATGAAAGCGACGAAGACAATCTGGTTTTGATGGGCGAGATTATCGTTCAAGCCAAAGACCGTGGCATCAAGGTGATCCTGATCGCCGAAGACGTCACCCCTGCATCCCTGCACCAGTTGCTGCGTCAGGGTGCCGATGAATTCGTCCCCTACCCCTTGCCCGAAGGCGAATTGGCCGCTGCGATTGAGCGCTTGAAGGCTCCTGAGCCTGCCCCTGCTGTTGAGGCGCCTGTTCAGGCTGCCCCGACCTCTGCCTTGAATGTTGATGAGCAAAAAGACGGTGCTTTGCTGGTTGTACACGGGCTTGCCGGTGGCGTTGGATCGACCACATTGGCGGTCAACCTTGCTTGGGAACTGGCGACCATTTCCAAAGAGGACGCCCCTAAGGTTTGTATTCTGGATCTCGATTTCCAGTTTGGGTCGGTCTCTACCTTCCTTGATGTGCCGCGCCGCGATCATGTCTATGAGATGTGGTCCGAAACATCTAACGCTGACGGTGAAGTCTTTGGCCAGTCTTTGGTTGCCTTTGAGGACACCTTGCAGGTTCTGACATCGCCGGCGGATATGATCCCGCTGGATATGATTACACCCGAAGACGTCGATCACATCATTGGTCTGGCCCGTCGTCACTTTGACTATGTCATCGTTGATATGCCGTCCACGCTGGTTCAGTGGTCCGAAACTGTGCTGAACGCGGCCCATGTTTATTTCTGCCTGACAGAGCTTGATATGCGCTCTGCCCAGAACACGCTGCGCTTCAAGCGGGCTTTGACCTCAGAGGATCTGCCAGTTGAGAAGCTGCGTTATGTCATGAACCGCGCGCCAAAATTTACCGATCTGTCTGGCAAGGCCCGCGTCAAGCGTATGGCCGAAAGCCTGGGCGTTTCGATTGATTTGCAACTGCCCGATGGTGGCAAGCAGGTCACCCAAGGCGCCGACCACGGTCTGCCGCTGGCCACATCTGCCGCCAAGAACCCGCTGCGTAAGGAGATCGCCAAGCTTGCGGCTTCCATCCATGCGCTTGGCGACACCGAAGAGAAACCTAAAGGCAAAGCGAAAGCCGCCTAAGCCAAACAACGGGGTACGATTATGTTTTCTAAGTACAAAAAGTCAGACGCTGCTGCCGCGTCAAAAGACGGTGGTAATGTGACCCAGATGAAGGCGGCTGCCGCTCCGGTGGAAGCCCCTGTTGCGGCCCCAAGCAAGCCTGCCCCTGCCCAATCCATGCGCAAGCCGATGGCTGCGGCTGCTGCCTCTCCGGCGGACAAAGAGCTGAAGCGCAAGCAGCGTATGCAAGAGATCAAGCTGGAGCTGCACCGCGCCCTGCTTGACAGCTTGAACCTTGCCGCCCTTGAGACTGCCACTGAGACCGAGCTGCGGTCCGAGATTTCGGCTATCGCAAGCGAAGTGCTTGAAGAAAAGGGTATTGTGCTGAACCGCGAGGATCGCACCACCCTGAACAGCGAGCTTTATGATGAAGTCACGGGCCTTGGCCCGCTTGAGACGCTTTTGAAAGACGAAACCGTCAACGATATTCTGGTCAACGGCCCGCAGCGCATCTTTGTGGAACGCTCCGGTAAGCTGGAACTGACGGACATCACCTTTAAAGATGAGCGCCACTTGTTGCGGATCATCGATAAGATCGTATCTGCCGTTGGTCGTCGTGTTGACGAATCCAACCCTTATGTCGATGCCCGTCTTAAAGATGGTTCTCGTTTCAACGCGATGGTTCCGCCTGTCGCTGTGGACGGGTCGTTGGTGTCTATTCGTAAGTTTAAGAAGGACAAGCTGGGGATCGATGATCTGGTCCAGTTTGGGGCCTTTACCGAAGAAATGGCTGCCTATTTGCAGGCTGCTGTTGCTACCCGTTTGAACGTGATCGTGTCGGGCGGTACCGGTTCTGGTAAAACCACCACCCTGAACGCGCTGTCGTCTTTCATCGACAACTCTGAACGTATCCTGACGATCGAGGATACGGCCGAACTTCAACTGCAACAGGTCCATGTCGGCCGGATGGAAAGCCGCCCCGCCAATGTGGAAGGCAAAGGCGCTGTGTCGCAGC
>CAZWSE010000145.1:0-6218 GCA_964636575.1 uncultured Sulfitobacter sp. | reverse complement strand
TTGTTCTGGCGCTGGACCATGGGGTTCAATGCCACGATGGAGGGCATTCACCGCTGGGCCTGGTGGTTCGCGGTTCTGACCCCGATCACCGGCGGCATTGGCATCTTGCTGACCGGCACTGTGGTCGACAACTGGTTCATCTGGGCACAAGAGCACAACTTTGCGCCGATGTATGACGGGTCTTACGGCTACGCTGACTATGGCTCTTACGAAGCCTTCATCGGGAAGGAGAACTAAGATGTTTCCCAAGTGGTTCGATGAATGGAACAAGAACAATCCAACAAACATCTTTGGTCCGGCGATTTTGGTCGGCGGGCTGGGGGGCGCGGTTTTTGCGGCAGCCTTGGTGGTTACATGGGGGCAGCCCTTTGCGACCGACAGCTTGCAGACCGGCCCGCGCGGCACTGGCATGTCTGTCCCTGAGTTCAATCTGGCTTTGGCGGTTCCTGACCCCGACATTGAAGAGATCATCGAGGATGAGCCTTACGTGCCTGAAGGCGGTGAGGATCTGGCCAAGGACATCTATGAGAATGTTCAGGTGTTGGGTGATCTGACTGAGGACAACTTCAACCGGTTGATGAACGCGATGACATCTTGGGTCGCCCCTGATGAGGGCTGTGCCTACTGTCATGGGGACGTTGATCTGGAAGAATACGGCAATGATGACCTTTATACCAAGGTCGTCGCCCGCCGCATGATCCAGATGACCCAAGCCATCAACGAAGAATGGGATGGGCACGTCAATGCCAATGCCGAAGTGGGGGTGACCTGTTTCACCTGTCACCGCGGTCAGAACGTCCCGTCCAATATCTGGTTCAAGATATCACCAGTGAATGAAAGCGTTGCGGGTTGGTCCGCAAATCAGAACAGAGCCACGTCGATTAGCCAAGCGACGTCTTTGCCCTCTGACGCGCTGGAAACCTATTTGGTCGACTATGGCCGGATCGGGGTTCACGACTTGGATAGCCGTGTTGAGGGCAATCCATCTGATCCGGATGTGGCAACCATCCAAGACACCGAACGGACCTATGCGTTGATGAATTACTTCGCCAACTCATTGGGTGTGAACTGTGTGTTCTGCCACAACTCGCGCGCCTTTTATGATCCTGAGCAGGTCACCCCCCAATGGGGCACGGCCAGCTTGGGTATCTCGATGGTGCAGGAACTGAACAACGACTATCTGATCCCGCTTGAGGCCGAGTACCCGGCTGAACGGTTGGGGCCGGTTTATCAGGATGCCCCTAAGGCTGCCTGTGCGACTTGCCACAAAGGGTATCAGCAACCGCTGCAAGGCACCAATGTGATCGGGGATTGGCCCGAGTTGGCGACCACCGGCGCACCGGTTTACGAATAAAGGTTGCGGGCGTTCGGTTCTCCCACCTCGCCCGCAGTCTTTCGCCAGGTTCGGATTGTTTGATCGCAGTCCGAGCACGGGGCCTCAACACCCCGGTTCCCTTCCTGTTGGCTACAGGAACTGGCGTCGTATTTGAGAGCAGTCCCAAATACGGCGCCATCTTTTATAACTGAAGGTGAGGCTTCTTTATGACCCGTCCCGTTACCCCGCTGTTGGATCAAGTGGCAGGCCCTGCCGATTTGAAACATTTCTCGGATGCTGATCTGTCCCGGATCGCGGACGAGCTTCGATCCGAGGTTGTGTCTGCAGTCTCTGAAACGGGCGGCCATCTGGGGTCATCTTTGGGCGTGGTTGAGCTAAGCGTCGCCATTCACGCGGTCTTTGACACCCCCCGCGACAAACTGGTCTGGGATGTTGGGCATCAATGCTATCCGCACAAGATCCTCACTGGCCGCCGCGACCGGATCCGCACGTTGCGCCAGAAGGACGGGTTGTCGGGCTTTACCAAACGCGCCGAATCCGAGTTTGACCCCTTTGGAGCGGCCCATTCGAGCACCTCTATTTCCGCGGCTTTGGGCTTTGCGGTGGGGCGTGACTTGGGCATGCCAACGGGTGACGCGATTGCGGTCATTGGCGATGGGTCGATCAGTGCAGGCATGGCCTATGAGGCGCTGAACAACGCAGGCGCCGAAGGCCGGCGGGTGTTTGTGATTTTGAATGACAATGAGATGTCGATTGCGCCCCCTGTCGGGGCCATGTCCGGCTATCTATCGCGGATGGGCGGGCAACTGCCCAAGCTGAAGGACATTGCAGACGGGGTTGAGACGAAGCTGCCCAAGACAGTCCGCGACCACGCGCGCCGCGCCAAACAACTGGTCACAGGCGTGCAAGGGCAGGGGACCTTCTTTGAAGAGCTTGGGTTTGATTATGTGGGGCCGATTGACGGGCACGACATGGATCAGTTGCTCAGCGTGTTGCGGGCAACCCGCACCCGCGCGACGGGGCCTGTGTTGATCCATTGCTGTACGGTTAAGGGCAAGGGCTATGCGCCTGCGGAAGGCTCAAACGATTGTTATCATGGGGTGTCAAAGTTCGACGTTGAAACGGGGGCGCAGTCCAAGACGAAGGCCAATGCCCCGTCTTATACATCCGTGTTCGGCGATACGCTGACCGATGCCGCCGCGCGCGATCCGAACATTGTGGCGATCACGGCGGCGATGCCCTCGGGGACGGGCGTGGACATCATGCAAAACCGCTTTCCGGCGCGTGTGTTCGATGTGGGCATTGCGGAACAGCATGCGGTCACTTTTGCGGCTGGACTGGCGGCAACGGGGATCAAGCCGTTCTGCGCGATCTATTCCAGCTTTTTGCAAAGGGGGTACGACCAGATCGTGCATGATGTGGCTTTGCAAAAGCTGCCCGTGCGGTTTGCAGTGGATCGGGCAGGGCTTGTGGGCGCGGATGGTCCGACCCACGCAGGCGCTTTTGATATCGGGTATCTGGCCGCATTGCCGAACATGGTGGTTATGGCCGCCGCCGATGAGGCAGAACTGGTGCATATGGTGGAAACGGCAGTGCACTACGACGAGGGGCCTATCGCGTTCCGCTATCCGCGCGGGAACGGAACAGGGGTCACCTTGCCGGAGCGCGGCGATGTCTTGCAGATCGGCAAGGGCCGTATAGTGAAACGTGGCGATGACGTTGCTTTGCTGTCCCTTGGAACGGCCTTGCAAGATTGCGAAGCGGCGGCAATGGCCCTTGAGGCACAAGGCGTGTCTGTGACTGTCGCCGATGCCCGATTTGCCAAGCCTTTGGACATGGAATTGATTGCTGATTTGGCGGCTTGTCATTCGGCCCTGATCACGGTTGAGCAAGGGGCCATGGGTGGATTTGGCGCCATGGTGCTGCAAGCCATGGCTGGTGAAGGCATGCTGGACGCTGCCCTGACCGTGCGCACATTGTGCCTGCCGGATCGGTTCATTGATCAGGCGTCCCCGGCCGAGATGTATGCCGAGGCGCGTTTGGATGTTGATGGTATTTGCGCGCAAGTGATGCAGGCCATCGGGCAGGATCCCAAGATCATCAACCTAAAGGCCGCACGCGATGCGCGCGACGTTTAATCTAAAGAAGATGAGTATTTGAAAAAGGGTAAAGGAAAATCCCTCCTTTACCCTTTCAAAATACTCAAAAAGGGCGGTTGATGTCAGGACACCGCGAAGGCTTCGGCGCGCTTTTTGGCTGAGGCTGCAAGGCTGGGCAGTCCGACCGTTTCATAGACCTCTGCCAGCATCAGATTGAGGGGCACTCCGTCAGGGTCGTAAGTGCGCCGCATTTCCAGGACTTGTTGTGCGGTTGACGCTTTGCCTGCTTTGATGAGTGCATCGAGGTGGATTTGCTCGAAAAGGTCGCGCTGTGCGTGGCTGCCGCCTGTTTCTTGCATGCGCGGCAGGGCGGAGCCGAGGTGTTTTATGCAGCTTTCCCAATCTCCATTGGCATGTGCGATGATGCCTGTGCAGGCAGGATATGCGACCTCTGCCCAAGCGATGTGGTCGTGTTTGGATGTGTCCGCGGCCCGCGCTTTGATTGCTTGCATCATGGGCGCGACCTCGGCCCGCGCGCCGCGTCCGAGCGCATAGAGGTATTGCATCGTCAGGAACGGATTGACCGTATCCGCTCCGCGCGTTGCGATGTGATCAGCCAGATCGTCCCAGCGGTTTCCGACGTCTACCCCCGCAAATTCCATCCGCGCCAATAGGGACGCGGCCCCGACTTGATCTTGAGAATAGTCTTTTGCGATCCCCCAGACGTGTTCGTCATAGGTTTTCAAAACATCTGCGTGTCGCCCTTTGGAGATATAGAACAGCGCCAGATGCCACCAGTTGTGCGTATGCATGAAGGAGTTCAGCCCTGCCCATGTCTCTGCCACGCTTTCCAGAAAGGTGATCCCCTCGTCGACGCGGCCTTGTGTCAGCATCACATGGGCGATCGCGTGGTGCGCCCAAGGCTCATCATGTTGGATGCTCATCCCTTTGCGTGCCGCAGCCTCTGCTTCTGACAGCAGGTGGCACTGTTCATACCCGAACGCGAGCATTCCGTGTGTGTAGGCAATATCCCCGGCCTCAGGCAGCCCTTTGAGCGCCATACGCAGCATCGCTGCCGCGTCGCCTGCGTTGAAGGTGTGGTATTGCGCGAGCTTCAGCATTGCCAGATCGCGTGGGTGGTTTGTGATGATCTCATCGCACAGCGCGATGCAGTGTGGGATGTCGTCGTTGGCCCAAGCTTGAACGGCTTGCAGGACCTTCTTTTCCCGATCTGTTCCGTCGCAAGTCGCGGCCCGATCAAGATAGACCTGCGCCTTTGCGTTGGCGCCCGGTGCTTCCAGAAACATCCAGAGCATCCCTGCATATGTATTGGCCAGACCGCAGGTCGGGTTGGCGTCTGCCGCCCCCACGATGCCTGCTGCTTTGGGATGGTAAGAGATAAACCCGTGCACGAAATCGTTGATTGCTTGCGTGGTCTCGGCCGTTGGGCTGGTGATGGGCAGCCCGTAGAGATCAGTGCTCATGTCCTGTCCTTTATGTAGGTGGTGACGGCCTTCGCAAAGGGTTCTGGCGCGTCCCAGTGCATGGAATGTCCTGCGTCATGTAGCGTTGTGAAATTCACGTTCTCAATTTCGGCAAGTGCTGCATGCGCGATATCGAAGGGGATAAAGCTGTCCTCTTTCGCCAGTATCACGTGGGTCGGGGTGGGTATGTCTTTCGGCGCGATGCCGGGTCTGTAGGCTTTGAGCGCAGCGATCTGTGCCTCCATTTGAACGGCTGATTGCGCGTGCGGGTAGGCCAAACCTGCTGTCACGGCCGCCTCCAGATTGGCGGGGTCTGCGTAGAACTCCGAGCGCATCAACCATGACAGAAGTGCGCGCAGCCAAAGCCCTTTGGGCCCGTCCCGTCGCAGCGCCATGACCGTGTCGAACCATGCCATCAGTCTTGGATTGCGGGTGGGCGATATGCCTGCGAGCGTTGTTGTGCGTATACGGTCGGGCGCAATTGCGTTCAGCTCCATCGCGATCAGCCCGCCCATGGAGTGTCCCATTAGGTGCGCTTTTTCGATCCCGAGGTGGTCCAGCAACCCGAGCGTATCTGCAGCATAAAGCTGTGGGCTGGCTGCCGCGAGTGCAGGGGTTGTCCGCCCCGTTAGCCTGTTGTCTGGTCTTATGACCGTAAAGTTTTGTGCAAGATGTGCCACCACGGGTGTCCAGCTTGCGCTGTCGCTGAGCATCCCTGCCAGCAGCACCAAGGGCGGCCCTGATCCGTCGATTTCATAGTGCAGTGTTATGTCTTGGAGGGTGACCTTAGGCATTTTTGTCTCCGTTCAGGTCGGTCCAGCAGGGGAGCAGATCGCCAGCGGCTGGCCTCGCATTATAGATTGCCCGTCCAATGGCCCGTGACAGACACAATGCGCCTGCATGCCCGATGGCGGCGAGTGTGCGGTCGTCCGCTTCGCCTGTTTGCGTTGAGAGTGCGAAGACCAGATCTCCGTCGCCCGGTGCATGGGCTGGCACGACGGCCCGCCCGATCCCGTCATGGCTCGCGATGGCGACCCTTTTGCATTGGGATTTGCTGAGGGGTGCGTCTGTGGCGACGATTGCGATTGTTGTGTTGGCCCGTTCGGCCTCGGCGGCCATCATGGCTGCAATTTTGCGGCTGGTCAGGCTGCGCCCCAGTTCTGATGAAGGGTCTGGTCCCGCGCCGCCAAATTCGGCGTTCATCTCGAAAGCTGCGCCCCAGAAGTGCTTGTCAGACGGGGTTGTTACGCTGCCCATCGGGTTGGCCCCCACAAGCGCTGCCACGGTTGTGCCGTCTTC
>CAZWSE010000144.1:0-6238 GCA_964636575.1 uncultured Sulfitobacter sp. | reverse complement strand
TTGATCCTGCGGGTGATCATCATGATTACGCTCTTCTCAGGTGCCTATATCGCGGAAGTGATCCGGGGCGGGCTGGCAGCCTTGCCACGTGGGCAATATGAAGCCGCAGACAGCCTTGGACTGGACTATGCCCAAGCCATGCGCCTGATCATCCTGCCGCAAGCTTTGAAAATTTCGATCCCGGGGATCGTAAATGTGGCCGTGGGTCTTTTCAAAGACACGGTGCTCGTTTCGGTCATTTCGATGTTCGATCTGGTCGGGATGATCCGCGGTCCGATCCTTGCCTCAACTGATTGGAACGGCGTGTACTGGGAACTTTGGTTGTTCGCGTCCGCACTGTTCTTTGTCGTCTGCTACGGCATCTCTCAATACTCACAATGGTTGGAGCGTCAGCTTTCAACCGGCCACAAATAGGGGGCTTTTACCATGAATGAACAAGCCAAACTGCAAGTCTCAGACGATGTTGCGATCTCGATCGAGAATATGAACAAATGGTACGGTACCTTCCATGTGCTGCGCGACATTGATCTGACTGTTTATCGCGGTGAGCGGATCGTTATCGCGGGTCCATCCGGATCGGGTAAATCCACGCTGATCCGGTGCAACAACGCGCTGGAAGAGCACCAGAAAGGTCGGATCACGGTTGATGGCACTGTCTTGTCCTCAGACGTCAAGAACATCGATAAAATCCGGTCAGAGGTCGGGATGTGTTTCCAGCACTTCAACCTGTTCCCACATCTGAGCATCTTGGAAAACCTGACATTGGCCCCGATCTGGGTGCGTAAAACGCCCAAGAAGGAAGCCGAAGAAGTGGCGATGCACTACCTTGAAAAGGTGAAAATCCCCGATCAGGCTGATAAATACCCCGGCCAGCTTTCCGGTGGTCAGCAGCAACGTGTGGCCATCGCGCGGTCCTTGTGCATGAAGCCACGGATCATGCTGTTCGATGAACCAACATCGGCGCTTGACCCTGAGATGATCAAAGAGGTGCTCGACACGATGGTTGAGCTGGCCGAAGAGGGCATGACCATGCTCTGTGTGACCCACGAGATGGGCTTTGCCCGTCAGGTCGCCAACCGTGTGATCTTTATGGATGAAGGTCAGATTGTTGAGCAAAACGAACCCGAAGAGTTCTTCAACAACCCGCAAAGCCCGCGGACACAGTTGTTCCTAAGCCAGATCCTGGGTCACTGATTTACAACGAACGTAACGGCTACAAAGGGGCGGGCCACATCGGTCGGCCCCTTTGTCGTTCAGGCGGTTTGGTCTTTGACCTTGGTTGGCACTGCAAAGGCCATCGCCGTGCCTTCCCCGAACTTCAGGTCAGCCCAGTTTTCAATCTCTAGGGTCACAAACAGTGTTGCCGCAGTCGGGTAGCGTGCAAAATCGGGGTGCATCGGCGCGACCTTCAACAGACGGTCCGCAAAATCCACAATGCCTGGGTTATGGCCGACCATCATGACAGTGCCCGCTGTCGCCTTTTTCAAGACACCAAGCATCACATCCGAATTGGCCAGATAAAGATCGCGGCGATATTCGGTCGGGATGTCTTCGTTCAGTCCCAGACCCTCAACGGTTTCTTTGGTGCGGGTCGCATCGGAGCTGATGATTTCATCCGGCAGCAGCTGTTCCTTTTTCAAGAATCCGCCGATTTCGGCTGCACCTCGGCGTCCTCGGTCGGTTAAGCCGCGTTCGTGGTCTTCTTGCAATGGATCGTCCCAACCGGACTTTGCGTGGCGCATTAGGATCAGGACTTTACTCATGTGTTCGTGAAACTCTTCATATGAAACTCGGATTGCGCAGGGAGCCTACCAAACTGTTCAGAGATTGGACAGGCGCGGCGTGCAGCACATCCGGTGGACATGCAGGCCTTGGTATCGGGGCCCAGAATATGGGTCTTGCACGCGGGCACGTCATATCCATCGCCATCAAAAGCCCCCACAGGGCAGGCGATGCGGCAAGGCTGCGTGCGGCAGGCATCGCAAGGGTTCGGCGGCGCTTTCGGCAGATCGATATGATCCTCAAGCGCCAGTGCCCCGCGAAAAGACACCATCAATCCAGCATGGTCATGGACCAGCAGCCTGATGGGTGAGGCGTGGACGCGCCCTGTGCGCACAGCCCAAGAAAAGAACGGCTGGTACGGCGGTCCGCCAAACGGAAACAGGGCCTGCGCGCCGATCTCAGCGGCCCAAGCGCCGATGACCCGTGCCGACCAGCGATCCATCGCATCGGGTGTGCCGTCACTGTATTCGGGTGACGTGGTGAACAGCGGCCAGAAGGCAGGCTCATCCGGACCGAGCATGAGGATCGTCCCAGCGCCCGCCGGAGCGTTGTCTGCTTCAACAGGGTGAAACCCACCCAGTATGGTCAATGATCGCGCCTGCGCCGCCGTTTGCAGGGCGTCAAAGGTCACTTGCGGGAAAAGGGGAGAAGGATGCTCCACCCGAAACGGCTCGGACGGTCGTCTTGCCATTGCAAACCGACTTGCATGTCGTCGTGTCCGGCCTCGGGTTGGGCAATGTAAGTCCCAAACATCTGATCCCAAATCGACAGGGAAAACCCGTAGTTGCTGTCATGCTCATTCCGATGAACCGAGTGATGTACGCGGTGCATATCAGGGGTCACCAACACGCGGCGCACCACGGCGTCCAGCGCCAAGGGTAGTCTGATGTTGGCATGATTGAACATAGCTGTGCCGTTCAGGATAATCTCAAACAGGATGATCGCAATGGCCGCTGGCCCCAATAGGTACACCAGCCCAATCTTGAGGAGCATCGACAGTGCGATCTCGACAGGATGAAACCGGATCGCAGTGGTCACATCCATATCGACATCCGCATGATGCACGCGGTGCAGGCGCCAGAGCAGCGGAACTTTGTGCGTGATCAGGTGCTGCGCCCAAATCGCGAAATCGAAAATCAAAATGGCGAGGATGATTTCAATGCCCACAGGCCAGCCCAATTGATTGAACAGCCCCCATCCATTGGCAGAGGCGTCGATCGCGGCCCCGACGGCAAGCAAAGGCAGGCCAAAAGCCAAAGCGCGCAGGGCCAGAGTGTTCACGATGGTGATACCCCAGTTGGTCACCCACCTGCGGGTCTGGCTTTGGGTACGGACACGGCGCGGGGCCATAGCCTCTAGCGCCGCAAACAGGGCAAAAAGCCCTAAAAACACGCCAAACCGTATGAAAGTTTCGTTTTCCATGAGCCGTAACCTATTGCGAAACCAAAACCGTGCAAGAGACAGATAGACACATCCGCGTGTAGGTCAGTCAGGTCGGATCAAAGACCCGGCGCCATGTTCTGTAAACAGTTCTAGCAGGCATGCATTGGGCACACGCCCGTCGATGATAACAACCGCGCGCACGCCTGCGGCCAGCGCATCAAGTGCGGTTTCGGTCTTTGGGATCATCCCGCCCGCGATTGTCCCGTTTGCCGTCATGTCGCGGATTTGGGCGGCTGTCAGTTCGGTCACAACGGTGCCGTCTGCGTTCTTGACGCCTGATACATCCGTCAGCAGCAACAAACGATCCGCTTTCAAACCACCCGCAATGGCCCCAGCAGCGGTGTCGCCATTGATGTTAAACGTCTCGCCAGAGCGGCCGGTACCAATTGGTGCGATCACAGGGATGATGTCGTTCTGCGCGAGTTCGGTCAGCAGATTTGCGTTCACCTCATTCGGGCTGCCGACAAACCCGAGCTCGGGATCGGTCTGATCACAGACCATCAGGTTGTCATCCTTTCCCGACAGGCCCACAGCGCGGCCGCCTTGGGCGTTGATGGCTTGCACGATGCGGGCGTTGACGGAACCGGACAGCACCATTTCTACGACCTCGACGGTGGCGGCATCGGTCACCCGTTTGCCGTTCACGAAATCCGATTTGATATCAAGCTTTTCCAGCATCGCATTGATCATCGGCCCGCCGCCGTGAACGATCACAGGATTGATCCCGACGCGGCGCATCAGCACCACATCGCGCGCGAAGATTTCCATACCTTCGTCGCTGCCCATCGCGTGACCGCCGAGCTTGATCACAACAGTCGCGCCCGCATAACGCTGCATATAGGGCAGGGCGGAGGACAGGGTCGAGGCAGTGGCAATCCAGTCGCGGTTCATGTCTTGGGTCTTCATCTTGCGCCCTTTCAAACAGGCGGGATTTAAGTCAGCGTCGCGATGATAGAACGCAACGTGGCGATACCGTCGCCTTTTTCGCTGCTGGTGACAACCAGTTCGGGAAAGGCTGCGGGGTGCTTGGACAAGGCAGATCGAACCTGCGCCAGCACCTTGTCGCGGTCAATTTGCTTGAGCTTGTCCGCCTTGGTCAGCACGCATTGAAAGGTGACGGCCGAGCTGTCGAGCAGGCTCATGATTTCCTCATCAACAGGCTTGATGCCATGGCGCATATCCACAAGCACAAAAGCGCGGCGTAGGTTCTGGCGGCCGGACAGGTATTGCTTGAGCAACCTTTGCCATTTCTCGACCACTGGAATGGGCGCATTGGCAAAGCCGTAGCCGGGCAAATCGACCAGATAGTGGTCTTCGGCCACGGTAAAAAAGTTGATTTCCTGCGTGCGACCGGGTGTGTTGGAGGCCCGTGCCAGCCCCTTGCGCCCTGTGAGCGCGTTGATCAGTGTGGATTTGCCGACATTGGACCGGCCTGCAAAGCATACTTCAAGCCTGTCCGAAGGCGGCAAGCCGGACATGGCAACGACGCCCTTTAGGAAATCTGTCTCGCCTGCAAACAGTATGCGACCGCGTTCCGATGTAGCGGTGTCAGGTTCTTCGGCGATGGGAAACGGAAGCGGGGTCATAGCACAGTCACCGTGTCACCAAGTTCGATCCGGCCACCGCGAACAACTTCGGCGCGGACCGAAAAGTCCTGATGGCCCCATTCATCGAGGGTGGCCAGAATGTCTGTATCGCGCTTGCCTGTGTCTGGGTTGCTGGTGGTCGCAATGCAGCGATCTGTGCGTTCAATCGGTTTGAAAACGGCCTCACCTATCTGAACCTCTTTCCCGATCCAGTCGAACTCTTCCCAAACGGGTAGGCCGTCGAACCAGACGTTTCCGCGCCACCGATGGATGGACAAATCAGAGCCGCAGCGATGCGCCACAGCCCGATGCGATGCCATATTGCACAGTGTTACGGATGGAAAATCTGAATCGGTCATTCCGCGATCCGGGGCCGAGATAATCCGGTCCGGCAGAGCGCGGTCACGCGGCACAAGGGGCGCAACCCAAGACAGAAACGCTGTACAGTCGCCACTTGGATCAAACGTCAGATCATCTCGGCGCGGGTGCGATAGGGTAATCAGGCCAGTTTCGTCCTCCAGACGGGCGGTGATCGCCATCAAATCTGGGGCTTTTGCGATCCGGCTGAAATTGGCGCAGTTGGCCCAAGCCGAGCCATCCGCCTTTGACGCATCATGTGCAACAGCCCATACACGATCGCCAGGCATGGTTTTGCCTGCGATCATGGTCACAGCGTCTAAGGCTTCGCGACCATGGCTTTTGATGGGATGCCGCCAAAGGCTTGTGACCTCACCGGTCATTTGCTGTCCGGTTTCGGTTTTCTGGCAAAGCTGGATTTGATGTTCCCAAAGACGTCCGGTTTGTAGCCTTGGCTGCGCATGATCAGATACTGCTGCGTGAAGGTGATCGTGTTGTTCGCGATCCAGTAGACGACCAAGCCGCTGGCAAAGCTGCCGAGCATGAACATGAAGACCCACGGCATCCACGCAAAGATCATCTGTTGGGTCGGATCCGTCGGCGCGGGGTTCAGCTTTTGCTGCATCCACATGGAAATGCCCAAGAGAAGCGGCAGAATACCGATAAAGATCAGCGCCATGATTGTCCCTGGCTCTGGTCCTGAATTCCCCAGCAAACCGAAGAGGTTCAAGATGGATGTGGGATCAGGGGCAGACAGGTCGCGGAACGGGCCGAACCAAGGGGCTTGGCGCAGTTCGATAGTGACGAAAATCACCTTATAGAGGCTAAAGAAGATCGGAATTTGCAATAAGATTGGCAAACAGCCCGCAGCTGGATTGACCTTGTTGGTCTTGTAAAGCTCCATCATGCCCTTTTGGAGAGCCTGTTTGTCTTCGCCAGCGCGCTCTTTCAGCTTTTCCATCTCGGGCTGAAGCTCTTTCATCTTGGCCATAGAGACGTAGGATTTATAGGCCAACGGGAACAGGATCGCTTTGATGATCAGCGTCAGGCCAATGATCGCCCAACCCATG
>CAZWSE010000143.1:0-6281 GCA_964636575.1 uncultured Sulfitobacter sp. | reverse complement strand
TTCAACGACAGATGGGACCAAATCGCGCTTTTGGGCTTTGATGAACGCTTCAAACGGATGTGGAATTTTTACCTCACATCCTGCGCTTCTACTTTTGACAGTGGAAATTGCGACGTCACGCAGATAACCATTTCGAAACCGGCCTGAACTAAAGAGCCGCATTCGAGGAGTAATCTGATGCCCGACGCAGCCCGTCTGGTCGCCGCTTGCGGAATGGCGATCGTTGCTTTCATCATGTCTGGCATGATCATGCCCCTGATGCCCGACAGCACGGATTTCGGATATTTTACGCTTGTGAATATGACTTTGGGTGTTCTCGCAGGTTGGGTTGTCATGGGCAAACGGGCAGGGCGCGGCTTTACCCCCGGCATCAACAACGGGTTGTCCGGCCTCGCGGTTCTTGTGATTTGGGGGCTTGGGGTGCAAGCCTGTGTTGAGATGTTCCGTCTTGCCATGCGCAACCGCTATGGCGATGCATTCGAAGCGGTGACAGCAATTTTTCAAATTGCCGCTGAATACGGCCTGATCATGATCAATGCCCCTTTGATTATCACTGCTGTCGTTATGTCCATCATGGTCGGTTTGGCGACCGAGTTCGCTTGGCGGCAATGGAAATAAACTCAGACGCCGCATTGCTGAAATGACACGCCGTCTCTTCTTCTATGGAACACTCTGCCATCTCCCGTTGCTTGAAACGGTGTTGGGCCAAGGCGTTCCATGTACACCTGCAACGCTTCCAGATCACATCGTGCACTGGGTCGCTGATCAACCCTTTCCAATGATTTCCGTCCAGTCAGGCAGCGTCGCGCAAGGCGTTGTCGTCACAGTTACCGATGCACAAGTGGCGCGTCTGGATTACTACGAAGGCAGCTTTCACTATGATTTGCGGACCGTTGAGGTCTTGCAAAATGATGAATTGCATGAGGCCGAGGTCTATTTTCCAGACAGCACCATTGGCCCACAAGGCAAGCCTTGGTCCCTGCAAGACTGGGTGCAGGACTATGGCGCATTGACGGTCGAGGCCGCGTTAGAGGAAATGTCCTACTTCGGCACGGACAAAGCCGAACACCTCAAAACAATGCAGCCGATGATCCGGTCGCGTGCGCAATCTCGGCTCAACGGGCGAACGGGGCGCAAAGGGGTTGCCTCTGAGACCCGCAAGGTGAACATCTCAAGCTCCAAACGTGCATACGTCGATTTCTTCGCCCTTGATGAATATCACATGCAGTTCGAAAAATTCGACGGGTCGCTGTCGGACACTGTCAAACGCGGGGTCTTTATTGCAGCCGACGCTGTGATCGTGCTGCCCTACGATCCGGTGCGGGATCGCGTGTTGTTGGTCGAACAAGTGCGCATGGGGCCAATTGCGCGACAAGATCCGAACCCTTGGATGTTAGAACCGATCGCGGGCCGCATTGACGGTGGTGAGACACCTCATCAGGCCGCCCATCGCGAGGCCGCAGAAGAGGCCGGTTTGACCCTGCGCAGCCTAGAGCCGATTGGCGACGTTTACCCGACGCCGGGCTGCTCGGCTGAATTTTTCTACATCTACTGCGCCATATGTGACTTGCCCGACGATGCCCAAGGGGTCGGCGGATTGGACAGTGAGGCCGAAGACATCAAATCGCATGTTATGTCATTTGACGCGCTTATGGAGCTCTTGGACACCAACAGGCTTGTAAACGGGCAAGTCGTTTTATGCGCCCTTTGGCTGGCACGACATCGGGACCGGTTGATGAACTCCGCTTGAGGTCACCCACGCGCAGCGCTACACCTTAGATCAACAGCAAAGGGGCAGCACATGCGCATCGCATCAGACTTGGCAACGGCCGTCGGAAACACGCCACTCATCAAACTGCGGGCAGCCTCTGCGCTGACGGGGTGTACGATCCTTGGCAAGGCCGAGTTTATGAACCCCGGCCAGTCCGTCAAAGACCGCGCGGCGCTCTATATTATCAAAGACGCAATCGCATCGGGCGCGTTGAAACCGGGCGGAACAATCGTTGAAGGCACGGCAGGGAACACAGGGATCGGCTTGGCGCTTGTTGGGGCCTCTATGGGGTTCAAAACGGTCATCGTGATCCCTGAAACCCAGTCTGAGGAAAAGAAAGACATGTTGCGGCTTGCAGGGGCCGAACTGGTGCAAGTGCCCGCTGCCCCCTACCGGAACCCGAACAATTTCGTGCGCTACTCTGAGCGGTTGGCGAAAGAGCTGAACAAGACGGAACCCAACGGGGCGATCTGGGCCAACCAGTTTGACAACACGGCCAACCGGCAAGCCCATATCGAAACCACGGGACCGGAGATTTGGGACCAAACCGGCGGCAAAGTCGACGGGTTCATCTGTGCCTGCGGGTCGGGCGGGACGTTGACGGGGGTCGCAATGGCCTTGCAGCCCAAGGGCGTCAAAATCGGCTTGGCCGACCCGATGGGGGCCGCGCTTTATTCGTTTTTCACCAGTGGGGAACTCGCCTCCGAAGGTGGCTCTATCGCGGAAGGCATCGGTCAAATCAGGATCACCAAAAACCTTGAGGGGCTGACCCCCGATTTCAACTACCAAATCCCCGATGAAGAAGCCTTGCCCATCGTGTTCGATCTTTTGCGCGACGAAGGTTTGGTTATGGGCGGATCAACAGGCGTGAATATCGCAGGGGCCATCCGCATGGCGCGCGATATGGGGCCGGGGCATACCATTGTGACGATCCTGTGCGACTACGGCACACGGTACCAATCCAAACTGTTCAATCCTGATTTCCTGAAAGAAAAAGGGTTCGACTTGCCGGATTGGATGACGGCTGATGCCAAATCAATCCCGACTGTGTTTGAAGATCAATGAACGTGTTGCGCGGATGGCTGGCGGCGCTGATCTGCGCGCTCTGGGTGACAACAGCCTTTGCGCAGACAACCGGCACTGCACCTGATTACAGTGCATGGCGGGCCTTGTCCCAGAAGGTCAACCTCGCGATAGACTCAGGGCGGACCTCCACCCGCGTGCTCGATGATCTAAGGGCCGAAGTGGCAGCGTTCCGACAACAGTTTCTCGACGCATCCGAGCAAAACGGATCGCGCATAGCAACGCTTCAATCACAACTTGAAGCACTGGGTGAGGCGCCTGCAGAAGGCGACACAGAAGACCCAGACATTGCAGCGCGGCGGGCCGAGCTTACCGCACAGCTTGCAACCCTAACCGCACCCATTCGCGCCGCAGAAGAAGCCTATACCGCAGCCGACGGGCTTGTGCGGGAAATCGACACATTGGCCCGCGAACGACAAACCGAACGCTTGCTGGAACTTGGGCCGTCACCTGTAAACCCGGCGTTGTGGACACCCGCAGTCGTTGAAGGCAGCCGCGCTTTTGCAGACATCGGCGGTGAGATCGCCAAAGCTATAGTCGACGAAGACAAGCGCGCAGAACTCAAAGCAAACATGCCATTGGTCCTGCTTTTGACAGCCGTGGGTATCCTCCTGCTGGCGAGAGGCCGCAGATGGGCCGAACGCATGGGGCTTTACCTGCGCGGCTGGGGTGGGCGTGGGCGTGGGGTCTGGGGGCTGTTGGTGTCTTTGGGCCGCATAATCCTGCCATTGCTGGGCCTGCTGGCTTTGACGCGCGCGCTGTTCGCGACACAAATGGTCGGCCCGCAATCCAGCCTCTTGCTTGAAACGGTCCCCGTCTGGGGGGCAATCCTTCTGGGCTACCGTTGGCTGTGCGAACGGGTGTTCTCCAAAGTAGACGAAGACGCCCTTCTGCCGATGGAGCCATCCATAAGAGCCGCAGCACGACGCTATGGCACACTGATCGGGGTCTTTGTTGTTCTTGCAAGCATCGTCTCGGTAATTTCGGAAGGCGCAGGGCTTGCAGACAGCGTTTCGGTGGTTCTGGCCTTCCCATTGGTGGTTTTAACGGCACTTTTGCTGTTCCGATTGGGACAAATCCTGCGCAACCATGTGGCGGATCAAGATGCAGAAGAGGGCGAGCCGAAGTCGTTCCTGCTGCGCACCGTTGGCTTCATCGGGCTGGCGACGATGCTCATCTCAATCGTGGCGCCTGTCATGGTCGGGGTCGGGTACGAACACGCGGGCAGCGCGCTTTTGTATCCAACGGTTCTCACACTCGGGCTGTTCGGGCTGATCTTGGTGCTGCAACGGTTCAGTGCGGACATCTATGTTTTCGTGACGCGCCAAGATACACAAGCAAGAGAAGCACTGATCCCGGTTCTGATCGGCTTTGTGCTGGTGCTTTTGGCAGCACCACTGCTCGCGTTGATTTGGGGCGCAAGGGTATCAGAGCTAACCGAAATCTGGGCGCGTTTCCGTGAAGGGTTTGCCGTCGGGGATACCCGCATCTCACCAACGGATTTTCTGACCTTCGCGATTATCTTTGCTTTCGGGTACATGCTGACGCGGCTGGTCCAAGGGGCGCTGCGCACCTCTGTTCTGCCCAAAACCAAGATCGACCAAGGCGGGCGCAATGCGATCACGTCTGGCGTCGGATACGTCGGTATTTTCCTTGCCGCCTTGGCGGCCATTACGGGCGCGGGTATTGATTTGTCATCGCTCGCCATTGTGGCGGGTGCGTTGTCTGTGGGCATCGGCTTTGGTCTGCAAAACATCGTGTCCAACTTTGTGTCGGGCATCATCTTGTTGATTGAGCGTCCCATTGCAGAGGGCGACTGGATCGAAGTGGGCGGGCAAATGGGCTATGTGCGGGATATCTCCGTGCGTTCCACGCGGATCGAAACCTTTGACCGCAGCGACGTCATTGTGCCCAACGCGGACTTGGTCAGCGGCACGGTCACCAACTACACACGCGGCAATACGGTCGGGCGGGTCATCGTACCGGTCGGGGTGGCTTACGGGACGGATACCCGCAAGGTCGAAACCATCCTGCGAGAGATCGCAAATGCCCATCCAATGGTCTTGTCCCATCCAGCGCCCAACGTGGTGATGCAAGGGTTTGGGGCGGACAGCATGGACTTTGAAATTAGGGCAATTCTGCGGGATGTGAACTGGGTGCTCAGCACCAAGTCAGACATGAACCACGAGATCGCAAAACGATTTGCCGAAGAAGGCATTGAAATACCCTTTGCACAGCGTGATCTATGGCTGCGGAACCCGGAAATGCTCAAAGGCGGGACATAGGCAGCCGGGCTGCGCGATAGCGCTAGGCAACACGCCTCATTTTGCCAACAGATCAAGCGCCTGCTGCGCACTCCCCGCCACTGTGTTTCCGAAACGTCGAACACCCGTTACAGGGGCAGGCGCCTTGGGCTTGGTCGTATGCGTCACGTTGCCCGTGATCACACCGCGGCTAGAGTTTCTGCCGTCTTTATGCGGACCTATCTTGATCCACGGCGGCCCAGGACGCCCAACGCGACTGTCCACAACCGTGTTGCCTTTGATCTTTATGCGGGTTCCACCCATCACAGTGATGCCATGCCAGTGGTCCACAATGACGAGGTTATTGGTGATCGTCCAATTCTGGTAGAACCCGTCAAAAAGACCGATGCCCTGCATTCTGCAGGTCAGTGGGTGGTCGCCGTTGATAAATGTATTGCGGTCAATGACGACGTTCTTGACGACACCCGTGCCAACCTTCTTGTTGGGGCCAAGCGACCAAGACTGAAATCCATCGTCATGATTTTCGTCGACCTTCACACATGTTTTGATCGTGTTCCCACGGTAGGTAGAATTGTCACCCAAACCACGGATCCCGTCGCCCGAGAACAGCTCAACCACAGTGTTCTCAACGCGCAAATGATCCGCGTCGGACGTGATGCCAAACGCGGTGTTCTTCACAAAACTGTTCAAGATCGAAATATGGCTGCCTGACACCCTGATGCCATTGCGTATCTTGGCGCGCCATGCATTCGCGCTCCACCCGTTTGTATTGGCGGCCGTGCTGACATTAAGCTGGTCGAGAACGATGTATGACCCGCCTTTGACAGTCACAGCAGCAGTCCACTTTGGCAACGTCTTGGCAGGGGCCACGGTCACGCCTTTGATTGTAATCCCTGAGCTTTGGTCAATCCTTATGCTTTCGAAAACAGCTTTCCCTCGGGATGCAGACACAAGGCTCACTGGTTTTTTGAAAGTATAACCTTTGATATTAAACACACCGTGGTTGCCCGCACCCAAAACAAGCGTGTCGCCCTGCGTCACGGCACCGCTGTCAAACAAGCTCTGCAAGCCTCCGTTGCCCGCAGGAACCTGTATTTGCTTTGCAATGGCAGCGTGACCAAACGTGGACAAAAGAGCGAGGGCACACATCAGAACTTTCAGCA
>CAZWSE010000142.1:0-6318 GCA_964636575.1 uncultured Sulfitobacter sp. | reverse complement strand
ACCAGATACATCGGCAGAATATCAAAGTAGTTGGGCACATAGGTCAGGGTCATCAAAGCAGGCAGGTTGACCATGGTGTCCTTGAAAAAGGGATGCAGGTTCAACTGTCCGACATAGTCGCGGGTGCCCAGTTCATAGTCGTTCAGGAACACCATCGTCGCAGCAATGGCGAAGAAGAGGGCGATATGTGCCCAGTAAACTTGCCAGCATCGAAAGGCGACGCGGGCAGCACCCATAAGCAATCCTTGATCTCTAAAGACAGCACCAAAGGCAATAGCACTCGCCATTCCTGAAAGAAAAACAAAGACTTCTGTGGCGTCGCTAAACCCGAAACGGGCAGGGATCCAAAGGGTCAGCCAATTGCCAGGTGTATGGGCGATCAAGATGATGAACATCGTAATGCCGCGGAAAAAGTCGAGCCGCGGATCACGCACGCGCACAGCAGACTGGCCTGCACTTGCAGCCGAACGTTGGGAGGATGTGGCAGAGGTCATCAGCGGGCAGCTACCTAACTTTGGGCGCGAAAGGTTACTGCGCCGGAATACGGGTCATTGCATCCAGCTGGGCCAGACGCGTCGCCGCAAAACGATCAACAGCGCCGCCGCGCAGGTCGGACCGCTGTTTCAGAATCGCGGCTGTCTGCGTCGTATATCCTGCACGCAGTCCGGCCTCTACCGTGATCCGCTCAAACACATCGCGCTGGGCGTGACTGCCGCCAATAGACTGCATGGTGGCGCGGGCGGCCGCGAGGTGTTTGAAAGCGGTCTGATAGTTGCCTTCCGCAAATTCGGTCAATCCAGCACTTGCAGCAACGCCGGGGTCGGCACTGACCTGCCCCATATCGGTTTCACCGGCTGAGGCGGCGATACGGCGGCGCAATCGCTGCGCAGCATCGGTGCGTGTGTCACCCGTCAGGGCAAGCATGTAGTGCAGGTCCGCGAAGACAACGCAGTCATCATCGGTACGGTTTTCCGAAAGCTCCGCCAGTTCGTTCCAGCGGTGGCCCACATCCATCCCGTCCAGCTCCAACCGCATCAACAGGGACGTCGCATTTGCAATGTCGCGGTAATCATCCGTCTTTTCAGCACGGATTTCGGCGTCATAGATCGACAGAACCAGATCGGCCTGCCCTTTGTCCAAGTGCAGCAACGCCTTATGCCACCACACATGATAGCGAAAATTGTTCGACCGGTTCCACGCCAATGGGCGGTCTTCAATAAGGCTGATCCCCGCGTCCGTCTGGCCCGTCATGTCGTACACATGGGCAACCGCGTGTAGGCCCCAAGCGTCATCGTCTGTCTTGGTCAGGCCCAGCAATCCAGTTCTTTCGGCCGCAGCGTAGTCGCCGGTTTCTTCAAGGGTGAAGGCATGGCACCCCAGCACATACCCTTGCAACGGGTGGTCTTCATGCGCGGCCAGAACGGCCTCAACAGAGGATCGCATCCCATTGGAATCGCCCAATATAAACCGGATACCCTGACTGATTTTTACAGAAAGCGTATCGGTTGGGTGGGCCGAAATCACACGTTCGATATGGGCAATCGCTTGGGTCGGGTATCCGGCCAACCAAGCGGCAAGGGCCTCGATGTAAGCCGTTTCACGCAGGTCGGTGCCTGTCTGAAAACGTTTCGCATCTTTTAAGGCGGAGGCGGCAACCTCAACCAATTCGCGACGTCCCATCATCAACGAAAAAAGACCCTTTGCGGCATGGGCCAATCCAAACTCCGGATCCAGTTCCAGCAGGCGTCCCAAATGCACTGGGGTCTGTGTTCCATGCGCCAGAAAGGCGCGCACCATGGCATCCCAAGCCTCGACAGATTGGGTAGACGTCGCGGGCAAAGGACAATCGCAGGCATCATAAAACATTAACTTCAACTCTCACACAGTGGACGTTTCGGTCTATCTCCCATAGCGATACCGCGCTTGGCTACTCACAAGCCTGTAGAACACGGAGACGTGAAGTCGGTATGCATGCTCGGTGAGCAACCGTAACATTTGTGCCCGTTTCATGCGCTATTCCGCGTCCGGTTCGTCCAGCCACTTTAGGATTTCATCGGTGTCTTGCCCAAAATGGGGCGGGGGATGGCGGTATGTGACAGGTGTCCCAGACAGCTTCAGCGGGTTTGCGAGCAAATGGACGGCTTCGGTGTCGTCCGGTGTCATTTGCACCACTGACTGTCTGGCCTGCGCTTGATCGCTGTTCAAAGCTTGGCCAACATCATTGATTGGACCAACAGGCACCTTCACGGCGGTCAATCCGTCGAAGATTTCAGCTGTTGTCATTTTGGCCATCGCAGCACGGATTTGGGGCAGCAAATCGGCTCGGTTCTCCAAACGCGCGGGATTTGTGGCGAAGGCAGGCACCTTTGGTAGGTCAGGCCGTCCGATCACATCGCAAAAGCGAACGAACTGGGCGTCATTGCCGACAGCCACCAGCACATGCCCGTCAGAGCCTTCAAAGACGTCATAGGGCACGATGTTCGGATGCGCATTGCCGCGCCGCTCAGGCACTGTGCCAGAGGTCAGATAGTTGGTACCTTCATTGATCAGCCACGCCATCTGAGCATCGACCAAGGCCAGATCAATATGCTGGCCTTCTCCGGTGGCATCGCGGTGGCGCAGGGCCGCCAAAATACCAATCGTTGCATACATCCCGCACATCACATCCGCGATGCCGACACCGACCTTCATCGGCGGGCCGTCAGCCGCGCCTGTCAAAGACATGATCCCGCCGTACCCTTGCGCCATCAAGTCATAGCCCGGCTTGTCGCGGTTCGGACCAAACTGCCCGAACCCGCTGATCGAACAGTACACAAGTTGCGGATGGGCCGCCAAAAGCGACGCGTGATCCAGCCCGTATTTGACCAAGCCATCTGGCTTGAAATTCTCAATCACGATATCGGCTCGGGCCGCGATACGTTTGATTAACTTTTGCCCCTCAGGCGTTGATATATCAGCAGAAATTGACTTTTTGTTGCGATTTGCAGCCATGAAATACGCGGATAAATCGCTGTCTTGGCCTGCACTGTTCTTGGCATAGGGCGGCCCCCAAGCACGGGTATCATCGCCGCCTGATTTGGGGTTCTCAACCTTGATGATCGTGGCGCCGAAATCGCCCAGTAGTTGGGTGGCCGTTGGACCCGCCAAGATGCGGCTCAAATCCAGAACAACAACGCCGTCCAAGGCGCCCGGTTTAGATGCGTCCGTCATATGCGCCCCGTTCGATGACCGCCGCAATGACGGTGAATGTGTCAGCTTTTAAGGCTGCGGCAAGGGCTGCTTTCAACCCAGCGCGAGAATGCACCGTCACCCCATGCCCGCCAAAGGCAGCGCCCATCGCGGCAAAGTCATGCTCCATGAAGTCGACGCCGCCATTGGTCATCTGGCGGCCCCGCTGTTTCAACTCAATCAGCGCAAGGCTCGCATCTACGAAAACCACAAAAATGGGGGCAATCCCAAGCTCCTTCGCGGTGGCCAACTCTCCGGCAACCATCAGAAAGCCCGCATCGCCGCTAAAGCTGACCACAGGCCGTTCCGGTGTCGCCAGTTTGGCCCCTATCGCAAGCGGCACGGCGCAGCCCATCGTGCATAGGGCGGTCGATTGCATCATCGCGCGTGGTTCATAGCACTGCCACATCTGGGATATCAAAATCCGGTGCGCCCCGCTGTCGACTGTAGCCAGCGTATCGCGGGGTAGGGTTTGACGACACACATCAATCACGGCGGCTGGTCCCCAGTCATCGTCCGTGGGGAAGGCCTGTGACAGCGCATCCTTTGCAGCTTCAATCTGACCGTCTTGCCACGTGGGTTGAGGATTTTGCCCGTCGCCCAAAGCATCCAGCGTTGCGGCGCAATCGGCGATCACATTCAGTGTGGCCTGATGCATGTAGTGGTGGTTTGGGGTCGCGGAAATGTCGATCACATTGGTCGCTGTCGGATCCCAGATATCGCGCCAACCGGGGCGCATTTCAATGGGGTCATACCCGACGCACAGGATCAGATCAGAAGCTTTAACAAAAGGCACTAAGGTCTTGTCTGCTAACGGAGAAAGTCCCGCACCACCTATCGCCAACCTGTGATCTTCGGGGATCAAGCCCTTGCCTTTATAGCTGGTAATCACAGGGATATTGAAACGCTCTGCAAAACCGACCAAGGCAGGGCCAGCGCTTTGGTTCATGGCGTCCACACCGGCGATAATGACAGGGCGCTTGGCTCCGGCAAGCCAGCCGCGCGCAAGGTCCAAATCCGGCCCGCTTGGCGCAGTGGCAGTGGCGGCAACGCGGGGCGCAGGTGCGGCATCAGAAATCATCGCATCTGCTACACTGATCGGGACATCAATATGGACAGGACCGGGGCTGCCTTCTTGGGCGATTGTGACAGCCTTATCGGCAATGACATGGGCGGCACCGGCGTTCAGGGTAAAGGTGGCCTTGGTGATCTCGCGAAACACCTGCGGCTGGTCCAGCACTTGGTGGGTATAGGTCTGGGCATCGTCGGCGTCGACGCATCCACTGATCACAATCATCGGAACACGGTCTTGCAGCGCATTGGCGACGACATTGATACCGTTCAACGCGCCAGGGCCGACAGTGCCAACCAAAATGGCAGGGGCACCTGTGCGATGATGCGCACCTTCGGCCATGAAGCCAGCGGCGTTTTCATGCTTGCACAGGATGAATTCGATACCGGCCTTGGTCAGCGCGTCCATGACGGTCAAAACCTCGCCGCCCGGCATCCCAAAAGCATGACGACATCCGGCGGCGTAAAGACGGCGGGCAAGGGCATCGGCGGCGCGAATTTGGGGCATATCAAGGTCCTGATTGAAGGCGTTGATCCCAAAAAGCAGAGCCTAGGCCGCGGTGCAACTCATGTTTACGTGGGCGGCTTGTAACAACCGCGCGCATAAGACGCGTCTTAGCGGCGGCGGTCGCGTCGGGCAGACATAGGCTGAAAAGCGACGCCAACATGGGCTTCGCAATAGGGCTTGCCGGTTTGAACCGTCAGACCACAGAACCAGAAGTCATCGGTCGCAGGGTCACCAACAGGCCATTTGCAGGTCCGCTCGGTCAATTCCATCAAGGTCAGGCGCTTGGCCTTCTTCTCGATTTCGCTGACCTTGGCCAAAGCTTCAGGGCTAATCTCGTTGGCAGAGGGCTGCGGCGGCAAAGGCTGCCCAGCCGGAATGATCTGCTTGCGCGTATGCGGTACGACCTGCGGGACAGGGGGTGTATCGGCCTCGGCTGCGGCTTTGGGCGCGGCCTTGGTCTGTTTTGGGGCGGCCTTGGGCTTTGAAGGTGCTTTGGCCTTTGGTTCTGGCTTGGCGGCGGCCGCTCCGGTTGAGCCGGCGCGATTGGACAGACCCAAACGGTGTACCTTGCCGATCACAGCGTTGCGGGTCACACCGCCTAGCTCTTTGGCGATCTGGCTCGCGGATTGGCCTTCGCCCCACATCTTCTTAAGGGTCTCTACGCGGTCATCAGTCCAGGACATGAAATTTCCTTAGGCAAAAGCGGCTATGTGTCAGGGCGCTTTGTAAAATCAGTTCAGCATCCCATTCTAATCACTAAAGCCCGAGTTTCAAGGCAGCAGAGGGCAAGGGATGCAAATGGATCACACTTCATACAGCCACACTGGTCAGCCGCGCGTCACAAGATGCCAAACCTTGTCGAAATCTTAACGATCCAAGGAGTGATCATAGACCGGTACAACCACACCGTCGATCTCGATCTCGACCATCCAAAGCGGGTTCACAAAGGCAGATACGCCAACAAAGGTGCACGCAGGCTTGATCTCTCCAAAGACCTCGCCGTGGGCGCGGGCCGCGTCATTCCATGTTGTAATGTCCGTCAGCATCACGCGGGTGCGGATCACATCAACAGGGCGGCCTTCCAGCTTCGCCATCGCGCCAAGCGCCAGCTCAAGACAGCGTTTGGTCTGGGCATAGACATCACCTGGGGCATGCACCTCGCCGTTAGGCTCCATCGGGCCGGTGCCCGAGACTGCGACAACATTGCCAGACCGGACAGCACGGCTGAACCCGATGGCTGTTTCATTGGCTGATCCGGTGTCAACGATGGTGCGTTTCATATCTAAGGTCCTTCTGCGACAAGGTGTGTGTCGCGCACAGTTGCCATATCAGGCGACAGGGTCAATGGGCAGGACGTTTAGGGGTGAACATATCCAGCGTCTGGGCGAAGCCACTCTGTCAAGTCCATAGCAATTTCCGGCCTTTCCAAACGGGATCGCCCACGCTAAACGGGTGCCCATGAACACGCGCATCCATACACCTGCCCGACGCCGACGCTGATACACGCGTTT
>CAZWSE010000141.1:2708-6321 GCA_964636575.1 uncultured Sulfitobacter sp. | reverse complement strand
CGGCTTGTTCAGGGCGGGAAGCAGCAGAGGCACTAACCGCGCTGCGCCTGTCTGTAACTCACCGGAATAGAGGCCAGATAGGCAAGGTTTGCCACCGCTAGCGTTTGCCACGGATAGGCCACCAAAACCATAATCGTGATCACTGCCCCTAGCACAAATAGCGGCACCATCTGACGCGGCAGGCTCGCGTGTTTGATCGAAAAGGTAGGCAGCGTACTGATGGCCAATCCGGCGACAAAGCCAATGTAGATCGCAATCGCGACCCCTTGATTGGCGATGCCTTCCCAGCCCCCAAGGTAAAGGAAGGCTGGCATCAGCGACAGGCAGGCCAGCGCGGGTGCAGGCACGCCCACAAAGAAATCCTTTGCGCCTTTGGCCTTTGGTGGCTCGCCGAGGCTGATGTTGAACCGTGCCAGCCGCAACGCGCAGCAGACGGCCAAGGTCAGGCACACCAGCCAGCCCAGATTTTCAAAAGGCGACGACAGATAGAACGTGTTGAAGATCAAAAACCCAGGCGCGATCCCGAAGTTGAAAAAGTCCGCCAGCGTGTCCAGCTCGGCACCGAAGGGGCTCGCTGTGTCCAGATATCGCGCCAGCTTTCCGTCTGCCCCATCGAGCAAAATGGCCAGCACAATCAGATAAAGCGCCATTGTCAGATTGCCCTCAAAGCTCATCCGCACCGAGGTCAGCCCCGCACAGATCGCAAAGACTGTCACAAGGCTCGGCAGGACATGCCGCAGCTTGATCCGGCTTGGCCCGACCGCAGGTTGCAATTCCGCTTCACGGATCGATTTGGGCAGAGGTTTTTGCTGTGTCGGCTTCATCGTCAGTCCTTGTAAGGCGGCACGTGCCATCTGTGCAATTGGTGCTCATTACGTAAAAGCGGGCGCTCAATCAACGATCATGTCGCAGCGCTTGTGCGCCAGTCTACGCGCGGCGCACCCTCGCCAACTATGGTTAACAGTCTCTTAACGTGCTGTCCGAAATAGGTTTCGTCGCGAAACCTGCTCCGTTTTTGGAGCGGTCAAAATTGCCCTAGCTTCGGTTGCGATTGATATGAGCCTCCATCGCCGCCAACCCTTCATCCAGCCCCTCTCGCCCCAACCCGATCCTGAAATGATCATTCGGTGTTGGGGTCAGATCAGAGCGATAAATCGAGCTTGGCAAAACCAAAACCCCGCTTTCTTCAACCAGCTTTTGCGCGAAAACTTCGACCCCTTCCTTGCCCTTGTACCGCGGAAACGCCATGCAAGACCCATTCGGCCTTTCCCACTCAAAGAGATCCGGATACCGCCCAAAGAATGCCTCCCACTTGGGCAGGTTTTCATCGACGATCGCGCAGTTTCTCGTCAGGATTTTGGCTCGGTTTTTGAGCGCGATTTGAGCGAGATGTTCGCTGGGCCCTGAATTGCAAATCGAAAGATAGTGCTTCATCCGCTCCATCTGGCTGAGCACCTTTTTGTCCTGACACGCGATCCACCCAATCCGAAGACCGGGCAACCCATAGGATTTGGACATCACCCCAAGTGACAATCCACGCTCGTAGACATCAGCGATGAAGGGCAAGTGTTTAGCGCCTGTTGGACCGAGGCCGTTGAAGATTTCGTCGTGCAAAATGTAGATCCCGTGGTGGCGGGCCAGATCGATTAGGGCTTGGTAGCGATCCTTCGACAAGATCGCTCCGGTGGGGTTATGTGGGAAGTTAATGGTGATCAATTTTGTGTTGGGCCTGATCGCGGCGGCGACTTGGTCGATGTCGAGGGACCAGCCATCCGTCGGGTCCAAAGGCACCCCTGAGACGGACCCTATAGAGGCAGGCAATTCTTCGTGGGACTGGTAGTTCGGGGTCACGACGATGGCGTGACTGTCTTGGTCCAAGAGCACCATGTTCGCGGCGAAAATGCCTTCGCTGGCGCCTGCGAAGCACAGGATGTTCTCGGGGTGTTGCGATTTGTAGGTTTGAGCGATCGTTGCTCTAAGGTCTGGGGCCCCGTAGGTTTCTGTATAGCCAAGCCACATGTTTTCAAAAGCAGCGCGGTCGGCATCGCTGGCCATGGACAGCAGGTCAGGCAGAGCCATGCTTTGGGCGTCGGAGGCGGTCATGTGGTAGCGGGCGGAGAACTCCCATTTGGCGAAATGGGTTTCCAATCTGAAGTCGGGAAGCCTAGGCATGGGAGCGGTCCTGTCTGAGAGGTCTATTAAACGAGTTTAGGGGCAACACAAGACCTGTGAAAGCAGGATTCTTTTCGCCGGTTTGAGAAGAAAAGAGAGCCATGCAAAGGGCTTGCACGATTTCTTGAAAATGTCATCTCCCTTTCACGTCTTGTTAACCGGTACGCTCTAAATCTTGTTTCAGCAACAGGCGGAGGCGCGGATGACTGAGGATACTATTCCTTCCACTCACCCCCCAATCCCACCCACCACGGAAGATGATCGGTTGTCCCGTCTTCGTCTGCTGCGCTCCCGACGGGTTGGGGTTTCGACCTACAACCGATTGATGGCAGAACATGGCTCGGCCCAAGCGGCTTTGAGCGCATTACCCGAAATTGCCCGCAGTGCAGGCGTTGAGAAGTACTCGATTTGTCCCGAAGGCGTTGTGCTGGCCGAGATGAAGGCCGCGAAATCCGCCGGAGCACACCTGATTTGTGCGGGCGACGCAAACTATCCTGCCGCACTTTATGATCTTGCCGATGCGCCGCCTCTGTTCTGGGCGATGGGTGATCTGTCTTTACTGAACACGCCAATGATTGCCTTGGTCGGCGCGCGCAATGCCTCGTCTTTGGGGACCCGTATGGCACGGGCCCTGGCGAAGGATTTGGGCGAGGCTGGATATTGCGTGGTCTCGGGCCTTGCGCGCGGGATCGATACTGCTGCGCATATCGCCGCTGTGCCCACGGGCACGATTGCGGTGCAGGCGGGCGGTGTGGATGTGATCTATCCGGTTGAGAACACGGAGCTTGCAATGTCGATTGCAGCGTCTGGTCTGCGCCTGTCAGAGCAGCCTATGGGGCTTGCCCCCAAGGCCCGTCATTTTCCCATGCGCAACCGGATCATTTCCGGTCTGTCGCGTGCCACGGTTGTTGTCGAAGCGGCGATGAAGTCAGGCAGTTTGATCACAGCGCGCACAGCACTGGATCAGGGGCGAGACGTGCTGGCTGTACCCGGTCACCCGTTCGATGCCCGCGCATCGGGGTGCAATGCTTTGATCCGTGATGGCGCTGTTTTGGTGCGATCTGCGCAGGATGTGATTGATGCTTTGGCCCCTTTAAGCGGGGCCACGCCCGTTCAATCCGAGCTAGCCTTGGATGCCGCCGCCCCTGCCCCTAGAGACCCTGCCCGAAATCCTGCGCCCTCCAAACCGGCACCGCTGCACAAAATGATTTTATCGCGGCTTGGCCTGACCCCGATGCCCGAGGATGATCTTATTCGTGATCTTGCAAGTTCGGCCAAAGCCATGACGCCTGCGCTGATGGATTTGGAAATGGACGGCAAGGTGAAGCGCCAATCGGGCGGGATGGTCAGCCGAGTGGAGTGAGCGGTTGCATGTCGTTTTCAAAGTGCGGTCTTGGGTTTGACCCTTGAGGGGGCTGTCTGCCCCCGCCTTCGGCCCCCC
>CAZWSE010000141.1:0-2608 GCA_964636575.1 uncultured Sulfitobacter sp. | reverse complement strand
CAATCTTAACCCAACCTAAACCTACCGCATTGACATTCCTTTCATCGCCCCCACATGTTGCGCCGCCAGAGACATCGTTTTTTCCTGACGTAAAGGTTGCCCGCTAAATGCCCGTAGTTGTTGTCGAATCCCCAGCCAAAGCCAAAACTATCAACAAATATCTTGGCGACAATTACACTGTTTTAGCCTCTTACGGTCATGTCCGTGACCTGCCCCCCAAGGATGGATCCGTCGACACGGACGCTGAATTTGCCATGAAATGGGAGATCGCCAGCGACAGTAAAAAACACGTCAAAGCCATTGCCGATGCTTTGAAGGACGACAATGAGCTGATCCTTGCCACTGACCCCGACCGCGAAGGCGAGGCCATTTCCTGGCACCTGCAGGAGGCGTTGACCGCCCGCAAGTCCATCAAGAAAGATACCCCCGTCAGCCGTGTTGTGTTCAATGCCATCACCAAGGCCGCTGTCACCGAGGCCATGCAGAACCCCCGTCAGGTCGATATGCCGCTTGTTGAGGCTTATCTGGCCCGTCGTGCTTTGGACTATCTCGTTGGTTTTAATCTGTCCCCTGTGTTGTGGCGCAAATTGCCTGGGTCCCGTTCGGCCGGTCGTGTTCAGTCCGTTTGTTTGCGCATCATCACCGAGCGCGAGATGGAGATTGAGGCCTTTCGCAACCGTGAGTACTGGTCTGTTAAGGCGATGCTGGGCACCCCGCGCGGGCAGGATTATGAGGCCCGTCTGACTGTCCTTGCTGGCAAGAAGCTTGATAAGTTTGATATTGAGAATGACACCCAGGCCGAGATGGCTGTGCAGGCCATTAACAGTCGTGATCTTGTCATCAAGTCCGTCGAGGCCAAGCCTGCCAATCGCAATCCTTCTGCCCCCTTCATGACGTCCACTTTGCAGCAGGAGGCGTCTCGTAAGTTTGGTATGGGTGCCCGTCAGACCATGTCCACCGCCCAGCGCCTTTATGAGGCCGGTCACATTACCTATATGCGGACGGACGGCATTGATATGGCCCCTGAGGCTGTTGCCGCGGCCCGTGATGCCATCAAGGACCGCTATGGTGCCGACTACGTTCCTGCCGAGCCCCGTGTTTACAAGAACAAGGCTAAGAATGCCCAAGAGGCGCACGAGTGTATTCGCCCGACCGATATGACCCACGACGGGTCTTCGATTGTCGATGGCGATCAGAAGAAGCTGTATGATCTCATTTGGAAGCGTACCCTTGCTTGTCAGATGGCGGCTGCCCGGATGGAACGCACGACCGTTGATATTGGCAGTGCGGATGGTCAGGTAGAATTGCGCGCCACGGGGCAGGTTGTTTTGTTTGATGGTTTTCTCAAGATTTATGAGGAAGGCCGTGACGATGTTGTTGATGAGGACGACAAGCGGTTGCCTCAGGTGGCTGAGGGTGAAAAGGCGGACAAACGGTCTGTCACGCCCGAGCAGCATTTCACCCAGCCCCCGCCCCGCTATACCGAGGCTACATTGGTCAAGCGGATGGAAGAGTTGGGGATTGGTCGCCCTTCCACATATGCAAGCATTGTCACCACCATTCAGGACCGCGAATACGTTCGCAAGGAAAAGAACCGTCTGATCCCCGAAGACAAGGGGCGGTTGGTGATTGCCTTCTTGGAGAACTACTTCCGCAAGTATGTGGGCTATGGGTTCACGGCGGAAATGGAAGACCAGCTTGATGTCGTCTCGGCTGGCGATGCGGATTATAAGGCTGTGCTGGATCGGTTCTGGCGGGACTTTTCGGCGGCGATTGCCGAGACCTCTGATCTGCGGATCACGGAAGTGCTCGAAAAGATCAACGAAGTGCTTGAGCCGCATCTGTTCCCGCCCAATGAAGATGGCAGCGACCCGCGGCTTTGCCCGAACTGTGAAATTGGCCGGTTGAGCATGCGCACGGCGCGCTCGGGCGGTGCGTTTATCGGGTGCTCCAACTATCCCGAGTGTCGCTATACCCGCGCCTTTGGCCCGCCCGGTGCGGAAGACACCAGCGGCATCCCACCCGAAGGCAAGCTGTTGGGTGAAGATGCGGATGACAAGATTTACGCGTTCAAAGGCCGCTTTGGGCCTTATGTGCAGCGCGGTGAAGTGACGGACGACAACAAGAAACCGCCGCGCCAGTCGATCCCCAAAGATTGGCCGCCTGCGGATGTGGATCTGGAACAAGCGCTAAGGCTTTTGTCCCTGCCCCGCCAGATCGGGCCGCACCCCGAAGACGGGATTATGGTCTGGTCTAACATCGGACGCTACGGACCGTATCTGAAACATGCGGAATCGACGTCGGACCGCGGCGGCACAAACGCGAACCTCGAAAGTATCGAGGAAGTCTTTACCGTCGGCATGAACCGCGCGGTGCAACTGCTGGCCGAGAAAGTCGCCAGCCGTGGCGGGCGCGGTGTTGCGGCCAAGCCGATCCGCGAGTTGGGCGAACACCCTGATCTGGGCGGGGTCATGAATATCATGTCCGGCAAATACGGGCCTTATGTGAAGTGGGAAAAGGTCAATGCGACCATCCCCAAAGAGGTTGAGCCGGATGCGCTAACGATTGCCCAAGCGGTTGATCTGATCGAGGAAAAGCTTGCAAAGTC
>CAZWSE010000140.1:0-6553 GCA_964636575.1 uncultured Sulfitobacter sp. | reverse complement strand
CCCACTTAACCCGCCATTAACCATACTTAACCATATTCTCCGGCGGGAGAGTTCTCATGTCACCAATCCGCCTGTTCGCAGCCCTGATCTGCCTCACAACCTCCGCGCAAGCCGGTCCTTGGATGCGCGCGGAAGGCACACAGTTCCTCGCTTCCTCAGGTACGATCGCCATCACAAAAGAAACCGGCCTGCTCCAACAAGGGTTTGATCTTTACTTTGAAGGGGGGCTGCGGCCAAACCTGACCTATGGGGCAGAAGTCTCGACCCTCAGCGACAGCGATACGCGCATCATCGGCTTTCTACAAAAGCCCATCGGGAAACCGGAAAACCCACTCAAATTCACCTACCACTTCGGGATCGGGGCACGCCAAAGCAACGGGATCTGGTCGCCCATCCTGCGCGGCGGGCTGCATTTCGGGAAAGGGTTTGAGCACAAATGGGGGGCAGGCTGGATGACGGTGGCAGCCTCGCTAGAGGCCGACACGAGTCGCGACACAACACTCGCCAAATTCGATACGACCTTCGGGCTCACACCACACAAACGTCTGAAAACAATGCTTAACCTCAGAATGGACAAAGCAACCGGCGGAGACCCAGGCCTGGCCATCGCCCCCGCACTCGCATGGCAATTCAAAGACACGCAGCACATCCTGATCGAACTAGAAGCCCGCAAAGCAAACACCACACGGTTCGGCATCAAAGTCGGGATATGGAACACCTTCTAACCCCCAACTTCTTCTTGGGCAAAATACCTCGGGGGGTCCCCTGCCAAGGGGACGGGGCAGCGCCCCTAAACATCGCGCGCGCCGCAAGGCGCACTATTTCATCAACGCCATTCACCCATCCATACGGGCTATAACATCAACCGCACCCGTCACAGGCAAAGGCCATTTCAAGTGAACATGGGTTTGGCCAGCCCCCTGCGCTGTCAAAACATAAGGGGTGTCATAGCGGATCAGGTTCGACGTGGTCCGCGCAGGCCCGGTTTGAACAATAGCATCAACAGCACGGGTGCGCCCGCCAAAGGGTAAGACCTGATCAAAGCTCACATCCCACGTCGCAGCAGCGGTGTTTTGATCATGGCTGACACGGACTGGATTAAAGCTGGGCTGACCCACACCATGAAACGAATTGCCCTCCATCGTGACATTCTTCATCCGGTCCAGATCCAGCGCGGCAAAGCTGGTATCCACGCGGTCCACCCGCTCAATCTCACCACTTGTGCTACGAAACTTGTTTCCAGTGATGCTGACACCACTGACAAAATGGCCCGTTCCATGGGGGCGCACGACCAAATAGCTAAACCATGACGCCACATCGCTGCACAAAAACACATTGTCGGACAGGGTCAGGGCAGAAAACGAAAACCCGGAACTGAAATCAGGCGTCGGGTCCTGCTCGTTGGTCCACTCGATGCTGCAGTTGTCGACATAATTACCCGTAATAATGCACGAACTGTGGCTCTCCATCAGCACCAACCCGGCAGAGCGGATGCCGCCTGCAACGTCATCCCCTTGGAAGAAGTGATTGCCGATAATCAAATGATTGCGCCCGCCAAGGACCGCAAAATGATGCAGTCGCGTGGCACGGTTGTTGCGCAGCTTGATGTCATTTGCATTGACGTTCAAACCAATCGAAACCCGCTGCGCGACAGGCAGCGCATCCTCGGCGCTCAGAAACTGGCACCGATCCACCAGCATCCCCTGACAACCCGTCCCGATAGAGGTCAAACCACGGTCCTTGGGGCGGGTGAAAAAGCAGTCACGCAAGTGCATAATGATCCCTGTAGGGGCCAACATCACACCACTGGCAATGCCATTGCACTGAAACTCGATATCCGACAGAACGAACTTGCTCAAATGGTCGAACCCGCTGAAATCCAACAGGTATTTGAATCGGCGAAAGGTATAGGTTGCAATGCCCTCAGCGTCATACAAAGCGGCGCTCAACGTCAAAGTCTGGGCCGCAATATCGCGCGCCATCACATAAACTTCACGCCCCACGCCCGCACCCAACACAAGCGAGCCAACCGCAATATTGGCCACATTCGCAACTCCGCTTAGGGTGCGCGGATCAGCAGCATCGTAACTGGCCTGAGAGCTCTGCTCCGTCGTCGTCCAAGCCGCACCGGATTGGGCTTCCAGCTGGCCATTGCGGATAACGCGGCGGGTAGCATAGCTGGTCTTGTTGGGAACAGCAGCCTGCATATCAATTGGGGCCGTCAAAGATACCTTGCGCCCGCCCAGATCCAGACTTTCGTGATCGGAATTGTTCAAAAGGGCCTGAAAGGCTTTCTGGAACGCCAATGCCTCATCCCCAAAAGCTTCAATGTAGGACGGTAGATCAAAATCCTGGCGCAAAATCAGAACCTTATCGGCAGCTTGGGTGATCTGACCCTCAAACAGGGTGTGATTGTCAAAAGTCACATCGCCAGACAGATGATAGACCCCCTGCGGGATCACTACGCGACGGCCTGCAGCGGCAGCATCCGCAGCTTCAAACGCGCTGGTATTGTCATGAACCCCGTCGCCGATGGCGCCATAATCCTTCACATCAACCCAGCCCATCATATCGCGCAGGAAGGCGCTCGTGATGTCCTCGATCTCAATGTCGTCAACACGGACGACCCCGCCATTGGCACCCGTCAGATCCAGACCGAAGTGGCCATAAAGCGGGTCCGCACCCCAGACCAGATCAACACCGTTACGGGTGCCAGCACCTACGATAGCACTGATTTCATAAACCTTGCCGTACTCGGTCAAACTGACGGACGGGGCAGACAACGGAATACCCGTCACAGCGACACCCCCAGCGCCACCAGCCCAAGCAGCAATGCGGACATTGGGCAGATTGCCACTGATGGCCTTCACGCGGACAGTAACCCGCAGATAGCAACCAGGCAGCAAAGGGGTCTCGCCCATATAGCGCAGCTTTTGGGTGGCTTGGGTTTTCAACAGCTCCAAACAGCCGGCGAAATTGGCATCAGAAGGAACAAAGGCCGCATTCGGCGCATCAAAGTAAGTGGCAGAGCCGGGCGTCCCATCGCCACTGGACCAAACCGCCAAACCGTTCGCAAAAACCGGAGGCGTCAGCAGCACGCCGTCTGTAATGGCCTTGTTCATTCTATCCCTTTCGATGTCCAAATGCTTAGGACGGGGGATAGAGCTTAGGGCTTAAAAGCTGGGAAAGGCAGCGACCTCAGACATTGGCTTCCGGCAACGGAATGATACGAACGCCGTTAATTTTCCACCCATCTGCGGTTTCAATCATCTGGTATTCCACCATATGAGACGCGCCGCCAGCGTCAGTCACCAAGACGTTTTGAAAATACCGCCCGCCCTCTTCGCGCAGGTCCATGTACTGAACCGACGAAGGACGCCAAACCATCGGATAACCCTGCGATACCATGGCCCCGAAATTGGTCGGATTGCCGAACAACTGTTGGATCGTAGGACTTGCAAAGGTGAACGCGGTTGAGAAATCATCAACCTTAAAGGCCTCAATCTGACTTCCAATAATACCTTTAATATCAGAAGCTTGCGCCAGCGCGGATAGGGGCAACCCCAAGGCGAAAACACAGGACAAAATGATCTGGCGCATAAAACCTCTCTCTCTTGACACAAGGTAGTGCGCTCGGCGCCAAAAGCCATACACGACCACCGCCAAAGAACGGGAATTGCGCCAAGGGACCTAAAAAGTCTTTTGAAAAAGTCGATGGTGATAAAGAAAAGGATTGAAAAATGTCGCCCCCCAGCGCAACCCTTAACGAAAATGCTATGAGAAATTGTCTCACCTTTCAATGAGAAAGAATCTCATAAAAACAAAGGCAAGCCCGTGCTCGACTCTGGACGTATCAATCAAAAACTCCAAACCCGCAAAGCACTTCTGCGTGCCGCGCAAGACCTCACCGCGCAAGACAAACCAGTCACAATCGTGGCCGCAGCCAAGCAGGCTGGTGTCTCAACCGCGACCGCTTACCGCTACTTCAATGACCCCGACGCGATGCGGCTGGAAGCCATCGTTGAAACCGATCTCGGCACAGCTGGCGACTTCATGCAAGAGCTTGAAGAGATTTACGCCGACATGACCGACCTCACAGATCGCGTCATCGCCGCCCACCGCCTCATGATCCGGTTCATCCGTGAATACGAACAATCCTACCGCCTGTTTCTGGCCAAAGGTCATCAAAGCGTCGTCTCAGACACCCGAGACACCAAAGTCGCGCCGCGCGGCGGACGCAGGCAGCCTATGATGGAACTCGCCTTGGAAAGCGTCAAAGACCGCCTGAGCGAAGACGACTGGAACGATGCAATCATCGGTATCTGCGTCGCCTCAGGACCAGAGCCTTACTTCGTGCTCAAAGACATCTTCGGCAAAGACGACGCGGAAAACGACCGCATCTCGGAAATGAACCTGAAGATGCTGGTGCAGACCTTGGTCACCGACAAGCTGAACGCCTAGCTGACGAATTTACCCGCCAAAGCATCATCAATCAGCGCCACCGTTTCATCCACGCCGTAAAGTGCTACGAACCCGCCAAAGCGCGGGCCTTGGGACGCGCCCAAAAGCACTTCATAAATCGCCTTGAACCAAGCCCGCAGCGGATCAAACCGATCCCGACCGCAGGCATAAACGATGCCTTGCAACGCCTCATCATCCAGCGGTCCATCATAAGCCGACAGTTGATCGCGCAGATCAGTCAGTGCCTCACGCTCCAAATCATCCGCGGCACGGAAAACCTTCGCAGGCTTCACAAAGTCATTGTAATAGCGCACGGCAAAGCCCGCAGCATCATCAAGATCAGCGTGGGTCTCAGGCGAGGCATCAGGCGCATAGCGCTGGATAAAGCCCCAAAGCTGGTCCTTGTTGTCGGCGTTCGCCACAGCCGCCAAATTCAGCAGCATGGAATAGGGCACAACCATCTGGCTTTCGGGCACATCGCCTGCATGGATATGCCAAACAGGGTTGCTCGCCTGCCCCTTCTCATCCTGCGCAGGGTATGCACGCAATTGCTGATGGTATTCATCCATCGCTTTCGGGATGACGTCAAAATACATCCGTTTGGCGGTTTTTGGCTTCTGGTACATGAAATACGACAGCGACTCGGCACTCGCATAGGTCAGCCATTCATCAATCGACAAACCATTGCCGCTGGTCTTGGAAATCTTGTGACCCTGATCGTCCAAGAACAGCTCATAGCTGAAATGGTTCGGCTTCTTGCCGCCCAGAATTTCGCAGATCCGGTCATAGATCGGGGTGTTGGTGGAATGGTCCTTGCCATACATCTCAAAATCAACGTCCAACGCCGCCCAGCGCGCGCCAAAGTCGGGCTTCCACTGCAGTTTCACATTGCCGCCGGTCACAGGCAGGGTCATCTCCTCACCGTCCTCGGTGTCGAAGGTAATCGTACCCGCCTTAGCGTCCACATGCTTCATCGGCACGTACATAACCCGCCCGCTTTCAGGGTGGATCGGCAGGAAAATCGAATAGGTCTGACGACGTTCCTCACGCAACGATTTCAGCATGACCTTCATAATGTCATCATACTTCTCAGCCGCGCGCAGCAGAATTTTGTCAAACTTTCCAGCGGCATAGAACTCGGACGCAGAAATAAACTCATACTCGAAGCCGAAGGTATCCAAGAACCGGCGCAACATCGCGTTGTTATGATGGCCAAAGCTCTCGTGGGTGCCAAAAGGGTCAGGCACTCGGGTCAAAGGGCGTTGCAGGTGTTCGGTCAAACTGTCCGGGTTGGGCACGTTCGACGGCACTTTGCGCATCCCATCCAGATCGTCTGAGAAACAAATCAGCTTGGTCGGAATGTCGGAAATCACCTCAAAGGCGCGTTGGATCATCGTGGTCCGCGCGACCTCACCAAAAGTGCCGATATGAGGCAAACCAGACGGGCCATAGCCCGTTTCAAACAAGACATAACCCTTCTCGGGCGGGGCCTTTTCATACCGTTTCAGCAAGGCGCGGGCCTCTTCAAAAGGCCAGGCTTTTGAGGTCATCGCGGCGTCACGGAATGCGGACATGAGGTGGTCTCCATCATAGCGCCCCTGCGCCCAATGCGCACGGAGGTCGGCACTCCCTATTGTGCAACCCTGCCCTCGTCAATAAATGTCACTGCGACCGATAGACAGGATGACCCGATGAACACCGAAACACCCCACGCCTTTACAGCACAAGACAGCCTTGTGGCGCTGATGATCGCGGTTTCCGCCTCTGATGAGGACGTGCGCACCGCCGAACTGGTCAAAATCCAATCCGCAGTGAACATGCTGCCAGTCTTCGCAGACTACGACGAAGACCGCATGAACGTGATCGCAAGCACCGTGTTCGATCTGTTTGAGCAAGAAGACGGGCTGGATGCGCTCTTCGGCCTTATCCGCGAAAGCCTGCCCGAGCGACTGTTTGAAACCGCCTACGCGCTGGCCTGCGACGTGGCCGCAGCCGACGGAACACTCGCGGAATCCGAACTACGATTGCTCGAAGAAATCCGGTACGAGCTGAACATCGACAGGCTTCATGCCGCCGCGATTGAGCGCGGAGC
>CAZWSE010000139.1:1600-6622 GCA_964636575.1 uncultured Sulfitobacter sp. | reverse complement strand
ACAGTAATCTCGGCCTCAATGAACACCTCACGGGACTCTACGCCAGCGGTCTTGACATCGCGCTGGACGGTCACTTGAATATCATCCGCGCCAGAGGCTTTGGCATCCGCCTCCGTGCTGTCGCGCAGCCAGTTTTCCATCCGCTCCATCGCAGCATCTGCATCGCCGAAATCCTCAGGACCAGCATCCAGATGCACACGATACTTCCCGTCTGAAGGGGATGTAACAGTGCCCATTCTGCGCATCGTGACACGGCCCACAACAGCACCAATGGCATTCGCAACGCCCGCGTGTTTGGGCAATATCATGTCCGTATGAAGCGCGTCTCCAACGGCAGGGTAATAGGTAGATGCAGAGGCCCCAAGACCGATGACCGGCAGGTTCAACCCCAGATCAATCGCGATCAAACCACGGTGTTTGGACCGCCCGCGCTGGGTCAAAACATGGCGGGCAAGCGTCTCAGGCGGCACCTCAAAATCATGGGAATCTTCGGCAAAAGCAGTCTCTAACAAAGCTAAAGCGGTCTGTTCGGTCAGTTGATCCACGATCTTGCGGGCCATAACCTTCGGGTCCGTGGCGAGCATCTCACCCGCCCCCGTACGCCGCCGACCAAACAGCAACATCGCCTTTGCGGCAGCCTCGGCATCCCAAGCATCCGCAAGCCCCAAAACATGGCTCGCGTCGGACGGGGTCACGCCAGACACCTGCACCAACCCACGATCCACCAATCGCTTCAACGCACCTAGTTCAATTCGGTTTTTGATCAGCGCACCGACAGGCAAAACACCCGCCTCACAGCGCGCCAGTAAATCAGCCTCACGCGGGCCAAGACCCTCAGCAGTATGCCCCTTAACCATACGCACAAAGCGGCCATCGTGGTCTCCGGGCACCGCATTGCGCAACTGCTGGTCCAACGCGTCATGCACCAGCCCAGGCGCATCCAAAGCGATCAGCGACACAGGCAAAACACGGCGCGGACCAAGCGTCACACCGCCCTGCAATCCTTCGGATACAAAATGAACCTCGCTGTCACCACCCAGCCCCGTCGTGCGCATCGCAACAGCCTCAACCATCGTGCGGTAAGGCCCAACACGGGCACCAGCAGGATCAATCGCAGGACGCCCGCCTGTCAGCACGGCAACATCGGTCGTGGTGCCACCAATATCCGACACCAACGCAGTGTCCGCACCAGTTAGCCAACGGGCACCAACGATACTGGCCGCGGGACCACTCAGGATCGTCTCAATCGGACGGGTGCGGGCCATAGCGCTCGAAATCAAAGCACCATCGCCGCGCACAACCATCAAAGGGGCGGCAATGCCAAGGTCTTTCAGCGTGTCTTCGGTACGACCAATCAACCGATCAATCATACCAATCAAACGGGCATTCAAAACAGCCGTCATCGCGCGCTTGGGACCGTTCAACTTGGCCGACAACTGATGGGAAGACGATACAGGACGGCCAGTGATATCCTGCACCAACTGGGCAGCACGCAATTCATGGGCGGGGTTACGGGTGGCAAACTGTGACGCAACAGCAAAGCCCGAAACATCCACCTTATGCGTCTCTAAAAAGGCAGTTAGGGCCTTTTCATCCAAAACATGTGCCTCACCGCCCGCATGATTATGACCACCCGACAGCACGATGTATGGATCACCCTTCAAGGCATCAGACAAACCGTGGGCGTCCAAATCGGATTCCTTGAACCCGATATAGATCAAAGCAACACGGCCACCCTGCCCTTCGACCAAAGCATTGGTGGCAAGGGTCGTCGACAAAGACGCCATGCCAATGTCAGCCACATCACAACCAGCGCTAGCCAAAACAGCACGGACAGCGCCACCAACGCCAATGGCAAGATCATGACGGGTGGTCAAAGACTTTGCACTGGCGATGACATCGGTTTCATCACGGATCAAAACGGCATCCGTATAGGTGCCCCCGGTATCAACGCCCAACAGTAATGCCATAAGAATTCTCCGACTGCTTCACGCAGAGCTATGCAGGCCCGGCTTTACCGTCCCGCCTGTTTGCGGCATCGGGGCGTCGGGTAAGGGCCCAACGGGCGGCATCTGCAACCGCCACGTCAGGATCAGCGGTCAACCTTTCGGCGACAGCAATCAAAGCCGGATCACCCGAATTGCCAATCGCGTAGAGCACATTGCGGACAAATCGATCACGACCAATCCGCTTGATCGGAGAGCCAGCATAACGGGCACGAAACGCAGCATCATCCAGCGCAACCAACTCGGCCAACAACGGGGCAGAGCCATCCGACAGATACCGCGCATCACTGCTTGGAACAGCAAACTTGTTCCACGGACAGACAGCCAGACAGTCATCGCAACCATAAATCCGGTTGCCCAAAAGCGGGCGCAATTCAAGATCAACAGGGCCTTTGTGTTCAATGGTCAAATAGGAAATACAGCGACGGGCATCCAAATGGTAAGGGGCCGGAAAAGCATCCGTCGGGCATATATCCAAACAGGACCGACAAGACCCGCAATGGTCGATCTCGGGTGGGTCGGGGTCCAGTGGCAAAGTGGTAAAAACAGAGCCTAAAAAGGCCCAATTCCCCCAATCACGGCTGACAACATTGGTATGTTTGCCCTGCCACCCAAGCCCAGCAGCCTCAGCCAAAGCCTTCTCAGGCACAGGGGCCGTATCGACAAACACCTTCACCTCGCCGCCGGCCTCTTCAATCAACCAACGGGCCAGCCGCTTTAGGCGCTTTTTGACGACATCATGGTAATCGCGACCCTGCGCATAAACGGAAACAGCGGCGCGGTCCTTGGCATCCAGAACGGCCAAAGGGTCATATTCGGGGGCATAGCTTTCGGCCAACATCAAAACAGATCGGGCTTCAGGCCACAGGGCAGCAGGGTCTGACCGCCACGCCACACGCTTTTCCATCCAATCCATCTGACCATGATATCCGGCATCCAGAAACGCAGCCAAACGGCCAGCCACTTCGGGAACAGCATCAGGGCGACAGACGCGGGCAGATACAAACCCCTCGGACAAGGCCCGCGTAACCAAACGGTCTTTTAACGTATCAGCCATAAGCGCGACACGCCAATGACGACCTAAAAGTCGAGATCATTGTAATGCTTGGGCGGCGGAAAGCCCGAAACCTGATCGGCCAGAATAGACCGAAAAGCAGGACGGGATTTGATCTTGGCATACCAGTCTTTGACGCCAGGGGCGGCGTTCCAATCCACATCGCTGATGTAATCCAGCGACGACAGATGGGCCGCACCCGCGAAATCGGCAAGGCTCATCACATCGCCTGCCAGCCAGCGGCGCTCTTCCAACAGCCACTCCATATAGCCCAGATGAAACTTGATCGCCTTGGCGCCAGCTTTGACGTTCTTACTGTCAGGATAGCCAGCCTTCATGACCTTCTTGTTCACACGCTCATACAGCAGGTTAACGGTGACCTCATGGTGAAACTTGTCGTCAAACCACGTGACCAAACGACGAACCTCATGGCGCTTGGCAGGGTCCGTGGGCAGCAACGAAGGCTCAGATCGGGTTTCTTCCAAGTATTCGCAGATGGCCGCACTTTCGGGCAGCATCAACCCGTCGATCTTCAGAACAGGCACCTTGCCCGCAGGATTACGACGCATGAAATCGGGGTCTTGTTCCCAATAGCGTTCTTCAACCAGCTCAACCTCGACCTTCTTCTCGGCAAGGCTCAAACGCACCTTCCGGCAAAAAGGCGACAAAGGAACATGAAACAATCGGGCCATAATAAAGGGTCCAAACAATTGGGTTAACCATCAATGCCTCTAAAGCGAGCGGTTTTCAACTCTCGAAACAGGCAGATCGCCCATCAGCACGGATCGTAGCAGCACCACCTCTGATAGATGCAGCCCGCTTACGCACGAAATTGGACGGACGGCTGGCAGACCTGCCTTTGGGGTCAGGCAAGATTGACGCCAAAAGGGCGGCTTGGGTCGCGCTCAAATCCTCGGGACCGACACCAAAATAGTGACGCGACGCGGCCTCGATGCCAAACACACCTTCATCGAACTCAGCGATGTTCAGATAGACCTCTAGAATACGACGTTTGGGCCAGACAGCCTCAACCACAGGGGTCAACGCAGCCTCCAAGCCTTTGCGGACAAAAGTACGGCCATGCCACAGATAAACGTTCTTGACGGTTTGCTGACTGATGGTCGACGCGCCACGGGTGCCACCTTCTTCGATGGCCTTCTTGATGGCCTCAACATCGAACCCCCAATGATTGCAAAAATTTGAATCCTCGGCGGCCACAACAGATCGGCCCATAACGGGGGCGATATCATCAATATCGACCCATAGATGATCTATGCTGCCAAGGCGACGTTGTTCGGACAGCATGTAAAAGTTGGTGGGCGGATTGACCCAGCGAAACAACAGCACAAGACAACCCAGCACAACAACGGCCCCAAACAGCAGACGCATCATCCACACAAACAGCCACCGCAACGGGCCTCGGCGCGGCTTCAAAGGCTTGCGCATGGACGTGACTTTGGACGTCTTCTTGGGCGCGGCTTTCTTCGCCGTTGTCCGTTTTGTAGGGGTTTTGCGTTTGGCCATGGGTCAGCTATAGGATGCGATGACCGCGCTGAAAAGCCGAGATCACGCTGCGATCAAAGATGCTTCATACTTGCGGATTTGAGGTCGCGCCAGACGCCAGCCCTCATCCTTCATATAAAGCAGTTGCGGCGCGCATAAGCGCAGCTCTTCTACAACAGCAGGATCAGGGTCCGCCAAAGCGGTTTCGGGGAAGTAGCTTTCGGCCCATACCCCTTCAGCCTGCACAAGCTCATGCCGGTCGAACAACAGGTGCAAATAGGTCACCTTGTCCGCAGTGGGCTGGGTAATCGTCGTGCCATTCACCAGATGCTTCGCGGCCACAAGCACGGCGTCCTGCCCATAGAACAACTGCGCCTTCCACCCATCGACCAGCATCCGATGCTGAGGAGAAACGTGCATAACGCGACTGTTCCCAATCGCGCCAATCTCAAATCGCAC
>CAZWSE010000139.1:0-1500 GCA_964636575.1 uncultured Sulfitobacter sp. | reverse complement strand
ACAGGCGTCAACGTCGTCCCCGCGGCAGGGGGGTTGCCGGGGTCCATGACGTAAAACTGATCTGTGTAGGTTGTGGGCACGCCCAATCACCGATTTCAAATTTGATTTAATATGAAACGGTCGTACCAGCCAAATCAGGTCCAAATGAGGTGGCTCGTCTTCAATTATAACGAGAATGCGGCAGAACAAAGGTTTTTTGCCTTTTGGAAAGCCCAAAGTGTTTCGATCTCGTTAACAACTAAAGGACAGCCCCGCCATGATAGCGGGGCCACCAAACGGTCACTCCGCCGGAACCGCTTGGTCCTCAAGACCCAGATCGGCAGGCAAATGCACCAACATCTCTTTGGGGCAAACCTGAACAAAATTGCTCAACTCAATATCCCAATGCTGCAAAATATCGGCGGCCTTGCGGCTTCCCGTATCGGCAACATGCTGTTCGATTAGGGCTTTCAACTCGGTCTCCCAGTGATCCACAGTAACAGGACAGGTCACAAGCGTTTCCATGTTCATCATGTCATGGGCCAGCCCTTCAGGGTCATAAAGATACGCCATACCGCCTGTCATGCCGGCCCCAAAGTTGGCACCAATGGACCCCAAAATCACAGCAACACCGCCGGTCATATACTCACACCCGTTCGATCCGCAGCCTTCGATGACAACTTTGGCACCCGAATTGCGCACGGCAAACCGCTCACCGGCACGTCCAGCGGCAAACAAATAGCCGTCCGTCGCACCGTAAAGAACCGTGTTCCCGATGATCGTATTATCAGCAGCGACAAGCGGCGAATGCATCGGCGGACGCACCACAATCATGCCGCCGGACAGGCCTTTACCAACGTAGTCATTGGCATCGCCGGACACTTCGATCTTCAACCCCGGGGCGGCAAAGGCACCAAGCGACTGGCCAGCCGATCCGGTCAGTTTGACGGTCAGGTGATCCGGTTGCAGCGTGTTGCGCATCCCGAAGTTCTGCACGATATGCGACGAAACACGGGTGCCAACAGTCCGGTGGGTATTCTGCACCGCGTAGGACAGCTGCATCTTCTCACCGTCTTTCAAGAACCGCGCTGCATCCTGCACAATCTCGGCGTCGAGAGTATCTGGCACCGCATTGCGATCCTTGTTGCGGTCGTAAACAATCTCGGCTGCACCATCGACGGTAATCAACAGCGGGTTCAGATCGAGATCATCCAGATGGGCAGAGCCACGGCTGACCTGCGCCAGCAAATCAGCACGACCAATCACATCATCCAAAGACCGCGCACCGATCGAGGCCAGCAATTCGCGAACCTCAGTGGCATAGAAGGTAATCAGATTAACAACCTTGTCCGCATTGCCAGTGAACTTGGCACGCAGGTCTTCATCTTGCGTACACACGCCAACAGGGCAGGTGTTCGACTGACACTGACGGACCATAATGCAACCCATCGCAATCAGGGCAGCGGTGCCTATGCCATATTCCTCAGCACCCATCATCGCAGCCATCACAATGTCACGGCC
>CAZWSE010000138.1:0-6863 GCA_964636575.1 uncultured Sulfitobacter sp. | reverse complement strand
CCCCGACCGTGCGCACGGGCAAGATGGCCACGAAGGCCTGCCAGATCTCATCATAGAGCCCGTGTTTGCGGATCTGGTCGATATAGACCGCATCGGCCTTGCGCAGGATTTCCAGTTTTTCGCGGGTGATTTCACCGGGGCAGCGGATCGCGAGACCGGGGCCGGGGAAGGGATGCCGTCCGATAAAGTGATCGGGCAGGCCCAGTTCACGCCCCAAAGCGCGGACCTCGTCTTTGAACAGCTCGCGCAGGGGTTCAACCAGTTTAAGCCCCATTTTTTCTGGCAACCCACCCACGTTGTGGTGGCTTTTGATCGTGACCGAAGGCCCACCGCTGAAAGACACGGATTCGATCACATCCGGGTAGAGCGTGCCCTGTGCCAGAAACTCGGCCCCTTCGATTTCATTGGCGTATTTTTGGAACACATCAATGAACAGCCCACCAATGATCTTGCGTTTGGTTTCGGGGTCCGACTGGCCTTCAAGCTGGCCCAGAAACAAGTCGCGCTCGTCTGCGTGGATGACTTTTAGGTTCATGTTGTCGCGGAACATGGTCACGACCTCTTCGGCTTCATTGAGGCGCAAAAGCCCGTGGTCCACGAAAACGCAGGTCAGTTGATCGCCAATCGCTTCATGTATCAAAGCCGCCGCGACCGAGCTATCAACCCCGCCGGACAATCCGCAGATCACCTGTTTGTCGCCAACTTGGTCGCGGATTTTTTCAATCGCGATCTCGCGGTAGGCGCCCATCGTCCAGTCGCCCGAAAAGCCGGCCAGCTTTACGAAGTTCTCATAAAGCTTCGCGCCGCGCGGTGTGTGGTGCACTTCCGGATGGAATTGAACCGCGTAGAAGTGCCGCGACACATCCGCAGTGATTGCGTAGGGGGCATTGGGGGAGGTGCCATAGACCTCAAACCCCGGTGCGATTTTGCTGACGTGATCGCCGTGCGACATCCAGACTTGTTCGTCGCCGTCCTTGAACCAGCCTTTCAGCAGGTCCAGATCGCGGGACGGGGTCACAAAGGCCCGCCCGAATTCCGCCGTGCCCCCGCCGCCGGTGATCTTGCCGCCCTCAACCACACCGCCAAGCTGGGTCATCATAGTTTGCTGGCCGTAGCAAATACCCAGAACCGGAATGCCCATGCTCCAAAGGCTGTCAGGCGCACGTGGGCTGCCATCGCGGGTCACGCTGTCGGGGCCGCCCGATAGAATAACGGCTTTTGGCCCCATGTCTGCCAAGCTTTCATCCGTCACATTCTGGTAGGGATGGATTTCGCAATAGACGTTCAACTCTCGGAGCCGGCGGGCGATCAACTGGGTGACTTGGCTACCGAAGTCGATGATAAGAAGGCGGTCATGGGAAATATCTGTCATGCCCGCTGATTAGGCTGTGTCGGGCGGACTGGCAAGCGGCTGCGGAGGTTGCAAGGTCTGCAAGACCAAAGATTTATTCCCAAACCACCGGTCCATGTCGTTTTTTCCCCTCAATAGCCGTTAACTGCGGCAAGCAGCACTGCATTGCGCAGTATCACAAACCCAACATTATACGCCCAGATCAGGAGACCCGATATGGCCGAGGCTTCAACCCCAAGACGTGCCCGTGGCGGCGGCGGCGCTGCACGGCGCGCAGCACATTCGGCTGTCAGTGTCGAAACCGCGAAGTATATCGAGCGTAACATTCCGCTGTATGATATCCTGCCGGACCACGTGTTGGACACCATTGAGGCCAATGCTGAAACCGTGCTGGAAGAAATCGGCGTCAATTTCGTCAATAACCCCGCCGCTTTGGAACGTTGGCGCAAAGCTGGTGCTAAGGTCGATGGCGAACGGGTCCGTATCCCAAAGGGGCTTGCCCGCGAATTGATCAAAACCGCGCCTCAGTCCTTTACCCAACACGCCCGCAATCCTGAACGCAGCGTTGAAATAGGGGGCAAGACGTTGGTCTGTGCCCCAGTCTATGGCCCGCCTTTTGTCCGCGATGTGGATGGCGGCCGGCGCTATGCGACGATGGATGACTTTCAGAAGTTCGTGAAGCTTGGGTATATGTCCAAATGGCTGCACCATTCGGGCGGCACCGTGTGTGAACCCACAGACGTGCCAGTGAACAAACGGCACCTTGATATGTTGCTGGCCCATATGACGCTGTCAGACAAACCCTTTATGGGGTCTGTGACCGAACCAAGCCGCGCGCAGGACAGTGTTGATATGTGCAAAATCCTTTTTGGTGAGGATTTCGTCCGCGACAATACCGTCATGACATCGCTGATCAATGTGAACTCTCCACTGACCTTTGACGATGTGATGATGGGGGCGATGGAAATCTACGCCGAAAACAATCAGGCCTGCATCCTGTCACCCTTCATTGTGGGTGGGGCTATGGCGCCTGTGTCGATTGTGGGCACATTGACCCAAGTGCTGGCCGAGGTTCTGGCAGGCGTGTCTTACAACCAGCTTGTGCGACCCGGCGCACCGGTGATTTTTGGGGCTTTCGTGAGCTCCATTGATATGAACTCAGGCGCGCCAACTTTTGGAACGCCCGAAGCATCCCAAATCCTTTATGGGGCAGGGCAGTTGGCCCGCCGCTATGGATTGCCGTTCCGGTCGGGGGGCAGCCTTTGTGCTTCAAAACTGCCTGACGCACAGGCGGCATATGAGACCACAAACACCTTTAATGCAGCCTTGATGGGCGGTGTGAACTTTATGTTGCATGCCTGCGGATGGCTTGAGGGCGGGCTGGTGGCCAGCTTTGAAAAGTTTGTGATGGATGCGGACCAGCTTGGAACCCTGCACAAGATGGCGGCAGGCATCGCATTTGATGAGAACGCGCAAGCGATGGATGCCATTGAAGAAGTTGGCCCCGGTGGACACTTCTTGGGGTGCGCGCATACCCAAGCCAACTTCAAAGAGGCTTTCTGGCGGTCTGATGTCTTTGACTACAAACCGTTTGAGACATGGGACGAAGAAGGCGCGCGCGACACGCAAACATTGGCCTCTGCACGGGTCGCCAGCCAGTTGGCGAATTACAAACAGCCCGCACTTGATCCAGAGATCGAAGCAAAATTGATCGCCTTTGTGGAAGAAAAGAAGGCGTCTATGCCGGATGCTTTCATGTAGTTTGGACCATTCGGGCGGGATTTACCGGGCAGGTTTTCACAGGTTTGGATCAATGCGGGTTGCGCGCAACAACTGCGCTTCGCCCATGATCGCGATCAAAACATCGATGTGCACAAGAAGCGAATAGCACGCATCGGCCGTACGGCGTTGCGTGTTAAGTGTTGCCTCAAGCTCCATCAGTTTTACCAGTGCAGCACCCGATTTCGGGATTCGGCCAAAGCCCAACACGCGTTGAAGATGGGTGTCGCGGCGATAGTCTTCAGCACCAATACGGCCAGCGCGAACCAACAGGCGCGGCCGTTTCAGCCCCTCTACCATTGTTAAAACGTCTTGCATGTCGATTCCTTTTGGAAGTTACGGATGTGTGATTTGAGGTCCTACATTGCACAACCTATAAGGGTGTTGCTGTGCGGCGAAAGCGACGCGCGCCGCGTTCGCAGTCTATTTAGTATTTGGAAACAATACTTAAGTTGCGGCCCGTTTATTAACGAACAGGTAACCTTAACAACTATAGGTTGCATGTCATAAAAGGTTCGTGAAAACTGTAAGCGAACCAAGACGTATCGGGGGATATCGATGACTAAGACGACACACCAAAAAGACTTCACTGAGGTTCTTCCCAATTGGGTTCCAGAAGTTGCGCAGCGGTATCTGATGCATACCGAATCCGGCAAATCAATTCGTGAGATCGCACGCCTTGAAGGACTGCATGCCTCGACTGTGCTCAGACAGATCCGCAGGATCGAAACCAGACGGGATGATCCGCTGTTTGATGCAGCCTTAAAGGCGCTTGGGGCCAAGTTTGTGGCCACACAAGCCGCCGAAGAGGCAGAGCAGAAAGCTGAAACCGCAAAACCAGCGGCTGAGGCGCCCGCGGCCCCATCCGAGACACATCTCAAATCCGAAGCGCGGCGCATTCTGCGCAGATTGTGCGAAACAGGCGCGGTTCTTGCGGTGGCTAAGGACATGGAGAAAGCGATCGTTGTTCGCGACGGGCCGGGTGGGACAAGCACGCGTACGGCATCGGTGGATGCGCATATCGCACAAGCCATGGCGCTAAAGGAATGGATCAGCAGTAATTCGCAAGGGCGGATCACGCGTTACAGGATCACACAGGCAGGGCGCACAGCCCTGGAGCACTTGCTTGCAGACGATGAACATCGGGTTGCGGCTGTTCAAAACGTGATGTCCACGTCAGGCGCTGACATGCTTAAAGATGACGAAGACACATCCGGCCGTCGCGGGCGGTCCACACGGTACAATCTCGCGGAATCTCCTTTGGCGACGCTTGCACGGCGACGCGACAAGGAAGGCAAACCCTTTCTCACCGATGATCTGGTCAGTGCGGGTGAGCGGCTTCGTGAAGACTTTGAATTGTCCCAAATGGGGCCACGGGTCACTCAAAACTGGGATCACTTTTTGACCAGCGGTTCGGTCGGAAAAACGTCGCAAGCGGGGATCTTGCCTGGCCCATCTGGTGCCCGCAAAAGGGTCAAGGATGCGCTGACAGATCTTGGGCCGGGTCTTTCAGATGTTGTGCTACGTTGCTGTTGTTTCCTTGAAGGGCTTGAGGCCGCGGAAAAGAAAATGGGATGGTCGGCGCGTTCCGGCAAGATCGTTTTGCGCATCGCGCTGATCCGGTTGAAGCGGCACTACGATGAGATCGGACAGAGCGGTCAAATGATCGGTTAGTCCAAACCGGCTTGACCACAGCGCATAGCGGCTATGGGTCGCAATTTCTTTGTGGAACAGATAGGGTATGTTTAACATTAAACTATCTGGCTCCACCGAAGGAAATTGCCCATGCGCGATCTCAAAGTACCGGCCGAACGGCATCCGGAAAAGCAAAAGCGGCCCGATGCAGCCCAACCGCAAAAGCCAGATTGGATCAGGGTAAAAGCACCTGTATCAGAAGGCTATAAAGCCACGCATAAAATCATGCGCGATCACAAGTTGACGACGGTCTGCGAAGAAGCGGGCTGCCCGAACGTGGGCGAATGTTGGTCGCAGGGCCATGCGACCATGATGATCATGGGCGAAGTCTGCACGCGGGCTTGCACCTTTTGCAACATCGCAACGGGCAAACCTCCAGAGGCCTTGGATGTGTTTGAACCCGGTCGTGTGGCCGATGCGGTCAAAAAGCTGGGCCTGAACCATGTCGTGATCACCTCCGTGGACAGAGATGACGTCGAGGACGGCGGGGCCGAGCATTTTGCGCAGACCATTCGGGCCGTGCGCCGCCAGTCACCGGACACCACAATCGAAATTCTGACGCCTGACTTTATTCGCTGCACACCGGATGCGCTCGAAAAAGTGGTAGAGGCGCGCCCAGACGTCTTCAACCACAACCTCGAAACTGTGCCTGGCCTCTATCCAGAAGTCCGCCCGGGCGCACGCTACTTTCATTCGCTGCGCCTGTTGCAAAGGGTGAAAGAGCTTGATCCGTCCATGTTCACCAAATCAGGCATTATGGTTGGACTTGGCGAAGACCGGCAGGCTGTGGTTCAGGTCATGGAAGACATGCGTGCCGCAGATATCGATTTTCTGACCATCGGTCAGTATCTGCAACCAACGCCCAAACACCACCGCGTAGACCGGTTCGTGACGCCGGACGAATTCGCGGCCTATGAGAAAGCGGCTTACGGCAAAGGGTTCTTGATGGTGTCTGCAACGCCTCTGACACGCTCAAGCTACCACGCCGGCGACGATTTCGCGCGGCTAAGGGCTGCTAGACAGGAAAAGCTGGGATCAGGACGCGCCTGATCGGATAGTTGGGTGCTTTGCGGCAAACTGCTCTGCCTCCGGCGGGGATTTATTTGGAACAAAGAAGAGGCAAAGGTCAGCCCCCGGCTGAGTAAACCGAGGGCCTTCTTCGTTCATCTGGCTCGGCATCCCTGCCTGCCAGACAAGCCCAGCTTGGGACAGTTAGGTAAAGCTATCCTTAAAGCCGCGCTTCTTTGTTCAAAAAATATCCCGGGGGAGCCGCAACGCGGCGGGGGCTGGCCCCCAGCAACGCTCAATCCGTAAAGGCGACGCAGCCGATAAAGGGCAAGTTCCGGTTGCGCTGTGCAAAATCGATGCCGTAGCCCACTACAAATTCATCTGGAATGCTAAATCCTACCCAGTCGGCTGCAAAATCGACCTCGCGGCGGCTCGGTTTGTCCAGCAGCGCAATCGACTTCAACCGCGCAGGCCCCCGGCTTTTCAACAGCTGCGTGACATGGTTCAATGTGTGACCGGTGTCGACAATATCTTCGACCACAAGCACATCACGGCCTTCGATTGCGCCGCGCAGGTCCTTGAGTATGCGTACTTCGCGGCTGCTTTCCATGCCGTCGCCGTAGCTCGAGGCTTCCAGAAAATCGACTTCGATCGGCAGGTCCAGCTCGCGCACCAAATCTGCAATGAACACAAAGCTGCCGCGTAGCAATCCCACCACCACCAGCTTTTGCGTGCCCTCAAACTCGTCGCGAATTTCAACGCTCAGCGCCTCGATGCGGGCCGCGATGGACTTGGCTGAGATCAACTCGTTAATCACATATGGCCGATCTGACATGGCTTTCCCTTGATTTCCGGATCATTTCGTAGGACATCCCTAATCAATAGTCCGCTACCTGATCAAGGCGTTATGCCCACCCACTCTGAAACACGCCCTCTGCCATACACGGCCCAACAAATGTACGATCTGGTCGCGGATGTCGGGCAATACCCGCAGTTCCTGCCGTGGTGTTCGGCAGCGCGGGTGAAATCC
>CAZWSE010000137.1:0-6890 GCA_964636575.1 uncultured Sulfitobacter sp. | reverse complement strand
ACCTTTTTCATCGAACGTCTCTGTGTCACCTTCACACCCCGTCGCCCAACACTTCTCCAAGTCGCAAACAGACCTGAGAGGCGCGCCCGCCCGTTGCACTCTGACCCCAACACGCAAACAGGAGAGATCACATGAAAGTAGGCTTTATCGGGTTGGGCAATGTCGGCGGTAAGCTCTCTGGCAGTTTGCTGCGCAATGGCGTGGATTTGGCCGTTCATGATCTGAACGCCGATTTCGTCGCGGGCAAGGTTGCCGATGGGGCCAAAGACGGCGGCTCGCCCGCCCAGATGATGCAGGACTGTGACGTCGTGATCACCTGTTTGCCCAGCCCCGCCGCCTGCAACGCCGTGGTGTCCGAGATGCTTCCACACGTCCAAAAAGGTAAGATTTGGATGGAGATGAGCACGACCGACGCGACTGAGGTCCAACGCCTCGCCGCAATCGTCCATGACGCTGGCGGGATGGCCGTCGATTGTCCTGTGTCCGGTGGCTGTCACCGCGCCGATACGGGCAACATCAGCATTTTCGCAGGCTGTGATCGCGCCGCCTTTGAGGCCGTTTTGCCCTTGCTCACCCTCATGGGCCGCCGCGTGTTGCATACGGGCGATATTGGCACCGCCTCAACACTGAAAGTGATGACCAACTATCTCGCCACAACCCATCTGGCCGCGCTCTGTGAGGCTCTGACCGTGATGAAAGCCGCAGGCATGGACTTGGGCGTCACCTATGAAGCCATCGCGATGTCCTCGGGCACCTCCTTTACCCATATCACCGAAAGCCAGCTGATCCTGTCCGGCTCACGCGATGTGAACTTCACGCTCGATCTGGTTCAAAAAGACGTGGGTCTCTTTCAAAAGATAGCTGATGACCACGACGTGCCGCTCGAAATTTCCCCGCAAGTCATTGATATCCTTACAGATGGTCAAAAACGCTACGGCGAGAAAGCCCAGTCCGACCGCCTGATCGAACGCCTTGAAGACGCCACCGGTCTCTCGATTCTAGCGCCCGGATTCCCCACGGAATTGATCGACGACGAGCCCGAAGAACGCGGTGCAGAAGTCGTCGTTCGCAGGTAGGGCTGGCCCCTTCTGAGCCATCGGGGTAGGACTGCACCCACCACCGGAGGGAAGCCCATGTCAGACGACGTACTCGCCACCATCGAAGCCTCAGCCATGCGGCGCTGGATCGCTATTGGGATGCTCGGATTTGTGGGCTTTGTGTGCCTTTGGATCAGCCTCTCAAAACCTCCTTCGGGGGGATATTTGATCACGCTTTTGGGGCTTGGCGTCTTGGCGGCTTGGATGGCATGGCGGCTATGGAGTGCGACGGAGCACAAGCTTATTTTGACCGAAAAAGACCTGCGCAGCGCGGATGGGATGGTGCTGGCGGAGGTGGCTGATATTGAGGCTTTGGACCGCGGATTTTTCGCTTTCAAACCGACCCACGGGTTCCTGATCAAGACCAAAACCAAGGGGCCGAAAACATGGCGGCCGGGGATGTGGTGGCGGATGGGGCGCTCGATTGGGGTGGGGGGGGTGACCCCTGGATCGCAGAGCAAATTCATGGCTGAAATGTTGTCTGCGATGATCGCGAAACGGGATCTTGGGGATGATTGGGTGGACCCTTTTGAGGACTTTAAGCCGGACGAAAAATAGAAGGCGAAAGGCCGAAATTGGACGTTTCGCGGCGAAACCTCGCTCTCTAACCGACTGTAAAACATGAAAAAACCGCCACCCTTTTGGGGAAGCGGTTTTAACGATTTGTTAACGTTCTAGGCAGTGGTTTAGCTGCCGGAGCCTACGGATCCGCCGCTGTTATCGTTCGACCACAACAGCTGTGGCGCGTAGCGTGGGCGGGTGAACACGAAGTTGTGGATCACACGCTCTTCCAGGCCGGTGTTGAAGGGCGGGTCGTAGTAGTTCCATGTCTCGGTCACAACGATCAGCTCTCCGTCGGGCATGACGGGCAGACGCTGGTGCCAGTTTTGAACGTCGCTGGTCGTCAGTTCGGGGCGTGCGCCCTTTTTCTTGGACCATAAAACCTCAAAATCATCATCTTCGGCATCATAGGTGATGACGGTGACGCGCAGGTCGCTGTCGTCGTTGCCGGTGACGATGTAGTCCAACAGGGTCTGCATGTTTGTCAGATAGTTCGCGTTGATCGGTGCAGTTTCGCGCGACAGAAGATCGGCAATGGTAAAGGCCGCTTTCTGGTTCAGACTATACTGACGGAAGGCATCGAAGATCGAAAAGATCGACAGATAAATCCAGAACAGCATTGGCAAAATCAGGATCGCTTCGACCGTGACGCTGCCGCGTGTGTCTTCGCGGAAGGTCCGCAGGAAGTTTGTAGCACGTGTGAACATTGGCCTGTTACCTCGGTTCTTGGACGAATGCGGAGCTGGCAACCATACGTGCCTGACCCGAGCTGTCTTTTACAAAGTGGCGTCCCATACCGGAGGTCGGGAAGACCGGATCGAATTTTACGCAAGCGCGCAGCAGCATCAGATCGTGGTCAAAGCCGTTTGGCAGGTTGGCCTCGGTCGGGGGAGCTGACTGGTCGGTGCACTGGGCGCCGTTCTGGAACAGCGTCATGTTGCGCGGGTCAACCACGGTCATTTCCAAGTTGATGTTCTGCAAGCAGTCATCAAAGAAACCAGCGCGTTCGCAGATGCGTTCTTTGAGAACACGGTGACCGGGCACGGCCCCTGTCGTCAGACGCACGTCGCGCACGGTTTCGTCCAAAGCACGTTCCAGAAACATCAACCGGATCTGATAGAGACCGAGTTCAACGGAGGTCATAAAGATGGTGAAGATCAAAGGTACGAAGAACGCAAATTCTACGACCATTTGTCCATCTTCTTTACGCCCGAAGGTACGTAGGAAGTTCAGAGATTTGGCAATCATTGGGTCAACCTCAATTGGTTAATTTGACGGGCGATCGCTTCGAAAGCAGCCGCAATTTCGATCCCTTCCACACGGAAGAAGTGGCTTGGTGTCGATGCACAGTCACGCATGACATCGGCGCTGTCGTTGGTCACTTCGAACCCGATGGTCCACACGATGATCCCGTCGTCTTTGACAACATCACAGATTGTATCGAGCATCGCGTTGCCTTGGGTGGTCGGGTACTTGGTGTAGTACCACTGTGACCGGCGCCATGAGCTGACATAGCGGTATGTGTAGTAGTTGAAGTTGTACCGAGCCCAATGCGCGCGTTCGCTGTTGCTGTTGTACAGGCCGCCGACGATCCGCTTGGTCGAGCTGTTCATCCCGTCGGTCATCAGAACGATGGTTTTGAGCGTATCGGCATCATCATATTCTGCAGGGCGTGACGAAAAGATCGGGTCAACCTTGTTTTGCAGAACCATAGAGGACGTCACATTGCGGAACGTTGGATCAAGCAGGGTCGCGCCCCATTTCATGCCCATGAAGATTTGCGTACCGGCCCGTGGGCGCAGGGCGCCGATCCGGACTTTCAATTCTTCAGCATCCTGAGAGATAGCTTTGACTTCTTCGTAAGGGAATTGCGGGCAAACGGTGTCGATCACCACGTTGCCGTTCCATTCGTTTACGATTTCAGTATCTTTCCAAGCGCTTCGGATGGAGTTGATATTTGGCATGTCGCTATAGTCGCCGCCATTGGCTGCATAGACGTCATAGTCATTGCCTTCGAGCGTTTCGGTGCCCCACTGGATCGGGTAATCCGGGTTCGGATCACCGTCGTAGTTCCACTGGAAATGCTGCATCTGCTGATAGCGACGCGAATAGTTCAGGCGCGGTGTTTCATAGTCCTGATCGCGCAGTTCAACGCAGTGCGATTTGGTGTGCAACTGTTGGATGTTCATCTGGTTGAAGATGTCCGGCCCGATGTTCACGTGCTCAGAATAGGGCACCAGAGACACCGAGATCAGGTCTTCTGTTTCGTCCCGCAATACTGTGTCCACGAAGGTAGACGCCGCATCTTGCAGGTTTTCCATTTTGTTGTCCCAAGCCATCGAGCCTGAGATATCGACCACGAGCGAGATTTCGACTTTCGCGATCCGTTCTTCAGCGGTTGAGCTGGCCCAAAGCGGCAGCGTTTCGCGCCCCATCACAGACATGAACATGGTCGGCGTCGTGCCGCGTGCTTGTGCGTTTACGATTTTGAAATTCAGGCCTTCTTGCACGTCCACGCTGTAGAAGTAGTGGCCGATGCCTGCTTTGTTAAAGTATTCCCCAACGACTTCTTCCGGGTCCAGCAATTGATCCAGATCGGCCGCCGCCAGCACAGCCCGGTCAACAACCGCCTGCACTTGGGTCCGTTCCATTTCGTTGCGCATCAGGTCAACCCCGATCCCGCCCACAAGGCACATCATCAGAACCATGAACACCGAAAATGCAGTGACAACACCGTCTTCTTCGCGGGCAAACTCGGCCGCTTGCTCAGCCGCGTGTTTGCGCATCGCGCAGGGCATGCATTTCTGCGCCACTTTCGAATTTAATACCGACTTAATCATCTGTTCACCTTTCCGCGGTTCTGTGTCCCATCTCCGCGCAAATTTCTTTTATCCATCTTTGTTAGTGCCGGATGATTGTGGTTGAATTCGGGCAGGTTAGCGGCCTTTTGGCGGGTTAACGCTTTGTTAACTGGACAATCTTGCATGTGTGCCTTGGATTGTTTCTCTGCTTTGCCCGTGTTTTGCCCGCTTACTGTGTCAGTTTCAGCGCGCTGATCTGTCGTGCAATGGACGCAAACGCCGTGGACAGTTCTGTCCCTGCTGCGTTGAAGTAATGTGCTGTTGACGATGCGCATTGTTGCAGTGCTTGTTGCCCGCCCGGTGGTGCTTCAAAGGCCACTGCGAACACGACAACCCCTGCGCCTTTCGCCACATCGCAGATGTCTTTCAGGTTCGCATCCCCGATGGTTTGTTGCGCTGTCAGTTCTGCTGCGTTTCCGATTTCGCTTGCGCGCAATGCGCCTGCCACGCCCAGATATTCCGGATCGCTGTAGAACGCCTGTACGATGTGTTGCACCGGATAAGTCCCAAACAGGTCAATGTTGGTGACCCGGCTCACCAGCCCTTGTGCGATAAAGTCTGGGTCCCCGTCTGCCCCTTTGGGCAGTGCGTTCCATGTTCTGTCTTCCACCCAGTAGTACTGTTCCAGCCCTGCGTCGTAGACTGAGTATCGGTTTTCCCCCGATGGCATCGTTCCGTTTGGATCCAGTGCCAGAAAGAGGTCCGATGCCCCTGATTTGAATTCTTGCTTCAGGTCGTATTGGTTGGTGTTTGCTCCGTCTGTCATCAGCACCACCACTTTCATCGTGTGTGGGTCTGTTGAGGCCGGCGTGTAGTAGTTGGACGGGCGCCCGACGAACCGTGGTTCCACGTGTCCGTCTGTGGCCATGGCTGACAGTTCGTCCTGGCTTGTTGGATCAAGCAGGATGCTTGCCCATTTCATCCCCAGATCGATCGCTGTCCAGCCGCCTGCTTGAAGTGTGTTGATATGCGTCTTTAGCTCGGTCGGGTCGTTGGACCATGGCAGGATCGCGCCGAAGTCGCTGGTTTGGCAGTGCGGGTCTTGGATGCTGTTTGCCCAGCCGCCCGTGTTCTTGTCGAACCGAGCCAGCCGTTCGGGGTGTTCGTTGTTTTGCAGGCCGACCATGTTGAACTGTGTGGCCGAGAACCGGACGCAGTTGGCTGCCAGCCGTTGGTCGCTGAAGGTGTAGTAATCGTTGACTAAGGACCCTGCGTTGACCTTGCCGTTGTAGGGCACAAGCGACACGGTCACTGTTTCGGCCTGAGACGGGTCGAGCACGATGTCCACGAATTCACTGGCGGCTGTGCGCATTTCCTCGATCTTGCGTCCGCCCATGGAGCCCGAGATGTCCACAACCAGAGAAACCTCGATGTTGGACACGCCCTCTGCGGCGGTGGAACGGCCGTAGATGGGGAGGGTGGTGCGGCCAAGAACGCTCATGAACATGTTCTTGGTGGTGCCGCGCGCAATGGCGGTGACTTCACGGGTGTTCATGTTGTCGGTGACGCTGACAGAACCGCCGTTGAGAAATTCAGTCAGACCTGCTTTGGCGAAGTAATCGCGCACGACGCCTTCGGGCGACATGACCTGTTCCATATCGGAAGCTGCAAGCACGGCGCGGTCGAGGGTGGCTTGCACGTTGGTGCGCTCCATCTCGTTGCGCATCAAATCAACACCGATGCCGCCCACAAGGCACATCATCAGAACAAAGAACAAAGCCATCGCTGTCACAACGCCGTCTTCTTCGCGGGCAAAGCGGGCGAGGTGTTTGTTTGTTTTTGACAGGCCGCGCTTTTGCAAGGCGGTCCAAAGGTGGTGAGTGATCAACATTTTTTCGCTCATGTATTGTTTGAGGACTCCTGCACGGTTATCGGGATGAAACGGGGCGATAATGTGACAGCGCGGCGAGTTTGTTAACGACTGATCAAACGGGTAGGGCAGTCATGCGACCGGCTGATCCATCGATCGAAATATGGCGACAAGTTGTCGGGTGCGCAGCCAATCGGTTAGCGAATTTGTGTCAAAAATGAGATGCAGTTTCGTGGTTGCGTGCTTGGTTTGGATATTTCCCCGTTGGCTAAGATCGTCCAAGCGACGCCGAACAAAGACTACAAAAAAACCGAAGCCCCGGCGTGCGGGACTTCGGTGTGATAAGACGCTGAGAGGACGAGACCACGTCCACGTTTATTGGGTCAGTTTCAACTGGCTGATCTGACGCGCAATCGACGCGAATGCTTCGGACAAGTCTTTGCCTTTGACGTCAAAGTAATGACCGGCAGTTGAGGCGCAATCTTGCAAAGCGGCTTTACCACCGTCTGGGGCCTCAAAGGCAACGGAGAACACGATGATGCCTTCGCCTTTGGCTGCGTT
>CAZWSE010000136.1:0-7043 GCA_964636575.1 uncultured Sulfitobacter sp. | reverse complement strand
AGCCGCAAAACACCACGGCTAATCGCTCTTCTTTGACACCCGTTTGTGCACCTCAGCCACGCTTTCGACGCGCTCGGAATAGCGATCGGTCAGGTAGTCACTACGCCCGCGGACCATGTAGGTGAACTTGACCAGCTCTTCCATCACATCAACCACACGGGCGTAAAACGGTCCCTCGGGCAATCTGCCTTTGCCGTCAAACTCAAGCCATGCCTTCGGGATGCTGGATTGGTTCGGGATGGTCACCATACGCATCCAACGGCCCAATATCCGCATCTGATTGACCGCGTTAAAGGACTGCGACCCGCCCGAGACCTGCATGACCGCCAGAGTCTTCCCCTGCGTCGGCCTGATACCACCTTGCAAGGATAGCGGCAGCCAATCGATTTGCAGCTTCATAATGCCGGTCATAGCGCCGTGGCGTTCGGGGCTGGACCAGACCATGCCCTCGGCCCAAACCGCCAGATCACGCAACTCAACCACCTTGGGGTGCGATCCGTCGTCAGCATCAGGCAACGGCAGATCAGTGGGATCGAACAGTTTCGTCTCACAGCCCAAATGCTCCAACACACGCGCAGCCTCAAGGGCGGCTTTCTTGGAATAGCTGGCCTCGCGCAGCGATCCGTACAGCAACAATATACGCGGGGGGTGTTTGGGCCCACCGGGTGGCACCAACAGGTCTACATCAATGTCAGGCAGCGCTTCGACTACAAGGGCCGGAAGACCGTCAGCCACTTTCTTCTTCAAGATGCAGCTTCATATCAATAAGCACCTGTTGCAGCATCGACGTCTCTTTCAGCAAGCGTTTGGCCTCATTGACGGTGATTATCCCGTCCGCCATCGATTGCTGGTATTCGGCCATCAACATGGCAAAGCGTTGGCTCAGCGCGATCACATCCGAATTGACGCCACCTTTGGAATCGTCGTTCGGGCGGCGTTCGTCATAGGTCAGGCTGATACCTTTCAGCTCTGCCAAAGCGCTTGTGACATGCGGATATCCAGACGCGTCTTCCAGCAAGGCCACCGCATCAATCGGCATAAACCGGTCAGAGTGTTCATCGTGATCCGAATAATACCGGCCCAAAGTCGCTTTTGACTTTCCCGTCAGCTCACAGGCGGCCTCCACACCAACGGCTTTGACCAAAGCCTCAGAGTGTTTTTTCAAATAACTTCCAACTTCAGAAATACGCATCGATTCTTCGCTTTTGGTGGTGTCCATTGGGGAAACTCCGCAGTGTTTTCCCATTATTTGCGCTCAAAGGGAATGGCATAAGTGTCATATCCCAGCGGTTTTCGGGAATTAAATGGTTTTCGGCGTTCCCCAGCGCTGAATGGTTAAGGTGGGCTCTGTCGTAGCGGCCGTGTTTTGGTCAACTATACAGGGCGTAGTGTGTGTGATGTTCTGCTTTGACGTGTGCTCGTCGGGCGAACGATGTTAAAAAGTGACGTATCTGTTGTGGTGACCGTAAAGAATTCGGTCAAAGCCACCACTTTCAGGGCCCACCTGACCAACCAAACGCTTGAACCATGGCACTGCCCGATTTAACAGGCAGGTCATGGCCAAGCTGTATTTCAACTATTCCACAATGAACGCGGGCAAATCGACTGTTCTGCTACAAGCGGCCCACAACTACCGCGAACGCGGGATGATCCCTTATCTTTTGACCGCTCAATTCGACAAACGCGCCGGCGATGGCCGCATCGCGTCGCGGATCGGGATCGGATCAGACGCAGATACCTTTACTGCGGGCGAAGATCTCTTTGCCAAAATCAAAGCCCAGCTGTCCGCCCAAAAAATCGCCTGTATTTTCATCGATGAGGCCCAGTTTCTGGAAACAGAACAGGTTTGGCAGTTGGCCCGCGCCGTAGATGACCTTGGCGTGCCGATCATGTGCTACGGCCTGCGCGTCGATTTTCGCGGCCAGCTTTTCCCCGGGTCCGCGACGTTGCTGGCTTTGGCAGACGAAATGCGCGAAGTCCGCACGATCTGTCATTGCGGGAAAAAGGCCACCATGGTCACCCGCAACGGACCAGACGGCAGGGTTATCAAGGACGGGGATCAGGTGCAGATCGGCGGCAATGAAACCTATGTCTCGCTCTGCCGCCGTCACTGGCGCGAAGCCGTGGGCGACTAGACCGCATTTGGCAGCGGCTTTCCTTGGGCGAAGGCTTTGATGTTGTCCACGACCATCACCCCCATCTCAATGCGGACTTCCTCCGCTGATGTGCCCAAATGCGGAAACAGGGTCACATTGTCCAAGGCCCGCAACGCCTCTGGCACAAGTGGTTCAAATTCATAGACATCAAGCCCTGCCCCGCCGATCCGGCGGTCTTGCAGTGCCGCGATCAAGGCGCTTTCATCCACCACATCGCCCCGCGCAATATTGACCAGATGCGCGTGGGACTGCATGGCCGCGATCACGTCTTTGCTAATGATGTGGTGGGTGGCAGGCCCAGCGGGGACTGCCGCGACAAGAACATCGACCTCAGCCGCCATATCACCCAAGGTGTCAAACCGCGTGGCTGGATAGTCCAACGCCTTGTCAGACCGGCTGAAATAGCTGACCTGCATCCCGAACCCAAAGTGACAGCGCCGCGCAATGGCTTGCCCGATCCGGCCCATCCCGACAATGCCGACCTTTTTGCCGGTCAGGTGCATCCCAAGCATCTGCGTCGGGTGCCAGCCTTCCCAAGCGCCAGCCCGCACCAGCCGCTCGCCCTCAGCCGCACGGCGCGCCGACATCAGCATCAGCGTCATCGCAATATCCGCCGTCGCATCCGTGACCGCACCGGGGGTGTTGCTGACCGAAATGCCTGCGGCTTGCGCCGCTGCGACGTCAATATGGTTGAACCCTACCCCGAAGTTGGCCAGCAGCTTGCAGCGCGGCGTGGGCACATCCGCAAAAACATCCGCCTGAAACAGATCACCCAAGGTGGGCATGACCACGTCATACCCTTCCAAGGCCGCGCGCATTTCTTCCGCAGACAAAACACCGGTTTCAGGGCGCAGGGTCACGGTGCCAAGGGCCTCAGCCGCTTTGACAACGGCGTCCGGCAAAGGACGGGACAGCAGAATGTCCATCAGTGCATCCGCCCGCCCGTTGGAACGGGCTGATCCGGCCCGATCAACACGACCTCACCGTTTTCATCCGGCAACCCCAACACCAAAACTTCGGACCTCACAGGCCCGATCTGACGCGGCGGGAAATTGACAACCGCCATAACTTGTTTGCCGATCAACCCCTCAGGCGTGTAATGTGCCGTGATCTGCGCGCTGCTTTTCTTTTCCCCAAGATCGCCACCAAAATCGACCCAAAGCTTGATCGCGGGTTTTCGGGCTTCGGGGAACGGCTCGGCGCGGGTGATCACGCCCACCCGAATGTCCACGGCCATAAAGTCATCAAATGTAATTTCAGCCACCGGAAAGCTCCTTTGAACGGGTGGTTGCAGCCGACACCGCGCGGGGCAACAGGTTGGGAAAGCCCGCGTCAGGGTCCATCAGAACCTCTAATGCGGCTTGCGTGGTGCCATTGGGGCTTGTGACATTAACGCGCAATTGGGCGGGTGTTTCATCGGCGTCTTCGGCCAAAGCCCCTGCCCCCGCGACGGTTGCCTTGGCCAGTTGCATGGCAAGTTCGGCGGACAGCCCTTGCGCCTCGCCCGCAGCGGCAAGCGTTTCAATCAGGTGGAACACATAGGCCGGCCCCGACCCCGAAACGCCCGTAACGGCATCCATCTGCGCTTCACTGTCCAATCGAACAGTCTGCCCGACGGCTTTCAACAGATCATCGGCCATCGCCATATGATCCGCAGTCGCCTGCGCGTTGCCGATCAAGGCCGTGATGCCGCGCCCGATGGCGGCAGGGGTATTGGGCATCGCGCGGATGATCGGGGTAGCAGCCCCCAGCACCTCTTCAAACGTGGAAATCGCGGTTCCAGCAGCGACAGAGACAAAGACCGTATCGCCACCGCCCAAGCCTTGGATCTGCGGCAAGGCATCGCCCATCATCTGCGGCTTTACGGCGACAAGCACCAAGGCGGGGGACACGGGCAAATCGGTGTTCAGATGCACGCCAGTCTCACGCAGCCAATCCGACGGGTTTGGATCAATCACAGTGACCGAAACGGCAGGCAATCCAGCGTCGAGCCATCCGGCCAACATCGCTGATCCCATCTTTCCGCAGCCCAGCAAAACCAGACCGCGCAGGGCCAATGTCTCCATCGTCATTCCAAGTGTTCCCCCGTTGATATTCGGGGGCAAGTGTTACGCGCGGCCGTAGGCCTCTGCAATGGCGACCTGCATGGCCTCGGCAGGGGTTTGATCGCCCCAAAGGGCCAGCTGGATTGCGGGGTAATAACGCTCTGCACTCATCACGGCAGCACCGATCATGGTGTCGACCTGTTCCGCGCCCGCGATCTGACCGCCCGCCAACACCAAGCCATAACGATACAGCATCAGCTTTTGTTCAGGCCAGTACGTGAACGACCCCGCCCAGCATTGATCGTTGATCAGGTTCAACGCCTCGTAAAGATTGGGCAGTTTGTCCGCAGGCGGGTCCATTTCGAACGAACAGATAAGCCGCAGGGTTTCGTCCATGCCCGACCAGGCCAGCGTCACCGAATAGGTCCGCCATTGAGCTTCAACGACCATCGCAATCTGATCGTCGCCCATGCGGTCGAAATCCCAGTCGTGCCTGCACGCCAGATTTTCAACGATGTCGATCGGATGAATTTCGTCTTCGTAGTATGCTTCTGAAAGGGCCATCTCGTCACCTCATACTCTGCTATGGAGATTGGAGCCTTTGGCCCCAACCCCTAGCGGGCTGCTCTGATCGCCGAGGCTAATCCTCGGTCTCTACACAACATATGGTGGCGGTATGGCAGGCACATGACAAGAGCCAAGGGCGCGAAAGGCATCCACATTGGTCAATTAGATGGGGATAATCGCCTTAATCTTCGGCAAAGCATCGGGCCGACCGCATCAGGCAATATCAATTTGCAGGCTTTAACGGGTCATTTCTGCGCTTACAGCGCAATGGATGACCCCAAGCTTTAGGATTTCTTTTTTGATTCCAAAGCATCAAGACGGGCGCTGAGCGCTTCGTTCTCTTCGCGGGCCTTTTGGGCCATCGCGCGGACCGCATCGAATTCCTCGCGGGTCACAAAATCACGGTCAGACAGCCAGCGGTCCATCAAAGACTTCATTGCCGTCTCCGCCTCATCCCGCGCACCTTGGGCGACGCCCATTGCGTTGGTCATCAGTTGGGACAGGTCATCAAACATCTTGTTGCGGGTCTGCATGGGTCTTCTCCGTTCATTCACGTGTTATGTATATGGGGGCGCCAAGGCGCAGGTGCAAGGTTGACTTGGTCGCACCCCCTCGGCATTCACGAGGGCACAATGACAGGCATGCTCCCCTTCCCCGATATCGCGCCTGAAATCTTTTCGATTTCAGCCTTTGGAATGACCTTCGCGCTGCGCTGGTATGCGTTGGCCTATATAGTGGGCATTGTGATCGGCTGGCGGATTGTAGTGCGCGCTGTGCGCACCCCGCGACTTTGGCCACAGGGCAATGCGGTTATGACAGCCGAACAGATCGAAGACCTGTTGTCTTGGGTGATCCTTGGCGTGATCTTTGGCGGTCGGCTGGGCTATGTGCTGTTCTATCAACCCAGCTACTACCTGCAAAACCCGTCCGAGATTTTGCAAGTCTGGCAAGGCGGCATGGCCTTTCATGGCGGTATGCTTGGGGTGGTGCTGGCCGCGTTTCTCTATACGCACAAACACAAAATCCCCAAACTCAGCGCCGCAGACATTATCGCCTTGGGCATCCCGCCGGGGCTATTGCTGGGGCGCTTGGCCAACTTCATCAATGCAGAGCTTTGGGGGAGACCGACGGACCTGCCATGGGGTGTGGCCTTCCCGACCGAGGCCGCGCAGTTCTGCCCTGCCGTGGCCGGCGTTTGTGCACGACATCCGTCGCAGCTTTATGAGGCTGCCCTAGAAGGGCTGATCTTGGGCGGGCTGATGATCTATCTGGTCTGGCGCAAAGACGTGTTGCACTGGCGCGGTAGGCTCGCGGGCGTATTCTTTGCAGGCTACGGGGTGTCGCGGTTCATTGTGGAATTCTTCCGGCAGCCTGATGCGCAGTTTGTCAGTGACGGCAACCCGTTGGGGCTAGCCTATCATATTGGCGGCGTCGGGCTGACCATGGGGCAAACGCTGTCACTGCCCATGATCGCGGTCGGGCTTTGGCTGATCTGGCGGGCACGGCGCAGCGCATGACGCTTGAGGCGCAGATCAAGGCCCGCATCGCGGCAGAGGGTCCGATCACGGTGGCGGACTATATGACCACATGCCTTCTGCACCCCGCCCTTGGCTACTATACCACCCGCGACCCGTTCGGGGCTGCGGGGGATTTCATCACAGCGCCTGAGATCAGCCAGACCTTTGGCGAGATGATCGGATTGGCACTGGCGCAAAGCTGGCTGGACCAAGGCGCACCAACCCCGTTCACACTGGCAGAGCTTGGACCCGGACGTGGCACCCTGATGGCCGATGTTCTGCGGGCCACCAAGGGGGTGAAAGGGTTTCACGACGCGGCACAGGTTGTCCTGCTCGAAGCGTCGGACAAGCTGCGCACACAGCAACAAGAGACCATCCCGACGCCCTGCACTTATATAGACAGCATCGAAGACCTGCCCGACCAGCCGCTGTTCTTGATTGCGAACGAATTCTTTGACGCACTTCCCATCCGGCAGTTTATCCGCACAGGCGCGCACTGGGCAGAACGGCAAATCGGAGTGAAAGACGATGCTCTGATCTTCGGATTGGCGCCCCCTTCGCCGCAGCCCATGTTGGCGGATCGGCTAGACGATACCAAAGACGGTGATCTGGTTGAGACCTGCGCAGCCGCCGCCCCCATCATCGACTGCATCGGACGTCGGATCACCCAGCATGGCGGCACGGGCTTGATCATCGACTACGGGGATTGGCGGTCGCTTGGGGATACCTTGCAAGCAATGCACAATCACGCGCCCAGC
>CAZWSE010000135.1:0-7083 GCA_964636575.1 uncultured Sulfitobacter sp. | reverse complement strand
CCGCCGTTCCCGACCGCATCATCCAAGCGCGCCAGCACAGGGGCGGCTTTGGGAATGTTCATCGCAGCCCAACGAAAGGGGGCCTCAGAAAACAGCCCCTCAAGGTTCCACGGGCAGGTTTTCATGCAGCGCCCGCACATCGCCCCGCCAAGCGTGCCAATCCGGTAGGACGCGCAGCGCTGGCTGTCGGATTTCCAGATCTCATACCCGTTGAACATCAACTTGGGGCCCGCCGTGATCGCACCGCTGGGACATTCGCGGGCGCATTTGTTGCAACTTTCACAAAAGGATTGCAGCCCGAAATCAATCGGCTTGTCGTGGGTCATCGGCAGGTCTGTTGTAACTGCACCTGACTTCAATCGCGGGCCAAGATAGGGGTTCAGAATGACCTCACCGATGCGGGACACCTCGCCCAAGCCCGAAAGCAGCAGCAAGGGCGGTTGCAAGACCTCGCCATCCATCACCGAATGGGCCTTGGCCTTATACCCCATGTTCCGGATTTGCCGTGCGACCACACCGCCCAGCAGCGAAAACCGCAGATAGGCTCGCATGGATTGGGCAACGCTGATCCAGTCATCGCCCGACGCGCCTTCCATCGTCTCATAGCCTTGGTCGATGATCATGCTGATCGCTTGGTCGTGGGGCGGATCGATGGCCTCGCCCGTGGCGTCATGGCTGTACCATGTCCAGTCAGGGCACCGCGAAATGCCCACCGCATCAACGCCAAGCCAATAGCTCGCCGCTTTCATCGCCTCTGCCGCATAGGCCGGATCAAGGGTGACACGTGCGGGCGACGACGCCCCGTCTTGCAGCAACACAAACGCGCCAAGCACCCGCCGCTGCCCCATCGCAGGTGCGGATTTGCGGGCGTAGTACCCGCCGCTTGCATTGGCCTGATTGGCCTTGCCCATATCGCCAAACTGGGCGCGGGCGAACATATCGGCACGCTTGGGCACACGGGCGACGTTGGGTTCGTCTATATAGGTCGTCGGGTCTTCCACCCGCTTGAGCTTTTCAAAGGGATGCGCCCCGTCCACATAGCGACGCTTGGCAAAGGGATCGCGGTTGAGCGCGGATTTGGCGAACCCGTAGCCTGCCCACCATGCTGGCCCCTTAGTGCGCCAGAACGGTTGTTGGTCTTGCGGGGCGAGCGGGCGGTCGTGGGTCAGATCCATATTGGTGGTGACCACAGCAACGCCAAAGCGGGTGCCAAGATAGGGGTTCACCACCGCGCCGTCTTCCACAGTGCCAAGCCCTGCGGCAACGGTCAGCCGATCTAGGCACACATCCGTCGAGGTGGACGTATGCGCCTTTGCATCCCAACCCAGAAGGCGGATGTAGTTGGCGATGATCACCGCAGCCTCGGTCGCGCGGACGCAAGCGCGTTCGGCTTGGGCGTCCATGATCCAGTCTGTGCCTGGCTCATCTGCCGCTGGGTCGCGGGGGTATTCATAGGCAAAGACAAGCGCCGTATCATGCCCACCAATGCCAGAGGGTGGCGCATTCATCGCATCGCGCAGGTCCGCCATGATCAGGTCGATACCCGACGCCAAGGTCTTGGTCTGCTTGGTGCGCAGGTCGTCGGCCAGACGGTCCACAGCGGGGTTGCGCACGGGGTCGTCCAACACGGCTTGCGGCACAACAGGGCCGATCCCCACCATCGAGGCATCGCTGAAATATCCGAAGGCTTTCAGGTGATCGGCGCGGTCGGTTGCATCGGCAGGCACTTCGGATTTCACCTTGTTCACCAAGCCATCGCGGATCGCATCCATCATCGCCTGATGATCGGACATGGCATTGACCAGATGCAGCGGATCATCGCGGTGGAAGGTCAGGGGCGCAAAGGCAGGCAGGCCGGACAGATCAGGGATCTCATCAACACGCGCCAAGCGCTCCAACGGGTACGGACCCAGATGAACGGGTCGTTTTTTGTCGGAAAAGAAGCGGTAGCCCATCTGTGGTGTCTCCCCTGCCAGCAACTGTCGGCTATCACAAATGTGATGTCCAGACCTGCGGCTGAGCAGATGCGTTTAACGGTTATTTAACCAAGTTAAATCAGAAGGTTAAGCGAACCCTAACCTGCCACACCGATCTTAAGGAAATACGCCGTGCCCGGCTTGACCCTGATTGATACAAACGCCGTGCCCAGTGACCTGCCGTTCTGGATCAGCGCCTACGGGATGGTGTCATCAATGACCCCCCTGCCCGGCACCGCTGTGACGGTCGGCTATGCCCTGCGCACAGGCGGGTTTCATCCCTACGGCAATGCCTACCGCGGGCTGACCACGGCTGAGGAAACCACCATCACCGATGCTTTTGCCGCCATCGCCGCAGACACAGGGTTGACCTTTGTCGAGGTTCCATTGGCGCAAGCCGACATCCAGATCGGGGCCAGCAGCGACGTGGTTCCGAACGTCGATGCCTATACATGGGCCGCGCGGCACGAGCCGGTGCAGATCATCGCCTTCGACTACATGTATCCCACATCTGACGGGCTGGCCGAAAACCCTTATGTGTTCTTGCACAACCTGCTGCATGGGGTCGGCCTGAACCATTCCACCCCGCGCTATGGCACCACGTCGTCGACCATCATTCCAAGCAGTTTCGACAATGCCACAACCCTGTTCGGGCAATGGGAAGCCGCCTTTGACGACGCCCCCCAGATGTTCGATCTGGCGGCCTTACAGTTCCTGTACGGACCAGACACGGCCCAGCGCACGGGCGATGACACCTACACGGGCCAATACGCAGCCTATGTTGCGGGTCAGCCCAGCGCCCAAGACCCGATGATCTGGGACGGAGGCGGCTACGACACGCTTGATCTGTCGGCAGCTTCGGGTCCGGTCAATGCCAGCCTAAAACCCGGCGCGATCAGTCAGAACAACACCAGCAGCACCCATCTGCTTGAGGCAGGCACCTTCACCATCAACCATTTCACAGTGATCGAGCGGTTGATCGGGTCGGCCTTTAACGACATTCTGATCGGGGGAGACCACGCCAGCACGCTTGTGGGCGGGGCAGGCAATGACCAGATCACAGGCGGCGCGGGCGGCGACTGGATCACCCCCGGGATTGGCAGCGATATCATCGACGGGATGGGCGGCATTGATATGCTGTCGCTTGTGGATCTGCCCCAAGCGGCGGTGGTCGATCTGGACGCACAAACCGCGAACTCTGGCAGTGATCTCGACAGTTTTTTCGGGATCGAGAACGTCACAGCCACGATCTATGGAGACTATATCGTGGGCGACGAGGGCGCCAACCGGATCAGGGCGCTGGGGGACTATGACTGGATGGTCGGGTCAGGCGGAGGGGATCAGTTTGAAGGCGGCACAGGCCGCGACATGGTCAGCTATGTCAATGCAGACGGGGCGGTGCTGGTGCATCTGGGCGCAGGATACGGTGCGGGCGATCAGGCGACGGGCGACACATACATCGATGTGGAACGGGCCACCGGCAGCCGGTTCAACGACACCTTCTATGGCTCAACCGGAGAAGACGACTTTCGCGGGCTTGCAGGCAACGATGTGTTTTTTGGGTCCGCAGGGGGCAAAGACAGATACTACGGCGGTGACGGTTTCGATGTGGTCAGCTACACGACTGCGCCCAGCGGGGTGATCGCGTCATTGCTGCTCGGGCGCGGATCAGCGGGGGACGCAGCGCGGGATTTGTACTTTGACATCGAGGCGCTCTACGGGTCGGGGTCCGACGACATTCTGACCGGCAACAACACGGGCAACACACTGCTTGGGGGCGGTGGAGACGACACCTTGATCGGCAATGGCGGGGCAAACCTGCTGAACGGAGGTGCAGGCACAGACCGCGCAGAATTTACAAATACCCTGCAAGCGGACGCACAAATCGACACCACGGGCCCCAACGCAACAGTCACACGCGGCGGGGTCACATCCACACTGATCGACATTGAAGTGATCGGCTTTGCAGACGGGGACGTCTTGCTGTGACAAAAGGTTAACAAAACACGCTTTGCAGTAGGAAAACACTGGGCTAGCCTGAGCGCCAATACTTTCACGGCAAGGATACCCCAATGACCACTTATTCAGTTCAAGCGATTTACAACACAGGCCGTGACAACGGATTTGAGAACGACGATACGCCGCTGTCCATTCAGACCACCAACATTTTGATGACGGTCGAAGACAGCACCACCGTGTTCAATTACGGGATCGAATTTCAGGACAGCGAAGACGTTTTTCTGAACTCCATCGACGATACATATGTGTCGCTGAGAACGCCGGACGGGCGGAACTTGAATGTCGGGCTGGCAGATGATGCGTCGCTGAGCACGATTTTCTGGTCATCGGGGCAGACAACCGTTCTGAACGTCTATTTCCCGCTCGACCAGAACAACGAATACGAAGGGTTCTTGTTTGATCTCGGTGGGGCCACACTGCCGTTCTTCACAAACGTCAACCAGATCGAGCCTTTTGTGAACTCGGTCACCGGCTTTACGTCGACGCTGAACCCCGACCCCGGCGCGGGTGATACGATCACCTTTGCATCGCTTGGCGCGGTACTGTCGACGCAGAACGATGTCTTTGTCTTTGATGATGCCAACCAGTGGCACAACGTCGGGCTGGGCAGTGACAGCATCGACGGCGGTGGCGGGTCTGACATGATCAGCTTTGTATCCAGCGCGGCGGCTTTGAACATCGACATGGACGCAGGCACGGCCAGCGGAACGGGCGTGGCCCATACATTCCAAAACTTCGAGAACGTGACCGGATCAATCTTTGGCGACTACATCGTGGGCGACGATGCGTCGAACCGTCTGCGGGGTCTTGGCGACTATGACTGGTTTGTCGGCTCCGGCGGGAACGACCGCTATGACGGCGGCAACGGGCGCGATATGGTGTCCTACATTGATGCGACATCGGCGGTTCTGGTGCGCCTTGGTGGTGGCACCAACACCGGCCTTGCCGCGGGCGATCAATACACAAGCATCGAACGGGTCACCGGATCAAGCTTTGCGGACGTCTTCTATGGCTCAAACGGGCAGGATGATTTCCGCGGCCAAGGCGGCTATGACACTTTCATCGGATCTGGCGGCGGTAAGGATCGCTACTACGGCGGATCGGGGCTGGATACGGTGTCCTACATTGAATCGGGCGCAGGCGTTACGGCCTCGCTGTTCTTGGGACGCGGATCAACCGGCGATGCAGCACGGGACCTGTATTTCGACATCGAAAACCTTGGCGGCACTGACTTTGACGATGTTCTGACCGGCGACACAGGCCGCAACTATCTGTACGGCGAAGGCGGGGCCGATCTGCTGATTGCGAACGCAGGCGTTGACCGGTTGTTCGGCGGCGCAGGGTCCGACACGATGGATGGCGGCACCGGCTGGGACTATGCGGTCTACGACGGGGTGCAGGCAGACTACACCTTCCAAACTGACGGCAGCGGAGTGACCTCTGTGACGAACGGGGGGGACACCGATTATCTGACCAACATCGAAGTTCTGTCCTTCGCAGATGGTGATGTGATCCTGTAAGCTGACGCTAAAGTGCGACAATACGTTACAAATCCGAACCTTTCGGTATGAAAAACAACGGGCTATCCTCATGTTAACACGTGTTAAGATGAGGGTAACCAGTCATGGCGACGTATTCTGTTCAGGCCATCCACTCCGTTGAGAGAGCGCAAGGATCGACTGCGGTCGTTCTATCAATGCAAACCAAAGACGTGCTGCTGACCGTCGAAGACGACACAACAGCAATCGGGTATGGCATTGCAGAAACAACCGCTGTGGCCGACTTGCTGGATTGGTCCAACAGCCAATACCTTTCGATACAGGCCTCGGGCAGCGACAGTGTCACGCCTGACGAGGACGCCGCCAGTTTCATTTTCTCATCGCAACGCGGGTCCGACCGAAACACCATTGTCATTTTACAGGCCCCAGTTGAGGACGACGACACGTTTCAGTCTTTCATTTTCAACGTCGCTGGCCCCTCTCTGCCGTTTGTCACATCGCAGGCGCAAACCGATGCTTACTTCGACTCGCTGACCGGACTGACATCAACACTGTTTCCTGACCCGGGGCCGGGCAACTCGATTTCACTGGGGACATCCAACATCTCGTTCGCAACCGACGACGATGTCTTTGTCTTCGACGACAGCGCGCAGTGGCACAATGTCGGGCGCGGCAATGACAGCATCGACGGTGGCGGCGGCGAGGACATGTTGAGCTTTGTGAACGTAAAAACCGCGCTGACCATCGACATGGCCGCAGGTACGGCCACAGGCGCAGGTGTTGCCCACAACTTTCAGAACTTTGAAGGCGTCACCGGATCGGTGCGCGGAGACTACATCACAGGCGATGACGGCGACAATCGTATCCGCGCGCTTGGCGACTATGATTGGCTGATCGATAGCGCTGGGTCCGACAGCTATGATGGCGGCAACGGGCGCGACATGGTTTCCTTTATCGAAAGCAGCGAAGGCGTTACGATCTATCTCGAATTCGGAAAAAGACTTAACAACCCCGCTGAACAAGACACCTTCACTAGCATTGAACGCATTACAGGATCCAGCTTTGAAGACATATTTTATGGTTCGCAAGGCGAGGATGATTTTCGGGGTATGGGTGGCTACGATACGTTCTACGGGTCCGGCGGCAGGGACAGATATGATGGTGGCAGCGGGATCGACACGGTTAACTATTTTCGCGAAGCGGGTGTGTTCAACGGATTTGAAGGGTCTGCCCCTGTAAGCGAAGGCGTTGTCGCCTCCCTATTGCTTGGACGCGGCTCGGCAGGGAATGCGGCACGTGATCTTTACACATCAATTGAAAACCTTAGCGGCACCATGCATAATGATGTTCTGACTGGTGATCATGGACGCAATGTTCTTTTTGGCGCCCAAGGAGATGACACCCTGATCGGCAATGGCGGAGTTGATCGCCTTATAGGAAGTTCCGGAACCAACATACTTGATGGCGGATCGGGCTGGGACTATGCGATTTTCGATTTTGACCAGTCAGACTATGATTGGTCTACTATCGCAGGGGTAACAACGGTTTCACTAACAACTGAATTTACGACATTTAGCTATGAAAGCACC
>CAZWSE010000134.1:0-7198 GCA_964636575.1 uncultured Sulfitobacter sp. | reverse complement strand
TGGCCTTGTCGTAATACAGCTCTTCGCGGGTCTCGGTGGCGAATTCGAAATTCGGACCTTCGACAATGGCATCCACAGGGCAGGCTTCTTGGCAGAACCCGCAATAGATGCACTTGGTCATATCAATGTCATAGCGGGTGGTGCGACGGCTGCCATCGTCACGCGGCTCGGCATCGATGGTAATGGCTTGGGCGGGGCAGACAGCCTCACAGAGCTTACACGCAATGCAACGTTCTTCACCGTTTGGATAACGGCGCAGGGCATGTTCTCCACGAAAGCGCGGGGACAAAGGCCCCTTTTCATGCGGATAGTTCAGTGTGGCTTTAGGAGCGAAGAAATACTTCAACCCCAGCTTCATGCCGGTCCAGAAATCAGCAAGAAGAAAGTACTTGGCGGCGCGGGTGTAATCCATGTCGTCGGCTCCCTTTACAGCGGCCAGCGGGCGTAAGAACCCCAGAACCAGTCAAACTTGGCCGCAAAGGCCACGAAGACGACCCAGACGAGGCTGAACGGCAGGAACACTTTCCAACCCAGACGCATCAACTGATCGTAGCGGTAGCGGGGCGTGATCGCTTTGACCATCGCGAAGAGGAAGAAGAAGAACGCCATCTTGGCAACCATCCACAACGGGCTATCCCCGATGAACGGAATGGGAGACAGCCAGCCGCCGAAGAACAGCAAGGACATCAACGCGCACATCAAGAAGATGGCGATGTATTCGCCCGCCATGAACAACAAGAAGGGGGTGGATGAATACTCAACCTGATAACCCGCAACGAGTTCCGATTCCGCTTCGGGCAAATCAAACGGCGGACGGTTGGTTTCAGCCAAAGCCGAGATAAAGAACAGGAACACCATCGGGAAATGCGGCAGCCAGTACCAGCTGAAGAACCCGTAGTCGCCAGCCTGCGCATCGACAATCGCGCCAAAGTTCAGCGATCCGGTTGAGATAATCACACCAATGATGATCAACCCGATGGAGACCTCGTAAGAAATCATCTGCGCAGCAGACCGCAATGACCCCAGAAACGGATATTTTGAGTTCGACGCCCAGCCGCCCATAATGACGCCGTAAACCTCAAGCGAGGACATCGCGAAAACGTATAAAACGGCCACGTTGATATCGGACAAAACCCAAGTGTCATTGAACGGAATGACCGCCCAAACGATCAAGGCCAGCACAAATGACGTCATCGGGGCCAGCATGAACACGGGCTTGTCGGCACCCGCAGGCACAACGACCTCTTTGACCACATATTTCAGAGCATCAGCGACCGTTTGCAGCAGGCCAAAGGCCCCAACCACGTTCGGACCACGACGCATCTGGACGGCTGCCCAGATTTTGCGGTCCCCGTAGACCAAAAACAGCAGGCTCAGCATCACAAAGGCGACGACAGCCAAAACTTGGGCAAGGATCAAAACGCCGAGACCGACGGGAGTTGTAAAGAATTCAGCCATATGTCCTCAACACGTTCGTCCCTAGACCTTAGGTATCCCATTTTCATCGCAGTTGGCGGCCACGACTTCAGCATCAATCGTGCGCAATCCGCGCGGCAGTGCTGGCGAGATGGTGTAAACAGCATCGGCGCGCCAAATGCCACCCTCTTCGATCACATTTGTACGTAAATGACGCGCAAAACCATAACCTCTGATTAACGTGTATCCCGCAGCAGCACATTCTGCGTAATCAATCACGTCACTCTCGGCACGCGCGCCTGTCATTTGCACCGAAAACGAGACCAATTCACCATCCAAAAGCGCTGTCTCAACCCCGTTGTAGACAGGATTGAAGGGCAATGTGTTTATGTCGACGGGCTCTTGCTCCACACAGGCTGCCAAAAGCGCCAATGGGATCAAAAGACAGCCCGTTTTCATTCTGCGGCCATTTTGCCTGTGCTGCGCGCCTTCGCTCCGGCGGACAATTCAGCCATCAACTGGCTGGCCCGCGCAATCGGGTTGGTCAGATAGAAATCGGCCACCGCATAGCGCACTGGCCCCTTGGCCATTTTGCCAGCCTTCAGTGGCGCAATCTCGTTGTCTGTGACCTCATCAATCGCGCCCAAATGCGGCACATCAGCGACCAGCGCCTTGCGCAACTGCGCGAGCGAATCGTAAGGTAGTGTCGCCCCAAGCTCGGCTGAAAGGGCGCGCAAAATCGCCCAGTTTTCCTTGGCCTCACCGGGGGCAAAGCCCGCACGCATCGCCAGCTGAGGCCGCCCTTCTGTGTTCACAAACAACCCGTTCTCTTCCGTATAAGCCGCAGCAGGAAGGATGACATCAGCGCGGTGCGCCCCGCGATCCCCGTGGCTGCCTTGGTAGATCACAAACGGACCGTCCGAAATATCACCTTCATCCATGCCAAGATTGTAAATCACCTCGGCCTCTTCCAAAGCGGCCATAACGCCGCCTTCGGTCACAGCACCCACATCCAGCGCACCGACACGCGACGCCGCCGTGTGCAGAACCATCAGTTTGGATTTTGAATTCTCAGCCAATTTGATCGCGGCGGCCAGAACGGCTTCGCCATCCTTGGCTTGCAAGGCACCCTGCCCGACGATGACAAGGCTTTCGACATCCTTGGTGTCACCAATCTCTTGATCCGCCAGCTTTTGCAAAGCAGCGTGATCGGTGCCGACATGGGCGTAGTCATATGTCAGATCAACGGCCTCACCAAGCAGACCCACATTGGCACCACGCGTCCAGGCTTGGCGGATGCGGGCGTTCAATACAGGGGCCTCAACACGCGGGTTGGTGCCAATCAGCATAATCATCTTGGCGGTATCAATATCTTCGATCTTGGCGGTGCCGACATAGGCACCACGGTTACCGGCAGGCAGCTTGGCACCATCGGTACGACACTCAACCGTTCCACCCAGCCCTTCGATCATCGACTTCAAAGCATAAGTAGCCTCAACAGGGGCCAGATCACCGATCAAACCGGCGATCTTTTTGCCCTTCATCGCATTTGCAGCAGCGGCCAAGGCTTCGGGCCATGTGGCTTTGCGCAGCTTACCGGCTTCACGAATGTAAGGAGTATCAAGACGCTGACGACGCAGGCCATCCCACACGAAACGGGTTTTGTCGGAAATCCATTCCTCATTCACACCGTCATGGTTGCGCGGCAGCATCCGCATCACTTCGCGGCCTTTGGTATCAACACGAATGTTGGACCCTAACGCATCCATCACATCGATGGATTCTGTTTTAGACAGCTCCCACGGGCGAGCGGTAAAGGCATAGGGTTTCGACACCAAAGCCCCAACAGGGCACAAATCAATAATGTTGCCTTGCAGGTTGCTGTCCAAAGTTTCGCCCAAGTAAGACGTAATCTCGCTGTCCTCACCACGACCAGTTTGGCCCATCTGGGAAATACCAGCAACCTCAGTGGTAAAGCGCACACAACGGGTGCAGGAAATACAACGGGTCATATGGGTTTCGACCAGCGGGCCAAGATCAAGATCAACGGCCGCACGTTTGGGTTCACGGAAACGGCTGAAATCAACACCATAGGCCATCGCTTGGTCTTGCAGATCACATTCACCGCCTTGGTCGCAGATCGGGCAATCCAGCGGGTGATTGATCAGCAAAAACTCCATCACACCTTCGCGTGCCTTTTTGACCATGGGCGAGTTGGTTTTGACGACAGGCGGTTGGCCTTCAGGACCAGGGCGCAAATCGCGGACTTGCATGGCGCAGCTTGCAGCAGGCTTCGGCGGACCACCGACGACCTCAACCAGACACATACGACAGTTGCCTGCAATCGACAGACGCTCGTGATAGCAGAAACGCGGAATTTCAATTCCGGCCTCTTCACAAGCTTGGATCAGGGTCATGGCCCCATCCACTTCGACTTCAGTACCGTCAATGATGACTTTTTTCAGGTTCGACATGAGCAGTTCGCCTCAGAGTTAGTTGGCACGCAAAAGCGCACCGATCTGGCTGGATTTCTGGATTTCGGAACGTCCAAGGACGCAAAAGGTTTCGGGGTTCGAACGGGTGACACCGTTCTGGGTCAGGTAGGCTTCGCCAATCTGGCGCATACGGGCCTTTTCGGCGTCCGACTTGATGTGGGCGCGGATTTCAGCGTCGGAATAGCCCATCGACTTGGCCTGCGATTCAAGGGATTTCAAAAACGAATAGGCCTTGATCATACGGGCAGACACAGACCCGCAGTTTTCGCGAATTTCATTGGCGATCGCCAAAGCAAACAAGCCGTCATCGATCTGCTTCACATCCCGCAAAGACGGCTTGGCAGATACAGCGGGGGCTGCGATTGCCATCAAAAGGGCTACAAACACGACGGTTAGGTTACGCATGACTACTCTCCTCTATGCACTCCAACGCGGATCTGGTCCGCGTGGTGTGGTATAGCACTTGGGGCGGCGTGGGGTTGATATGCAATAACACACCCCATCCGCTTGGTCGCTTGCGCGATATGTCGCCCTTTGGATCACTCGTCACAGGCTCCGGCAACAGTCAGGGTTCCGTTCTCAATCGACAGGTCCGCCTCTTCTGCATCAGGGCTGGACGACCAGTCAATCTTGGAGGTGCCGTAGTTCTTGATGCAATACTTGGTGCCTTCATATCGGGCGGCCTCGCGGGCCCCTTCAAGGGACGCGGCAACCGGCGTCACGGTCGCGACAAACTGGGTGCGATCCTCTTTGGATCCGCTGACCCGCCCTTTGAAGTACTGACCGTCAAAAGCAATGCGATCATCATCTTCGGTACAGGCGATCAGAGCCAGACAGGCACAGGCAGAAAAAATCAATCTCATGTCAATCACTCCGCAGCGGTTGGGGCGCATCTGTTGGACCGCCACTGAACCGCTTCTTTCAAATAGGACCATCCAAAGGCGTGGTCTGTGTCTCCGTGGTCGCGCAAATAGGCCAGACGTTCAAGGGCTTCTTCCAAACTGGGCTGATGGCCCTTTGGAACCCACCACATGACAAAGTGCATATCGCCCATGACTTCAAACCACTCGGCGCGCTTTTCGTAGAACTGCTTGTGGATCGTGCCCCAAACGAATGTCTCTAAGGCTTCGACGGTTTCCCAAACAGTCAGGTTGGACACATATTGCGGGTCGCCCTCAATCTTGGCCTCGGTGTTGCCGGTGCCAGGCTCGCCAGAGCCTTCCATCATCCAGACAAATCCGGGCATCCGTTTGCCCAAGCCGTTGATGCGATCAAGGTTTTGCATAAATTCGGCGACGCGCGGGTCATCGGTGGGGGCCAAAAGGCGACCAACATTCAGCTCTGCCAGATGCATACCGTCCATCACACAGACCCTCCGGGAACCAGCAACTGCCCGACAACCGTTGCTTTGCTGCGTTCACGATCCGCAACACGGCAGTAGTCAGACACGTTCGAGCGATACCCGAGGTTGTTGCGACCACGGAAGAAATCCACATAGCGGGCGGTCTCAACAGGCAACTGATTGCGCAGGGTGGCAAGCTGGCGACGGGTTTCAGCTGTGGATTGGCCAGCCTCGATCTGGGCAATGGTTTGGGCAGTCCAGCCATCTTGGCGATCTTGGGAAAATCCGTAGCGCGGACAGTTGGCGGCCAACATCTTGGCAGAGGCCACCTGCCCCGCGCGCACAACAAACAAATCTTGAGCAGAAATCGCGACAGGACCGTCCTGCACCGGATCAGGCGCATCACAAGCAGCGACCATCATCACCGCACACAGTGCAACCCCACGGCTAAGCATCACCACCCGCATCGGCATCTCCCGCTTCAACATCGCTGGCATCCTTCGTTTCAACAGGTCTGCGCGCCAAACGGGCCTGCGCATCGGCAAGACGGTTTTTCATAAGACTTTGATTGCGCACCGACCGGTTGCGAGAGGCTTCAACAAACTCACCACACCAATCATCTTGAGACACGACAGGCCAAAGCGCCATCATCGCGTCAGGGTCGTTGAAATCCAATCCAGAGGCCGCAACAGGGCGCGGCGCTCTCCGGCGACATTCGCCGACCAGATCATCCTGCGGCTCGAAAAAATCGCAGCGCAAACACTCAGGCAGGACGTTAGACATGGATGAACTTCCTTAACACACTTGGCCTTTGGACCGGCCCCATCGCGCTGACCACCCATTGGCGGACAGTGCAAACGGCATCGTTATTCGGCAGCGACAGAAACACCGCCGCGCTTATGCTTGATCCGGTCTTCAATCTCGTCGCGGAAATGGCGGATCAAGCCTTGGATCGGCCAAGCCGCAGCATCCCCAAGGGCACAGATTGTGTGACCCTCAACCTGCTTGGTGACATCCAAAAGCATATCAATCTCTTCAGGCTCGGCGTCGCCTTTGACCAACCGGTCCATGACACGCATCATCCAGCCGGTGCCTTCACGACACGGCGTACACTGGCCGCAGCTTTCGTGTTTATAGAACTTCGACAGACGCCAGATCGCTTTGATAACATCCGTGGACTGGTCCATGACGATCACAGCCGCCGTACCCAGACCGGACCGCTGTTCGCGAAGATAATCAAAATCCATGATCGCATCGCGCATATCCTTGCCGGGGATCATCGGAACAGACGACCCACCGGGGATAACGGCTTTCAGGTTGTCCCAGCCGCCGCGAATGCCACCGCAATGCTTGTCGATCAGTTCTTCAAAGGTGATGCTCATGGCCTCTTCAACAACACATGGGTTGTTGACGTGACCAGAGATGGCAAAGAGCTTGGTGCCCGCATTGTTCGGGCGGCCAAAGCTGGAAAACCATTCAGGACCGCGACGCAAGATCGTTGGAACAACAGCAATAGATTCGACGTTGTTCACCGTGGTCGGACACCCATAAAGCCCCGCGCCCGCAGGAAACGGAGGCTTCATCCGAGGCATCCCCTTCTTGCCTTCCAGCGATTCCAGCAAAGCAGTTTCTTCGCCACAAATGTAAGCGCCAGCACCGTGGTGCAGATAGATGTCGAAATCAAAACCGGACTTGCAGGCGTTCTTACCAACAAGCCCTGCATCATAGGCTTCGTCGATGGCCGCTTGCAGGGCTTCTTTCTCACGGATGTATTCACCGCGAATATAGATGTAGCAGGCGTTGGCGTTCATCGCGAAGGACGCGATCAAACAGCCTTCAATCAGGGTGTGTGGATCATGGCGCATAATCTCGCGGTCTTTGCAGGTGCCCGGCTCGGATTCGTCGGCATTGACCACCAGATAGCTGGGGCGACCGTCGCTTTCTT
>CAZWSE010000133.1:0-7288 GCA_964636575.1 uncultured Sulfitobacter sp. | reverse complement strand
GGGTTGATCCCTTGGGCGGTCTGCACTTGGGTCAACGCCTTGATCCGGTCGCGCAGGGCCGCAGCGCGTTCAAATTCCATATCCTCTGACGCCTGTCCCATTTCCTCGGCCAGCCGCGCTTGAATATCGGTGGTTTTGCCGTTCAGGAACTTTTCGGCATCCACGACTGTCTGGCGATAGTCCGCCTCTGAAATTTTGCCGACACAGGGGCCGGAGCAGCGTTTGATCTGATACTGCAAACAGGGGCGCGTGCGGCTTTCGAACATCGAATCCGAACAGTCCCGCAGCAAAAACACCCGCTGCAACTGGCTGAGCGACCGGTTCACTGCCCCTGCGCTGGCGAAAGGCCCATAGTAATTGCCCTTCTCCTTTTTGGCCCCGCGATGTTTTTTGATCTGCGGGAAGGCATGCCCCGAAGGCACCAAAATATTGGGAAAGCTTTTGTCATCCCTCAACAGCACATTGTACTTGGGCTTGAGCTGCTTGATCAGGTTCTGTTCCAGCAACAGTGCTTCGGTTTCGGTCTTGGTGGTCAGGAACATCATCGAGGCCGTCGCCTCAATCATCCGTGTGATCCGGCCTGAATGCTGTGCCGACGGGCGACTATAACTGCTGACCCGCGCCTTCAGGTTTCGCGCCTTGCCCACATATAAAACACGGCTGTCTTCATCGAGCATCCGGTACACACCCGGGCTTGCATCAATGGTCTTCAGATACCCCTGAATGCAGGCATATCCGGTGACCTCGGCAGGCGCGTTCGCGGTGGGTGGGGGCAGTTGTTCGTCAGACATAGTCCATAGATATGATTCCCCGCCCTTGGCTGCAATCTTGAAGCGCGGGCATCAAGAGAAATTACATCCACGGTTTCTGTGGATAAGTCTGCGGGTATGTTTTGTGTAGTTCGGTTTTTTCGTTGTATTGGCTACACTTGTTAAGTTTGCCTAATTTTTAGGCAGTTATGCAAGGTATTGATATCATTTGATAAAAACTTACCCTCAAGCCAACATGCTGAAAACATTAGTCTTTTCTTAAAGGTTTTGTAACGAAGATGAACGCAGTGCAAAACTGTCAGTTCGAAAGCCTATTCGACCCCAAGAACATCCGGTGTTTCCCACCCCAAATGCTGCCCGCCATCCACGCAGATCAACTGCCCTGTGACTGCCGGCGCATCCAGAAAATACCCGAGCGCCGCTGTGATGTCGGCCTCGTTTGCGCCGCGCCCCAGAACTGTCGCAGCCCGTTGATCTGCAAAGTGTTTCTCGGATTGCCGCGCCCCCTTTAGCGTCGGCCCCGGCCCGATTGCATTGACCCTGATCGCAGGGGCCAGCGCCTGTGCTGTTGTTTGGGTCATCGCCCATAGCCCCATCTTCGCAATCGTGTAGGTCATAAACTCAGGCGTCAGTTTGCGCACCCTTTGGTCGACCATATTCAGGATCAAACCCGTGGCGACAGGCTCCCCCGCTGCGTCCCGATCCGCTGTCAGCCCTTGTGCAGCCATGGCTTGCGTCAAAACAAACGGCGCCCGCAGATTGCTGCCGAGATGTCTGTCCCAGCTTTCGCGGGTCGCTGTCTGGACCGTGTCATATTCAAAGATGGACGCGTTGTTGATCAAACAGGTGATCGGCCCGCCCAAGCCTTCGGTGGCCTTTGCAAACAGCTCTGCCGTGGCTGCATCGTCCAAAAGGTCGGCGTGCAGCGCGATGGCGTTCCGGCCCAAGGCCTCAATCTCGGCCACGACCGCCTTGGCCCCTGCGTCAGAGCTTGCGTAATGCACCGCCACATCAAACCCGCGCCCCGCCAGATAAAGCGCCATCGCCCGCCCCAGCCGCGCACCTGCCCCTGTGACCAATGCCCTGCTCATGCGGCCAGCACCACAATAAGGTAGGTCACATACATGACGCTTAGCGTGATGCCCCAAAGCCGCGTGATGTCTTTGCCCATATAAACAAACGGGATCAGCAACAGCGATGCGGCCAGCATGACCCAAAGATCAAAACTCAGGAATTGCGGGTCCACAGGGATCGGCCCCACAAGGCTCGCCACCCCGATGATGGCCAGCAGGTTGAACATGTTCGACCCGATAACATTGCCCAGCGCCACATCGGCCTGCCTGCGCAGGGCGGCCATGACGGTGGTTGCAAGTTCGGGCAGCGATGTGCCAATGGCCACAAGGGTCAGCCCGATCACCGTGTCACTGACCCCGTAGGTCCGCGCAATGATCGTCGCATTATCGACCAGCAGATCAGCCCCCAATGGCAACCCGATCATCCCAAGCAGCAAAAACACCGCGATCTGCCAGCCCGGCATATTAGGGTCGGCACCTTCAACATCCTCCAGATCGTCGTCCAGATCAGCGTCGCCAGCGCCCGCCTTGCGGTGCGCCAATGCATCTCGCATGGCGTCCCCAAGCACGTAGATCAACGCACCAAGCAGCACCAAGCCCGCAAGCCAGTCAAACGTGCCCCGAAAGGCCAGCCCGATGAACAAGAGGCTCGCAAGGATCATATATTGATAGGTCTTTTTGGTCTCGCATTCAGAGGTATGCATGGTCGCCAGCAAGGCGGGCACCCCAAGGACCAGCAGAATATTGGCCGTGTTTGAACCAACGACATTACCAAGGGCCAACCCAGGCGCGCCGTCCAAAATCGCGCTGATAGAAATCAACAACTCAGGGGCAGAGGTGCCAAAAGCGACAATCGTCAGGCTGACGATCAGCGCGGGAATCCCGAGGCGCAGCGACAGGTTCACAGCGCCACGCACCAGCGCATCCCCCGCAAGCAGCAATATGATCAGACCAAGTGCCGACAGCAGCCACGGGTTCGACAGCGCTTCAATCACTCAAACTCACCCTTTGCCCTTGCCGCAGGCACAGGGGCCTTTGCCAATTCTGTAACGGCCACAGGCTCCGCATTTGCCGGTCAACAATCGGCGCGGATTGACGGCCGTTAGCTTGCCGAACATCGCCAGCACGCCCATGACCACCAAAAACAATGTGACAATCTTAAACACCATAAGCGGCTACAACCCGAAACGGGCAAAGGCCGCGCGTTCTTCAATGCCGTAGACGGCGTCATTGACCATCTGCGCGCCAAACCGCTGCAAGAACGGCTTCTTGGTGCCATACATGCGAAACTTGACCTTCTCGCCAAACAGTTCCTGCATCTTGGGCTTCAAATGGCCGACCCCGTCGATCAGGCCTGCGTCGATGGCTTTGCGGGCCAGCCAGATCTCGCCTGTGAACAGATCGCGGGTTTGGTCCAGCTTCTCGCCACGGCGGGCCTTAACATGGGCAATAAAATTGTCATGGATGTCGGACAGAAGGGTCTTCAAACGGTCCACATCCTCAGGGTTCTCAGGGCGGAACGGGTCCAGCATGGATTTGGACTTACCAGCCGTATAAACGCGCCGCTCGACCCCTTGGCGGGCCAGCAAGACATGGGCGCCAAAGCCGGATGAAATCACCCCGATGCTGCCCAGAACCGAGCTTTCGTCGGCATAAATTTCATCCGCAGCCGCCGCCAGCCAGTACCCGCCAGAGGCCGCCACATCTTCAACAAAGGCATAAACAGGTATGGATTTCTCATCTGCCAAGCGCCGGATACGCGCACCAATCAAAGACGATTGCACAGGCGAGCCACCGGGCGAATTGATCACAAGCGCCACAGCGTCAGGCTTGCCCTTGGCAAAGGCTTTTTCAAGCGCAGGGGCCAAAGACTGATCGTTCAGCGCGCCACGGCCGCCGCTTGCAATCATCCCAGACATGCGCACAACCGAAACCGTCGGATCGTTCTTCACAAAGGGCAAAAATCGTTTCATTCATCCCATGTAGATTGCGAGGCGGGGACAAACAAGGCAACGGGCCAACTTCCACTGCTTTACCCTTTGAAAAATACTCAAAAAGCAACAGTCACTGACGAATACGCCAGCCGGTTTTGAAGATCCACCAAACCACCGCCAGACAAAGCGCGGTAAAGGCCGCAATCGCAAGAAGGCTCAGACCAATGGGCAAATCAGCGGTGCCAAAGAATGACCAGCGGAAGCCGGAGATCAGATAAACCACCGGATTAAACAGGGTCACCGTCTGCCAAAACGGCGGCAACATTGAGATCGAATAAAACGATCCACCCAGAAACACCAAGGGCGTGATGATCAGCAAAGGCACCAGTTGCAACTGCTCAAAATTGCTGGCCCATATGCCGATGATAAAACCAAAAAGCGCAAAGGACGTGCAGGTCAAAACCAGAAAGGCGATCATCGCGATTGGGTGTTCAATCTGGAAATCCACAAACAATCGCGCGGTGATCAGAATGATCACCCCAATAAACAAGGATTTCGTGGCAGCCGCCCCGACATAGCCCAAAACGACCTCAAGAAAATTCACAGGCGCGGACAACAATTCATAGATGGTGCCGATAAACTTCGGGAAATAGATCCCGAAAGACGCGTTCGATATGCTTTGTGTGATGACCGTCAGCATGATCAGCCCCGGCACGATAAACGCCCCATAGCTGACCCCGTCGACCTCTTGGATACGGCTGCCAATCGCTGCCCCGAAGACCACGAAGTAAAGCGATGTCGAAATCACAGGCGAGATGAAGCTTTGCAGGAAGGTCCGGAAAAAGCGGGCCATCTCGAAAAAGTAAATGGATTTGATCGCGGTCCAATTCATGATGCGTCCTCCGGATCGGACACCAGTGACACAAAGATGTCCTCAAGGCTCGATTGCTGGGTTTGCACGTCTTTCAGGGTCAGCCCCGCTGCGGCCACGGCGGTCAGCAATTGCGTGATCCCCGTCCGCTCGCCCTTGGTGTCGTAGCTGTAAACCAAAGCGCGCCCGTCCTCGGACAGCGTCAGATCAAATGCGCTCAGCGCCTCGGGGACTGCATCCAGCTTGGACTGCACTTGAACCTCTAGCTGCTTTTGGCCCATCCGCGCCATCAGTGCGGTTTTGTCTTCGACCAGCAAAAGCGATCCTTTGGCAATCACCCCGACACGGTCCGCGATAGCCTCGGCTTCTTCGATATAATGCGTGGTCAGAATGATGGTCACGCCGTCCTTCTTGAGGTCCGCCACCACATCCCACATGTCTTTGCGCAGCTCCACGTCCACGCCTGCCGTCGGCTCGTCCAGAAACAGCACACGCGGCTCATGGGCCAAGGCCTTGGCGATCATCACCCGCCGCTTCATCCCGCCCGACAAGGCCATCGTCGGGCTGTCCCTTTTGTCCCAAAGCGACAGTTGCGTCAAAATCCGTTCGACTTCCGCATCATCGCGTTTCTTGCCGAACAGCCCGCGTGAAAAGCGGACGGTGTTGATGACCTTCTCAAAGGGTTCAAGATTGATTTCCTGCGGCACCAGCCCGATCATTGCGCGGGCCTCTCTGTAGCCGGTCATCGTGTCATGCCCGCCCACACTAACAGTGCCTGCCGTCGCCGTCGTAATCCCGCAGATCGTCGAAATCAGGGTCGTCTTGCCCGCCCCGTTGGGGCCAAGCAGCGCCAAAATCTCGCCCGCTTCGATATCGAGCGACACGTCTTTAAGCGCCTCAAACCCGCCGTCATAGGTTTTGTGCAAGTTCTTGATGGATACGATGGGGGCCATGGTCGGGTTCCTTCTGAGCGCTCAACCCCTAACGCGGGTCCGGTCGACTGAACAGACCCCGCAGATGCGCAGACCCCTGTGCGCCGATGAACAGCGCAGGATTAATCCCGCCCGAGCATCCGGTTCAGCCAGCCCTTTTTGCTGGCCTCGGGTGTATCCTCATCTTCAACAACGTCCTCGGCTGGCCCTTCGAGCACCTCTTGAAAGCGCGTGAAAAACTGATCGGCCATTTTCTTGGCGAACCCGTCAATGATGCGGCTGCCGAGTTGGGCAAGCTTGCCGCCAACCTTGGCTTCAACATCATAAATCAACCGCGTGCCACCATCATCCAACGGCTCTAACCGCACGTCGGCGCCACCCTTTGCAAAGCCCGCGGCCCCGCCTTTGCCTTCGCCCGTCAGGGTCAGCGATGTGTTCTCAACCATGTCCGACAGGGTCACCGCGCCTTTGAAGGTCGCCTTCACTGGCCCGACTTTTTGCACCACCGTGGCCTCGAACCCGTCCGATGCATTGCCCGTGACCTCTTGCGCGCCGGGCACACATTCTTTCAGCACCTCCGGCGACAGCAAAGCCGCGTAGACGGTTGCGGGGTCTGATTTGATATCGCGCTGGTCGCTCATCTTCATGGGGTGTGGTCTCCTTTGAACTTGCCCTGTTCTACCCCATGCCACGGCTAAGGCAAACGGCTTTGCAACTGGAAGGGCTGGACAGAACGGTCAAACGTGATAGCCCCCTTAGGGAAAGGACACCCCCACATGCCGACCGACCGTTCCACCTTGGGAATTCTGTGCGTGATGATCGGCGTCTTTTGCATTTCGATCAACGACATGCTGATCAAGCAATTGTCCGGCGGGTATCCCTTGCACGAGTTGGTCCTGACGCGATCCGCGATTGGGTTGTTCTTTAGCCTGATCATCCTGCAATTCGAAGGCGGATTCGGGATTTTGAAAACCAAAACCCCGTGGCTGCATCTGTTCCGCTGTCTGATGATCGTGGTGTCCAACATGACCTACTTCGTGGCCCTCGCCGCGATGCCCTTGGCAGAGGCGACCGCCCTGTTCTTCGCCGCGCCTTTGTTCATCACGCTGCTGTCCATCCCCATCCTGCGCGAAAAGGTTGGCCCCTTGCGGATCGGCGCGGTTGTGGTCGGCTTTATTGGCGTTGTCATCATGCAGCGCCCATGGGAAGGCACCGCCGATATTGGGGTCAGTCGTTGGGTTTTGCTGCTGCCCGTCATCGCGGCACTGACCTATGCGATCAACCAGTTGATGACCCGCAAACTGGGTGCGGCCAGCAAGGCATCGGCGCTGTCCACCTATATCCAAGTCACCTTCATCGTGGTCTGTCTGGGGTTCTACCTTGTGGCCGGCGACGGCAAATATGCCGAAGGCTCCGACAACCCCAGCATCCAATTCCTGCTGCGCCCATGGGTCTGGCCCGAGCCTGAGGACATCTGGGTGTTCGTAGCGCTTGGCCTGAACGTGGCGATCATCGGATACACATTGTCCCAAGCCTACCGCTTGGCAGATGCGGCCACGGTCGCGCCATTTGAATACATCGGCCTGCCTTTGGCTGTCTTGTGGGGCTGGATCATCTGGGCGGAACTGCCCGTGCGAGAGGTCTGGGTCGGGATTGCCCTGATCGTGGCATCGGGGCTATTTGTGTTCCTACGCGAACGCCACAAGGC
>CAZWSE010000132.1:0-7338 GCA_964636575.1 uncultured Sulfitobacter sp. | reverse complement strand
CCGTCCGCGTCGAACAGCAGCAGTGTCACATGCGGCACCCCGTAACGGGATGCGAACATCGCCCCTTCGTCGGTTTTGATGTCGGCCACCAAATAGAGCATGTCACATTCGCCAAAACTGCTCAGCGCCGCGCGGGTTTGCCGTTGCAGCGCGGTGCAGGTTGGACAGGTCGGGTCGTGCACTTGCACAACCGTGGGCTTGCCCTGCCCCATGCGGGTGAGATCATGTTCATGGGTGTGGGCTTTGACCGATCGTACCGTCAGCACACCCCCGACCCCGACAACTGCGGCACCGGTCGCATATTGCGCCGCTTTCAGCAGCACATCCCGTCGTGTGGGTTCAGGCGTTGGTGTCGGCGGAGCAGTCGCCTTCCGGCGTGGTTTCGATTTACGGGCCATCTGTACGGTCCTTTCGTTACTCAAAAGCCTAATCGAAAACGCGACCAACCAGACTCACGTTTACGGTTCTCAAATCACAAACCAGTGATCGCAAAACAGGCCGTTTGTCCTCCACCTACGCACGTTGCGTTAACCCGCGAAAAGAGCATTTTTCGGTGTACGGATTGTGTACAGGTTCTGTACAGGTTGTGCATTCCTGAAACCGCGGATTTTCAGGGCGTTAACCCTGATTCGCACTGCTTTGCCAAGTCACCAGAATTTGCCGTTGCACCGCCACACTGTCTTGCGCCAAGTTGGGGTCAAATAAGTGGACCGGATACATGCAAAACAAACTGCTTCTTATCATTCTGGACGGTGTGCCCCACCGCAACTGGCGGCGGCTGTTTGGCAATCTGGAAGGTTGGGTGGATCGTGGCGATGCGCGGGTCTGGAAACACCGCGCTGTGCTGCCGTCGATCTCGGCCTCGTGCTATGCGTCAATCCATACTGGCGTTCCCCCCCAAGAGCATGGCTGCACGGGCAATGGCAATGTGTTCCGCCTGTCTCAGCCGGATGTGTTCAGCGAAGTCCGCCGCGCGGGCGGCGTCACAGGCGCGGTTGCCCATTCCTTCTGGTCCGAGTTCTTTAACCGCCATCCCTTTGATTATGTGAGAGATATTGAATACGACGAGCCTGACAGCACCAGCATAAACCATGGCCGGTTTCACACTATGACGGGCTATGGACAGGCCAATCAGATGACCCCCAGCGATGTTGATCTGTTCGCCACCCTGACCAACCTGTGCCTGAAACACGGGCTGGATTACGGGATGCTACACACCTGCACGCTCGACAGTATGGGCCATCGGTTCTTCCATGAAAGTCAGGAAATGGACCACGCTTGTTTTGTCATGGATGAAATGCTGGCCCCCTTTATCCCGCAATGGCGCGCCGCTGGATATGAGGTGATCGTCACAGCGGATCACGGCCAAGATGACCGTGGCCATCACGGGGGTCGGGGCGCATTGCAGCAGGAATCTGCGCTGTACTATTTTGGCCCCGCCGATGGCCCGCCGGAAGACACTGTGATTGACCAGTTGCAACTGGCCCCGACGATCCTGTCGCGACTGGGGGCTGATATCCCTAAGTCAATGAAAGCAAAGCCGTTTTTGACTTAGTAGGGCCAGTCTTCCCGTCCCAACGCGGAGATCGCGTCGATGATCCGATCAAAGCTGTCCGCCGCCCGCTTCACGGACCGGCGCGCGCGCAGATATCCGTGCACCAAACCGTCTTCACGGATAAACGTGGCCTGTCCACCTGCCTTAAGGATGGCGTCACGATACGCCGCTCCGTCATCGGCCAAGGGATCACATTCCGCACAGATACAGACTGTAGGCGGCAGACCTTTGAAATCGGTGTCTTGCAGCGGCGCATAGGTCGGATCGCCGTCCGGCGCAGGGCGGCCTGAGGTGCGAATTGTCTTATAGAATTCAATCTCTTCCATCGTCAGCAGCGGGGCTTGAGCATGTTCGATATAGGAGCCTTTGGTCATATCGCCCCCCAATCCAGGATAGATCAGAACCTGACCGATCACCCCCATCGCCCGCCCCCGCGCGTGATGCGCCACAGCTGCTGCAAGGTTGCCACCCGCACTGTCGCCCGCGAGCACAACGGGGCTGTCCCAAGCCCCAAGCGCGTAAAGCAACACATCCCAACAGTCCTCAAAGGCCGCAGGGTGATCATGTTCAGGGGACATTCGGTAGTCCGCTGACAATACACGGTACCCTGTCCGGTCGCATATTTCGGCACAGACGTCATCATGGCTTTCTAGACCGCCCACAACAAAGCCGCCGCCATGGAAATATAGCACAGTGATATCAGCATCTTGCGATGGCTGGTATAGACGACACGGCACCCCACCGGCATCCAGATCGCTGACTGTAATCCCATCCGGATAGCCGCGGTGAAAAGCACGGCACATCCGGTCATAGACGTCACGCTGTTCGGCCACGGTTAGCGTCACTGCATCAGGGGGATAATACTTGCCGGTCTCTTCGATAAAGGCCCAAGTCTGGGCGTCTATTTTCGTGGAATAGTCCATACGTGTCCCCTTATGCGGTCAGCCCAACATCAGCCTTGCCCGAAACGCTGGATCCGGCAAGGTACACATTTCCTTACGGCCAAACATAGCATAACGATTGCGTGCAACCCGCAGGTACATCCAGTCTCGGACAGGGCGCGGCAGTAGCCCAAACAACCGCAAGGCATGGCCGATCCCGCCCGTGCGTTTGCCCACCTGAATAAGCGCATCAAAGCTGTGATAGGCGCGGCCTTGGTCCAGAAAAACCCATGTCCAGGGGTCTTGCGGGTCAAGTCCAAGATGGGTCAACATCGCGCGGCCCAGATCGGTTTGAATGGGGCAAATTCGGAATGTCTGCGTGCGGTCCAACCGGTGAATCATCCGCGCCCCAAAGCTGCAGAGCGTGCACTCTCCATCCATGAAGGCTACTGGTGCGGTGTCATCGAAATCCGGAACATCAGGATCAGAACGGTACGAAAAAGGAGATTGAGCGAGGGTCATCTAAAGTATTAACAACCTCGCGCAACCAGTTGTTCTTTATGCAGCTTTTGCGTTTTCAATACGCTCCCAAGGACGGATGAATCCACCCAAGACATCCTGCACGTCACTGTCAGTCGCGCCATTGAGCGTGACCTGGGCAACCAGCCCGCGCTTCTTGTCATCCAAGACAGACGCAACACGTGCAGGCACGCCTGCGGCCTCAAGTGCCTCATTATAGATGCGTGTGATGGCGTTGCGGCGCAGGTCCGGTTTGAACACCTTGCCGACAGCTGTTTTGGGCAGCTCATCCAAGATCGTCATGTGCTTGGGGTGCGCTGCGCGTTCGTGGACATGCACGCGGCAATATTCCAGCAGCTCTTCCTCGGTCACGGTTTCACCTGCGACCAGTTCCACAAAGGCGCAAGGGATCTCACCGGAGTGCGCATCAGGCTGCCCGATCGCGCCGGCAAAAGCGACGGCGGGATGGCCCAGCAAGGCTTCTTCAATCTCGGCAGGATCAATGTTGTGCCCCCCGCGAATGATCAAATCCTTGGCGCGGCCCGTGATCCACAAATATCCGTCTGCATCAAAGCGTCCCAAGTCACCTGTCCGCAGGTAGGTTTCATCATGGTAGAGGTCTTTGTTTTTGTCAGCTTCGGTATAGGTCGCGCCTGCGAAAACGCCCGGGTTCGAGATGCAAATCTCACCGATCTCATCGACGCCTTGCTCGGACCCGTTGGAGATAATTTTGACGTCTGTATAAGGCAACGGAATACCGATCGAGCCGATCTTGGGTGCGCCATCCACGGGGTTACACGACACAAGGCACGTCGCCTCTGTTAGGCCGTAACCTTCGATGACCTTGATGCTCGTGGCCTCTTCAAAACGGCGAAAGAGCTCAAGCGGCAAAGGTGCAGACCCGGAAAAGGCTGTTTTCACAGTCGAAATATCCGCATCCACGGGTCGCTGCATTTTGGCGGAAATAGCCGTTGGAACGGTGATAATGAAGGTGATTTTCCACCGTTCGATCAGCTTCCAGAAGTTATCGAACACACCATCACCGCGATACCCCTGCGGCGTCGGAAAGACGACATGGGCACCCGATGAAATGGCGGCCATCAAGATCACATGGCAGGCAAAGACGTGGAACAAGGGCAGCGGACACATGATGTTATCGTCCGCGGAATACAGCAAGGTATCGCCAAGCCAGCCGTTATAAATAAGGCCCGAATACTTGTGCTGGGCAACCTTTGGCATGCCTGTCGTGCCACCAGTATGGAAATAACAGGCCACACGGTCTTCTTGCACGTCCTCAAAATCAAGGGTCGTGTTGTGCTTGGCCAACTCCGCATTGAACGGCTTGTAATCCGCATGGGTTTCGCCCTTCAGCTTGGGACGGATCAAAGGAACAATCCACGACTTGGGCGGGGTCAGATACCGGTTCAGATCAACTTCGAGCACGGTTTTGACATTGGGGGCATGGCGCACAGCCTCAGCGGTTTTCTCGGCGACATCGGTTTTTGGGAAAGGCCGCAGGGTGACGACAACCTTGGCATTTGTCTCGCGCAAGATCGACGCAATTTGCTCGGGCTCGAGCAGCGGGTTGATCGGGTTCACGATCCCGGCGACGGCACCACCTAGCAACGTGATCGTCGTCTCGTGGCAGTTTGGCAGAATATAGGCGACAACGTCGGTGGGACCTACGCCCAGACTGCGGAACATGTTTGCGGCTTGGGTGACCTTGCCATGCAGTTGCGTCCAGTTCAGCGTTTCGGCCTTGTCGGTTGGGCCTGACAGCAGTTGATAGCTGACAGCATTGTGGGTCGGAAACTTCGTGGCGGTGCGACTGAGCAAACTGTACAGCGTTTTCGGAACGTCGCGATCAGCCCACGGCATTTCAGCTACAATTGCATCACGATCGGCAATACCGGCAAAATTCATGTCTCTTGTTCCTCCCAGAACGCCCGTTTCGGGCCGTTGTGTTCCCTGACAGGTAATGTGGAAGGTCACTGACAAAAGCGCAAGCGTCTACGCAGCGTAAAACGCATGCACGGGGCATTCACTTCTTTGTTCTAAATAAATCCCCGCCGGAGGCTCAGAAATGAAATGACGCGGCACGCGTCGCTATTCTGCAGCCAATCCGTCGGTAAACTGCAGTTGGGCGAGACGGGCATAAAGCCCGCCTTGGGCGACCAAATCATCGTGTGGTCCAGTGGCGACAATGCGACCACGATCCAAGACAACAATGCGATCCGCTTTCTTTACGGTCGCCAGGCGGTGCGCAACAATCAAGGTCGTGCGCCCTTTAGAAAGCTGGTCAACGGCCTGTTGAACCGCACGTTCGCTTTCTGCATCAAGCGCACTTGTGGCCTCATCCAGCAACAACACAGGTGCATCACGCAGGATTGCGCGCGCAATGGCGATACGTTGCTTTTGACCGCCCGACAGCATGACACCACGTTCGCCGACAAAACTGTCATAGCCCTGCGCCAACTCGGATATAAATTCATGCGCGGCTGCGGCCTTGGCAGCCGCCTCAACCTCTGCGCCACTTGCCTCAGGCCGTCCAAAGCGGATGTTTTCGCGGGCTGAGGCAGCAAAGATGACAGGGTCTTGCGGTACAAGCGCCACGTGCCGGCGAAAGAGATCGCGATCCATATCCCGCAGGTCTACTCCATCAAGCCGGATCGTCCCGCTGGACGGGTCATAGAACCGTAAGATCATCTGGATGATCGTTGTCTTGCCGGCCCCCGACGGGCCAACAAAGGCAACCGTCTCACCCGGTTCAATCTCAAGCGAGACATCAGACAGCGCTGCAACATCCGGTCTGGATGGATAGCTGAACCGCACGTCCTCAAACGAAATCGCCCCTCGTACTGGTGCGGCAAGCACAACAGGCACGTCTGGGTCCAACACCGTGTCGTCCGTTTGCAAAAGCTCGACCAGACGCTCGGTCGCACCCGCGGCGCGCTGTAACTCTCCCCAGATCTCCGACAGGGCCGCGACGGACCCTGCAACCATGATCGCATAGATCACGAACTGCACCAAAGCCCCTGGGGTCATTACATCTGCGCGCACATCCCGCGCCCCGATCCACATCACCCCAACGACGCCCGAAAAGACCAGAAAGATCACAATCATTGTCATTGCTGCACGCGTCTTGATCCGCTTTTTTGCGGACACAAACGAATGCTCGATCACTTGACTGAACTGTGTCCGGCTGGCCGTTTCATGCGTGAAGGCTTGTACCGTCTGAACCGAGCTCAGCGCCTCGGATGCATTGCCGGATGATGCCGCGATCCAATCCTGGTTTTCTCGGCTGATTACACGCAGCCTGCGTCCAAGGATCAAAATCGGCAGAACCACAGCGGGCACGATCAGCAAGACCAACCCCGTCAGCTTTGCCGAGGTCAGCAGCATCAGGATCAATCCCCCGATCAAAATCAAGACATTGCGCAGAGCAATCGATACCGATGACCCGAGCACCGATTGGATCAAGGTTGTGTCAGTCGTGATCCGGCTGAGCACTTCGCCGGTCATGACCTTTTCATAGAACGCTGGGCTAAGCCCGATCACACGATCAAACACAGCCTTTCGAATGTCTGCAACGACCCGCTCACCCAGCCGTGTCACAAGCGCATAGCGCAGCCCCGTTCCAAGCGCCAAAAGGGCTGCCACCCCAAGCGCCGCCATAAAGTACTGATCCAGGATTTGTCCGTCCGTGACCCCGAAATTGTCGATCACGCGACGAACCGCCAAAGGCAAAGCCAATGACACGATCGCGGTTAAAACCAGCGCAAGGGCCGCCGCCCCCATCAAGACGTGATAAGGCGCCATATAGGGCCACAAGGCCCTGAGTGCGCCCAGCTGTTTAGACTTTTCACGCTCGTCATTGGCCGGCGGCGGCGTTGCTTGAACACCTGCAGGCTGAGGGTGAGACGAGGATGATACGGTGTCTTGTGGCATTGCTGTTCCCAAAAAGCGTGAATGGGTTTTGCAAGCCCATCCCTTTGGGGTCAAGCGGCCAGTTGTCGCAAACGAAAACCAATCGAGAGAAGCTTGGAGCGGGTGGGGGGAATCGAACCCCCATCTTCAGTTTGGAAAACTGAGGTCTTAACCATTACACAACACCCGCTCTACGAGGCTTCGCATATTTCATGGGCGCAACGGCGTCAAGACAACGATGGTCAGTGTTTCGTCAACATGGGCGGTCTGCATCTACAAGCAACCTAAGTCGGTAGTGACAAACCTATCCAACTGTTGTGTTGTACCCAGTCCGATTTGACCCTCATTATCTAAACCACAGAGCGATCTTAAGACGGCTTGCATCAGGGCATAGCGAAATACATTAAACGGCGGAAAGCGGACCTTCGCTGCATCCAGCGTCAAGGTCCGCTATGC
>CAZWSE010000131.1:0-7370 GCA_964636575.1 uncultured Sulfitobacter sp. | reverse complement strand
CATCTTTGCCTTCGGAAATCCAAATCTCCCCACCCTCTGGAGTGTTGTTTTCGTGCTATCATCAGCCTAGTGCGCACTGAAGCCTAAATTCGACTGGATTGGGAAGCCACACTGTCGCGCAGCAGCCAGCGCCATCATGACCGGGTCCGAGATTAAACGAACCACGCACCAAATCTGCCACACGCTTTACTGTAGGGAGGCCAAGCCCATTTGCTTCAACATTATCCTTACGTGATAAGGTGGTAAACATCTGCATAGCATGGTCAACTTTCTCAGGCGCAATGCCGGGCCCTGTGTCATAAACACGCAGCAAACATCCATTAGATTGCTCGGATGTGACCAGCCTGATTGTGCCGGAGCCAGTCGGGTTATGCTTGGTTGCATTATTTAGCAAAGCAATCAGCATTGTCTGAAGGTCGGCAACAGAAATCGCGGGAACGCCGCCAAGCTCTGTCTGGAAATCATAGTTGGAAAGGTCTGGGACCTCGCGCAGGGTGATTGCAAGGACGTCGAACCATTCGCCGGCAAACATGTCGTTGGATGTGCCAACACTGGCATAGGTCATCAAGTCATGGATCAGCGATTGCATCCGAAGACTGCGCCGCATCAAAAGCGACAGATTGCTATCTACCGCTTCAGGCACCTTGGTGCCAGCCTCGCGCAGGTCTTCTTCTATCCAGCTTGTCAAATCAACGATGGCGCGGGCCGGCGCTTTTAGATCGTGGCTTAACCGGTGCAGAAGCCTTGCAAACTCGGCGTCAGGGCTTGGCTTGGCTTCGCAAGGCGCGAGCTTCTCTTGCGGGGTCATGCAGGTTTACACATCAGACAGAAGACGACGGGCAGCGACCGGGTATTTTGACCGAAGCGACAGCCATCGGTCGGTCTGTTTGGCCTGCCCGACCGACGTTGTCGTGATGTTCCATTGTTGTTCAACCCGGGCGAGCGCGTTCTCTGGGCTTGTGGATCCGTTGATTGCGCGCGTGATCCAGTCCGAAAGTGACAGGAAGTAGTCGCTTTGACGCGCGAGATAAAGGTCGGGTATCGCGTTTTCCATGCTGGCCCGGTGCACAGCCAAAAAGTCATCCGAATAGGCCTGACGAATTTTGGCGTCTTCGTAGTGCTCTGGCCGGTAGGGATCAAAGAAGCCATCCTGCTGGACGGACAAAGTCGACATCTGCGCGCTGGTGGCAAAGGCCGCAAAATGTAGCGCAAGCTCGGCCTCTGGGCTGGTTGACAACACCACGTAGTTCCAGCCCCAATTGAAGTAGGGCGTGACAAGAAGGTCATCGCCAATCATCCCGCCAGGGGTTGCGCCATAGGTTAACTTGCCGCGCACCCGCGATCCGGGTTTGTTAAAGTGTTTTTGCGATCCGCCCCAGCCGACATTGGCATAGATATCGCCCTGTTCGTAGCGTTCCCAATTTTCAAACAGCCCGGCTGTTGCGGCCTCGGGCGCCAGATATTCACTGACCCGGATCATGTCTTCCAGTGCTGTGACGCCTGCGTCGTTCGCCAATTGAGGCGTCATATCTTCGGACAGGGGCCATACGCCCTTGGCATGAAAACGCACCCACCATTCCCACGCAACATACCCGGGATTTCGAAACAGCATGCCCCCGAATTTGCCATCACCGGGGCGATGAAACCAAGCCATTTGCTGATCTAGCTCTTCCCAGGTTTGGGGCGTGGCCAGATCCATACCAAAGCGGTCCGCATAAGCGCTGCGTTCCGTTTCGTTATTTTGAAAGTCGGTGTTGTAGAACATGACATAGGCATCGCCATCGGTCTGAAACCCGTAAGTTGCGTCATCAAATGTGTCGCCAATGGTAAACAAAGAGGTGCTTTGCGTTGATGTCACGTCCTCAAAACAGCGCAGACCTTCAAACGGGCTGATCACGCCGCCTTCGACCAAATCGGGGATTGTGAAGGTCGCAGGAAGCGCCAGATCAAAGTTCTGCTGACCCGTCAGATGATCCAAGGACAGCTGCACATGCACGTCGTCTTCGGACACTTCTGTCAGCACCACGTTTACGCCAGTCAGGTTTTGAAAAGCGTCCGCAACAGGCTGGACGTTGGTGGTTGATCCAACCGGTAGAAGAATACGCAAGGGCGCGTCATGTTCGGAAAACCGATCGCGCACCATGTCGGCAATCTCTTGGTGAGACACCCGCGCGGCGGAAAGTGCCGGAGCCGCGATTGCGGCGCAGCCGGACGCCAAAACCCACCGCCGGCTTTTGGCATTGGTTGGAAGCTGGAAGTTCATAATCAGACCTCTTGGGGGATGCCCGGTCGTCGTACGCCCTAGTCTTTAACGGTCAGTTAACGTTGCACCCGTATTAAGCTTTCTGAATGAAAAGTTTCAAAGGGGTCGCAAAACGTGCGATTGACAAGACCGGATATGATGGGCGGAATGGTTTTCCGGCTTCGGATGTCTTATTTCATTATTATCTTGTTGGTTTTTGCGACCGGCTTTTCATCTGCAATGCAGTTTAAAAGCATTGCGGATCGCAAAAGTGACCTTACCGACGGGGCGATTCCGTTTCTGGCGCAAGCACAATCCCTTGTGACGTTGTTATCCGCCCAAGCAGAACAGATCGTCGCCCTGCAATACATCGACCCCAACGCAAACTTGGATGACTTCGAACAGTCGTTCCAGCAGCGACGCGGAGAGTTTGAAGAAAAGATTAAGACCTACGAAGTGCTAGCATCAAACTCTGATCTGCGCGAAAGCGCCTCGCGGTTGTTCGGGTCCTCGGAAACCTTGATCGATCTTGAACTTAGAAAGCAACAGTTGGTACGCGCGCGCGCCCAACAGCTTGAACGTTTGCGCGTGACCGTGGACCAGATGGAGATCTTCATCGAAGGGCTTCGGCTTGATCTGTTAACCGACATTCAAAACGGCATCGATCTGGGAACTGAATCAGCGCGCATAGGACAGCTTTCGTTGCAGCTTAACACGCTGATATCTTTAGAGCTTCGCATTGAAAACATGCAAGACACAGTCGAAAGCGGCGCCCAAAACCAGGATCGCTTTAGCTCTAAAACGATGGCACAAGATCTTAGCTTTTCGCTGCGCGAAAGCCTGCGGTTGATCAGTCGTATTGACGCATCAGACGAGCGGGTGCTTTTGGCGCGGGAACTCATCGCTGCTGGGGTTCTGCTCTCCGGGAAAGGCGGTGTGTTGGAAAGCGTCGACGCGCAAGTGTCGCTGCAAGGCGAGATCGATGACGTCGTTGCCGCAAGCCTGCAACACGTCAGGCGCATTGAAACCTTGATCGCGACCACAATCGAAACGGCCAACGCGCGGGCCGAAACAACAAGCGCATTGCTGGATCAATCCATTCGATCCGTGTCCATCACCAACTTGTTCTTGCTGGTTGTGGTCACTGGGGGCTTTGTTTTGGTGCTGTTGTTCCTGATCGAAATGCAATTGAACCGGCGGATCAAAAGCCTCATCACCTCTGTGCGCCGCTTTGCCGATGGTGACTATGCAGACAAGATTGCTGTCACGGGGACGGATGAGTTGGGCGAAATCGCGCATGCGCTACGCTTAAGTCAAAAAGTCGCCCGCGACCTGCGCCGGTCAAATGCTGATCTGCAAAGCTTTGCCTATGCCGCCTCGCACGATCTTAAGACGCCGCTTCGGGCCATCACTGATCTTGCTGAGTGGACCCTAGAAGACGCGCGCGACGAATTATCGGCCGAAAACCTGCGCCGGTTAGAGCTTTTGTCCAAAAGATCCGTGCGGTTGTCCGATCTGTTGGATGCTTTGCTGCTTTATGCCCAGGTTGACGGGATGTCAGCGGAAGATGCACCCGTGGACCTGCATGAAGAATGCGCCGCAATCGCAGATCTTGTCGATCCGAAGGGGCACTTTTCTGTGACCGTAACGCCTGGTTCTGCCAACTTCTCGGCGCCGCTTGTGCCGTTCCGGCAAATTCTGACGAATCTAGTGTCCAACGCAATCAAGCATCACGACAAATTAAGTGGCACGATCATCGTGCGCGCGCAGTCATCGACAAACTTTGTCGAGCTTGAAGTCCAAGACGATGGCCCCGGCATACCTTCAGAATATCATTCAAAAATCTTCCGGCTGTTTGAAAAACTAGAGTCTCGGGATGTTGTCGAAGGCAGCGGAATAGGCCTTTCCCTCGTCGAAAAGCTGACCACGCGACACGGCGGAAGTATCAGAGTTAAGTCAGATCCCAACAAACAAAGAGGAACTACATTTGTCGCACGCCTCTCTTCAAGCCGAACAGCCTAAGTCAAGTACCAATTTAACAAAAAGGATCCTTAATATGAATCCCCCAGTGGTGAGCTTTCTGATAGTAGACGACGACGAGGTTAGTATCATGTCAATGCAGCGCATGTTTAAGAAACTGCGTTTCGTCAACCCTGTTGTGGTCGCGAGGGACGGCATCGAAGCATTGGAAATTCTGAGAAATTCTGACAACTTAAGCGGGCTTAAGCAGCCGTTTATTCTGATACTAGATCTCAATATGCCGCGTATGTCTGGTCATGAATTGATGGACGAAATCAGATCTGACCCTCAGTTGTCGGATACAATTGTCTTCATCATGAGCACATCAAACTTCCCGCACGACATTGAAAAAGCGTACAAGTCGCATACAGCTGGATACATTTTAAAGGACGGAAATCCAGAATCGTTTCGCAACGCCTTGGAACTTTTGGGGACTTACTCTGAAATTGTGCGCCTTCCATTCCCGGACGCTACTTTGAAAACGAATTGATAACCATAACGTGCAAAACTTTGGAACAGTAAAGCAAGCTTAAGGTTAAACGGCCAAAGCTACGCACGAGAGGTTTGTCCATGAAAATTTTGGTTATCGAAGACGATGAGTTTGACTATAAATTAGTAAAGCGTCATTTGAAGCGCGCATTTCCAGACGTTGATGTGGAAGTCGCATGGATGCAAGAGCCTGACCTTGCAAAAATTTGCATGAAAATTGCGGCCTTTGATATCTGCTTTATTGACCATCATTTGAGTGATTTATCGGGTATCCAATTGATCCGCGAACTCTGTGAAGCTGGCGCCGCAACACCGTTGGTTTTGCTGACCGGGGACGAAACGTCAGAGCTTGATCAATCCGCCATCACCGCAGGCGCGGCTGATTTTCTGCATAAAGACAAACTTTCGGTTGCTTCGTTGCAGCGGTTGACACGTTTTTGTCTGGCACGCAAAGATCAGGAAAAACGGCTGGCTGAAATGGCCTATGTTGATCCACTTACAAACTTATCAAATCGTGCCGCGTTCGATAAGCGTTGCGAGGTACTGCTAGAAAAGGGCAGGGAAACCAGAAAATCACTAGCAGTCATCTTGATTGATTTGGACAATTTCAAAGGTGTAAATGACACCTATGGCCACCCTGTCGGCGACCAACTTTTACGGTCCTTTTCGGATGAGCTGGTGTCACATTTCGGCCCAACTGATACCGTAGCCCGTTTGGGAGGCGACGAATTCGGGATCCTTCTAGAGCTTAACGATCAACCTCAGACGGACGACTCCATTCGGATTTGGCTACGCAATAGCTTAAAGAAGGAGTTTCTGGTTTCCGGGCTTATTCTTAGAATGGACTGCAGCATTGGCGTTTGTATTACGCAACCAAGCACAGGGTCGGTTCAAACGACGGACGTGTTGATCATCGCAGATCGCGATCTGTATTCCGATAAAAAGTTGCGTCGCAAGTTAGCATTTGATCGTGGTGCCTTGCGGAAAGTGATACTGCAGAGCTCTATTGAGCAAGCCTTGGGTAAGGCCGTCGAGAGAGATGAATTTGAGTTCGTTTATCAACCCAAAGTGAACGTCGGCAGCTCCAGAATAACAGGATTTGAAGCATTGTTGCGATGGCAAAACTCCGAATTTCAAATTGGGCCTAGTCAGTTTATTCCGATTGCTGAAGAATTCGGGATAATTGATAACATCGGTGCATTCGCGCTGCGGACCTGTTGCAAACAAATTCAAAATTGGCAGAGTATGGGGTTTGAAATTCATCCTGTCGCAGTCAATGTTTCACCCTTGCAATTAGAAAACCCTTGTTTCGCCATTTTCGTTTCAGAAACCTTGCGCGAATTTGGAATTCCTCCCCAACTAGTTGAATTCGAACTGACTGAAGGAGCGTTCGGCCGCAGATTTGATTCCGTTATTGAACAAATGAACGCCGTTTCCGCCCTAGGTTGTCAATGGGTAATCGATGACTTTGGCGTTGGGTTTTCCTCCCTTAGCCGAATACACAAAATGCCTTTTTCAAAGCTCAAAATTGACAAGAGTTTTCTGGTCCATTTGCCTGGTGATATGGTCGCAAGAAGTATCGGAAATGCCATCATTTCAATGGCAAGAACAATGAACTTGGGTGTAGTTGTTGAAGGTGTCGAGGATCCAAAGCAGCTTGAAGGACTCGCTCTAAGCGACTCCGATGATGTGCAAGGATTTCACTATTATCGCCCAATGCCAGCAGCTGCTCTTAGCAAAGTCTTGTCCAAAGCCCGGAAATCAGAAGTGGTGTAGCGGGTGCTGTCATGTCCGTCATCAGAGTTTTTGGGGCCAATGGGGGCCTAAACTAAGAGAGAGTTTGGCTCATCTTGTTGGTTTGATTATGCGGCGTGCAGGCGATGATGCAAGCGTCGCGCTTCGAGCGTCTTTTGTTTGATCCTTTCGCGTTGGCTTAGGATGGCTTTGTCCCGTCCGAAGTAGACATCGGCGGGTGTGACGTTGTTGATACTCTCGTGGTAGCGCTGGTGATTGTAGTGATCGACGAAGGCTTCGATCTCTGCCTCCAGATCACCGGGCAGGAAGTAGTTTTCTAGTAGGATCCGGTTCTTCAAAGTCTGGTGCCAGCGTTCGATCTTGCCATGGGTTTGCGGATGATATGGCGCGCCGCGCGAGTGCTTCATACCCTTGTCCTGCAACCATTCGGCCAAGTCGCCCGAGACATAACTGGATCCATTGTCACTGAGAAGACGTGGCTTGTGAACGACGTGAACTTGATCGCATCCTGATGCCTGCAGCGCCAAGTCCAGCGTGTCGGTCACGTCTTCTGCCCGCATGGTCGTGCAAAGTTTCCATGAGACAATGTAGCGGCTGTAATCGTCGAGGACCGTGCTGAGATAGAACCAGCCCCAACCAAGGACCTTGATGTAGGTAAAGTCGGTCTGCCAAAGCTGGTGGATTGCCGTGGTCTTGTGCTGGAACTCATTGACAGCCTTCAGGACGATGAAGGCAAGGCTGGTGATCAGGTCATGCGCCTTCAGCACGCGATACACAGTGGATTCCGACACAAAATAGCGCTCTTGATCCGTGAACGTCACTGCCAGCTCGCGCGGTGACGGCTCCATCTCTTTCAAGGCGAAGT